>JBFXGM010000008.1:0-144472 GCA_050178015.1 Mangrovibacterium sp.
GACAGGGGTAAAACAGGAGAAAAATCGAGATTCTTTTTTAATCTGTCAAAGTAGAATTAACTGAATCGTGGGAGAACTCCCAAAAGCAGACTTTTCGTTTGCCGGAGGCTTGGGACAACTCCCAAAGCAACAAATTCGTTCCGTTCTTCGCGTGGGACAACTCCCAAAGCTTCCCTTTTTGATTTTTCTGCCTTTGGGACAACTCCCACGCCTTCCTTTTCTGTTTTTTTTGCCTTTGGGACAACTCCCACGCCGTCCCTTTTCAATTTCCCGGCGTTTTAAGATGTATGTTGAATATGTTTTGTAAATTGGGGAGCGAAAAATATAAAAGTTACACAGATCACCCCCGTAGCGGAAATATAAGATAGCTTTTGGGGTACAGACAACAGAGTTGTGCCGCATGCTACGAGAACATCACAACAGATAAACTTGATAAAATGAGAAACTTAATTTTAACAGGACTGATTATCACATTGACTATTATAAATTCATGGTCTCAACAATTAGCCTTCCCTACTGCTGAAGGATATGGAAAATATTCAAAAGGTGGTCGTGGAGGAGTAGTTTACGAGGTGACTAATTTAAACGATAGTGGAAAAGGAAGTTTAAGGGAAGCTATTGAAGCTTTAGAACCTCGGACTGTTGTTTTTAGGGTATCAGGGACAATAATTCTTGATAGTCCTTTAAGTATCAAACACCCGTATATTACTATAGCAGGACAAACGGCACCTGGAGATGGTATTTGCATTAGGAAGCATCCCATAAATATTGGAGCTGACCATGTAATTATCAGATATATCAGAGTAAGACTGGGAGATGAATCAGGCAAAGATTATGATGCAATATCAAGTCGTTTTACCAAACATATCATTTTAGACCATGTTTCGACAAGTTGGAGTGTTGATGAATGTATGTCGATTTATTTGTGTGATAGCATAACTGTTCAGTGGTGCATTATTTCGGAAAGCATGAGCCATTCAAATCATGTTAAGGGGTCACACGGATTTGGCGGAATTTGGGGTAGTAATCATGGAACTTATCACCATAACCTGTTGGCTCATCATTCAAGTCGTAATCCCCGCATGGCATCCGGTGCCGGTTATACCGATTATAGAAACAATGTAATTTATAATTGGGGTTATCAAAGTTTGTATGGTGGCGAAAGCAAACAGGTTGGTGGCGACAAAATGGATTTTTCTATTTTTAATATTATTGGCAACTATTACAAACCTGGCCCGGCAACAAAACCAGGCGAAACAATGCATAGAATTGCAAATCCATCGGTTAGAAATGAAACTGATTTTGGTAAATGGTATATAGCCGATAATTATGTAGAAGGAAATGAAGCTGTTTCCATTGATAATTGGAATGGAGGTGTACAAACCAAAATCCCATTTGAAAAAATAAGGCTTAATGAGCCTTGGCTATCTATGCCAATTAATCAACAAAAAGCACAAGATGCCTTCACAATTGTTCTTGATAATGCAGGAGCAATTTTACCAAAAAGAGACAAAATTGATTCTCGAATCATTGACGAAGCGAGAGGAGGTTATGCAACATTTGAGGGTAAAAGTTATAAGGTTGAAAATCAAGTATCTGATTCCACCAAAGTTTGTGGTATAATTGATACTCAGAATGATGTTGAAGGTTGGCCGATACTTAATAGTTTGTCAGCCCCAATTGATACAGACCATGACGGAATGCCTGATAATTGGGAAGAAAAAAATGGATTAGACAAAGAAAATCCTGATGACAGAAACATATTAGACTCGGATGGTTATACAATGCTGGAAAAATACATAAATAGTTTAAAGCAAAAAAGCACGTCGGCACAACAATGTATATACAAAATAGGCGGGATAGTAGTAAATTCAAGGTTTGTAGCCCGCTTCAATATTGTAACGGTTTGATAGGTTTGAAGCCCGCAATCGCCTACTTGCCATATACTTACCGTTATGCGCAAAATTAAAACCAGTCCACAATGAGAAATCTTAGACCTTTTTTATTACTTACTTTGACATTAATAATGTTTTCATGTCAAGACCGACTTGACTTGACAACAGATAAATTGCTGACCGAAGCATTTACTAAAAACGAGATAAATAGCTTAGAGTCAATGGTTGACTATGTTGACAAAATGGTTTTAGCCAAAACAAACGAGGCAGATATAAATGAAGCCTATCATCAATTCTTTGAATTAATGTCTCAAATGATAAAAGATAGTTCTAAATTTTTAGTTCCATTCAGCGAAAAAGACAAGTATGATTTTTTAGAAAAAATGGATACCACTGCGTATAATGACATTTGGCGCATTAGTACAAATGTAAAAATGGTGAAATTCCAAGACACAATTTATAGAGACCTTGAAAATTTTAAAGCTCTTAAATTAAGACCTGTTGGAAACTATATGGACTATTTGAAAAAACTTGGAGATACAGACGAATTCTTTAAGTCGCTTCATGAAAGCATTGAAGTTGCAGGAGACCTTCCAGCTAGTATAGCAGTCTATTTTCCTGACAATCATAATAAATTTGATTTCAATATCCCTAAAAACCGTTTGTGGGCGACTATTTATATTTTAAGAATCGAAGAACCAGTGGATATGAAAATGGAACGATATTTAAATAAATAAAATTCAGCGAACACAGTACATATTGCAGGGCGGGGTTCGGTGGTACGCCAACTACGGGTTCTCGCATCGCAGTTCCATGTCCTTCGGACAGGAACGCTCTCCTAAATCCGCCCCGACAACATGTACCAACCGTTATGCACCATTTTACTGCGACAGCGGTTCGCGAGAAACATGACATAAAAAGGAATTTTGATTTTTATCACCACAGAAAAAAATGGATATAGACAATGGTGAGATAAGAATAAAGGTTAGTAAAACTAAAGTACTCGTGCAAACTTCGATAACGACCGGATTATTGACAGTTTGCCTTTGGACGATGTATAAAGTTGTATTGCTGTCTGACGGTTTTAATAGAACCTACTTAATTGTTGGCATCTCCACCTTAATAATTTCATTTGGTCTAGGTTGTATTTCCTCTCTCAATAAATTGGTTGACAGCAATCAGGGCTTAATTCTTAATGACACAGGAATTCAAATTAATATCGGACCTAATCGTGGACAGTTTGTTCCTTGGAATCAAATTAGAGGATTAAAAATTTATAGTCAGATTAGAGGAGGAGCATTCCTGCTAATATTTGTCAAGAATCCAGATCAGTTTATGACAAAATCCAATCGGTTGAGACGATTTCTTTTAAAAATGAATAATGTTTCACATAAAACACCTGTGAGCTTGACATCTAATTGGTTAGATTGTAGTATAGAGGAATTATTTGCGACAATAAATGATAGAATCAAAAAAAACACTTAGCCTCTAATCAAGCGTTGCTTGCAAACCCATGCTCTTCCGAATTACAACCCTAATGAGCCCAACTCCCCATCGTCTTAGCGAAGCGATAACGAGGGGGACGCTGGTTGTCGTTTTTAACGACAAAGAGGGGATGACAATTTGTACGCAAATCAGGTTTCAATAATAACTCTGCTCGCGCCTTTTCAGGGCTTTTGTAAACGCGTAATGCTGGAATAAGAAAAAAGCAAACCCCTTGTTCGCTTCGTTCAAACAAGGGGTCAGGCGGTTTGCTTGTGACTTATTTATGCGCGATCGGATCGGCAATTTCATCCGGGTCGTCGATAACAAAACCGTCCTGGTGAATGGTTCCCAGCAGTAACAGTCCGGCAACATGGGGAGCCGCCATAGAAGTCCCGCTTAAGGTAGCATATCCTCCACCTTTATAGGTTGAATAAATACTAACACCGGGAGCGCAATAATCTACCGGCGGATTTCCGTAGTTGGAGAAATACGCAAATACATCGGTTTTATCCATGGCCGAGATGGTGTAAATATTCGTCCCGTTTACCCGGGCTGGTGAATAATTAGCAGCATCATCCGCCTCGTTTCCGGCAGCAAGCGAAAACTTGACAAGGGCAGACGCATTCAGAACGGCCTGGTCCAGTAAAGTGGATGTAGGACCGCCCAGGCTCATGTTGGCAACATCACCGGATGTTCCATGAGCGGCAACAAAATCGACACCCGCAATTACAGCTGAATAACTTCCACTGCCTCGTCTGTTCAGCACTTTTACCGGAACGACTTTAGCACCGGGGGCCACTCCAATTGCGCCAACTGTGTTGTTAAGTGCAGCAATGGTACCGGCAACGTGTGTGCCGTGCCCGTTCAGGTCGTCCAGGGTTTTGTCGGTCGAAAAGTTCGCTCCGCCCGAAGCATCCACATTCAGGTCCGGGTGGTCGAGGTCAATTCCGGAATCGATCACCCAGGCCGTTGCGAAATTACCGCTCACACCGCCTCCAACGCGGGTAATTCCCCAGGGAACAACTTGGGCAGGAGGCGTCGGGGGTTTTACTTTGTAGGTTTGAATCGGCCCCAATGTAATCACCTGGTCTTCCTCAATATGCTTAACGGCAAAATCAGCCTCCAGCTTTTTTAGTTGTCCAGGTGGCAACTTAACAGAGAAACCGGTGATTGCCGTTGAATAAACAAAACCAAGCTCTCCGTCTGCAATTCCGTTTCGCTTCATAATTTTGGCAATAACTGCCTGAACCTTTTCGGTCCTTTTTTGATAAGCTTTTTCACTTTCAAGTTGAAGGTTCAACTCCTGATCGTCAATTTGGACGATGTAACTTTTTGCGTTTGTACTGGCAGATTTTAAGTTCAAGGCTGCGTCGGTGCCGATTTCTTCTTCAATAGTTGACTCGCACGAATGAAATAATCCGATCGTCAACAAAATCAGAAAAATTCTTGTTAGTTGATTCAAGCTTTTAAGTTTCATATTTTCAGATTTTAGTTCCCGGGATTTAGATCTGTTTTTGGCGGAAGCACCATGTCTTTGAACGTTTGTCAATAGCCAAAGGTTGTACAAAAGGTTAACGGATTTGCTCCTGATTTCAACCTTGAAAATTCAACTCTCCCTCGTCTTAGCAAAGCGGTGACGAGGGAGGACAGGGCCTCTTATTCACCTGGTGACTCGAAGTCACCTGGTGAATTTCAAAAACGGTCATCCCTGTACAGCTACTCAAGACCTATTTCTGCCACTTGTTTGCATCCCCGCAGTAACTATTAACGGCCCATTGTGGATAACTTATTGGGTGGCGCCGTGTTTCGGGGCCGAATTCGCCTTATTTTTAGGAGCATAAACTTGCACTATGTCCCGTTTTCCGTACTTCAAGCAACCCGACGCGATGGACTGTGGGCCCACCTGCCTGCGGATGATCGCAAAATTCTACGGGAAAACCATCAACCTGGATTACCTGCGCGAGCAATCGCACATCTCGCGCGAAGGGGTTTCGCTGCTCGGGATCAGCGATGCTGCCGAGGCCATCGGGATGCGGAGCCTGGGAACCAAGGTAACGTTTGAACAGCTGGTGAAAGATGTCCCCAAACCCTGTGTGGTGCACTGGGATCAAAACCACTTTGTGGTGGTGTACGAGGCGCGCAAAGGGAACGTGTATGTGGCCGACCCGGCTTTCGGGCTGGTGAAATACACCGACGAGGAGTTTAAAAAGCACTGGCTGGCCACGGTGAAAAACGGCGAACTGAAAGGCATCTGCCTGTTGCTGCAACCCACCCCGGCCTTTTACGAGCGCGACGATGAGAAAACCGACCACTCCGGCTTTTCGTTTTTGTGGCGCTACGTGCGCCCGCACCGGCGGTTGGTTTCCCAGTTATTGCTGGGCTTTTTGGCAGCCAGCATCATTCAGCTGATCTTCCCCTTTCTCACCCAGAGTTTGGTGGATGTGGGGATCAACAATCAGGACGTGGGCTTTATTTACCTGGTGCTGGTGGCCCAGCTGGTGTTGTTCATCGGCCAAACGTCCATCGACTTTATCCGTTCGTGGATCTTGCTGCACATCTCCACCCGCATCAATATTTCCATCATCTCCGATTTCCTGATCAAGCTGATGCGGTTGCCCATTGGTTTCTTCGATACCAAAATGATCGGCGACCTGATGCAGCGCATCCAGGACCACCGGCGCATCGAGCGTTTCCTCACCACCCAGACGCTGAACATCCTCTTTTCGGTTTTCAACCTGCTGGTTTTCGGGATTGTGCTGGCGCTGTACAGCTGGAAAATCCTGTTTGTCTTTTTGCTGGGGTCGGCGGCCTACGTGGTTTGGGTGTTCGTTTTCATGAAAAAAAGACGGCAGCTCGATTATAAGAAATTCTCCCAACTGTCCGAAAACCAAAGCATGCTCATCCAGTTGATTACCGGGATGCAGGAAATCAAGCTGAATAATTACGAAAAGCAGAAACGCTGGGAGTGGGAGCGTATCCAGGCCCGCCTGTTCCGGGTGAACGTGGAAAACCTGGCCATCGACCAATACCAGCAGGCCGGCTCGGTGTTCATCAACCAAACAAAAAACATCATCATCACCGTTATAGCCGCGATGGCCGTGTTGAACGGCGACATGACGCTGGGTATGATGCTGGCCGTGCAATACATCATCGGTCAGCTAAACGGCCCGCTCAACGAGATGATCAACTTTATGCACCTGGCGCAGGATGCCAAGATGAGCCTGGAACGGCTGGGCGAAATCCATAAGCAGGACGATGAAGAGGTGAAAGGCAAGCCGTTGCTGAATACGCTTCCTTCGAATAAATCGCTGCAAGTGCAGGAGTTGGTTTTTCAATACGAAGGGCCCCATTCGCCCAAAGTACTCAACCAGATTAGCCTGACGGTTCCCGAGCGGAAGCTGACAGCCATTGTGGGCACCAGCGGAAGCGGAAAAACTACGCTTGTGAAATTGTTGCTGGGCTTTTATCCGCCTGTGCAGGGCAAAGTGCGTGTGGGAGACACCGACCTGCAAAATTTCTCGCAGCAATGGTGGCGCACCAAAGTGGGCGCGGTGATGCAGGACGGGTTCATCTTTTCGGATACCATTGCCAACAATATTGCCGTTGGCGCTGAACGTCTGGATAAGGAGCGGTTGTTGTTCGCGGCGAAAACGGCCAACATACTCGAATTTGTTGAAAGCTTGCCGCTGGGGTTCAACACCAAAATCGGGCAGGACGGGCATGGCCTGAGCCAGGGACAGAAGCAGCGGATCCTGATTGCCCGGGTGATTTACAAAGACCCGGAGTACCTGTTCTTTGATGAGGCAACCAATGCGCTCGACGCCAACAACGAAAAAGTGATCATGGAAAACCTGAATAAGGTGTACGAAGGAAAAACCGTGGTGGTGGTGGCTCACCGGCTGAGCACCGTGAAACATGCCGACCAGATTGTGGTGCTAGACCGCGGTGAGATCGTTGAGCTGGGAACCCACGAAGAGTTGACTGCGAAACGAGGCGCTTATTATAACTTAGTGAAAAACCAATTAGAACTGGGGAATTGACAGATATAGAACGCAGATAACACGGATTTCATTAATTTTTCGGATATGTTGCCACATGAGGAACTGACAGATTTGATCTTAAAGTCATTTTATAAGGTTTATAACAGGCTCGGATATGGTTTTTTGGAAAAAGTCTATGAGAATGCGTTGTTGCTGGAATTGAGAACGCAAGGAGTGGAATGTGAAAGCCAAAGGCCAATAACAGTTTATTACGATGAAGTTCCTGTTGGAGAGTATTTTGCTGATATCATAGTAGAAGATATGATCATTTTGGAATTGAAAGCAGCCGAGAATATTTGTGAAAACCATGAATATCAACTTCTGAATTATCTGAAAGCTACAAAAATTGAATTGGGGTTTTTATTGAATTTTGGGAAGCATCCTGGGTTTAAGAGGAAAATATATTCCAATCAGCGTAAATTCTTTTAATCAGCGTTATCAGTGTTCTGGTATGAAAGTCATAATCAATCATCT
Source organism: Mangrovibacterium sp. (assembly GCA_050178015.1). Lineage (GTDB taxonomy): Bacteria > Bacteroidota > Bacteroidia > Bacteroidales > Prolixibacteraceae > Gaoshiqia. The sequence goes on from JBFXGM010000008.1 coordinate 7,895, forward strand.
AAATCTGCGTCCAACATGCCGCAAAACGACAACATAGAAATCAGAAGTGACGAGGTGCAGGAGATCATCGGGAAGTCGCCATCGTGGTTGCAGCGTAGTGGGATGACTCTCATTCTTGCTTTTGTTTTGCTTTTGCTGCTGGGCAGCTGGCTGTTTCATTATCCCGATATCATCCGGGCGCGGGTAGTGGTGCTTTCCGAAAACCCGCCGGCCCACATTGTGGCCCGCACTACCGGACGGATTGACCAGCTCTTTGTTCAGGATAAAGATGTTGTTGCAAAAGGACAAATCATCGCCATTCTTGAGAATACAGCCAATCATGAAGATGTCCTTCAACTTAGGAACGACCTTGCCGATGCCGACCGTTTTTTAACGACTTTCGATACCATATATTATAAGGTGATAGTTCCCGATTACCGGCTGGGCGACATTCAGTCCGATTTTTCGTCCTTTCTGCGCCTATATAATAATTACATCAGCTTCATCCGGCTGAGGTATTATCCGCAAAAAGTAGCCTCGCTGAAAGAACAAGTGCACATGCAACGCGTGTATTACGACCGGCTGTGGAGCCAGCGCCAGATATTGGAAAACGAATTTCAGATAGCCCTGGAGCAGTTCCGGCGCGATTCCGTCTTGTACCGGAAAGAGGTATTGTCGCTGATCGATTATAAGAATTCGGAATCGGCCTTGTTGCAGAAGAAATATGCCTTTAACGGGGCGCGTACCAACCTGGCCCAAACTCAAAAGGAAATTATCGAACTGGAACAGGAAGTGATCGGTACGGAGAAGGAATTTGAGGACCAAAAACGTAAACTGCAGACTGAGCTGATCGAGTCGATGAACGTATTGAAAAGCCGCCTCGAATATTGGCAAAAAGCGTTTGTGCTCGAAACACCGATTGACGGAAACGTGACCTTTACCAACTTTTGGAGCCGAAACCAACAGGTAAGCAGTGGTGACGTGGTTTTTACGGTGGTCCCCGAACGCGAAAGCAAAATCATCGGCCGGGTGAGCCTCCCCTTGCGTGGTGCTGGAAAAGTAAAGCCCGGTCAGCGTGTCAACATCCGCTTCGATAACTTCCCTTACATGGAGTACGGGATGGTACGCGGCTCGGTAAAGTCGATTTCGCTGGTTCCAACCAACGATAATTATGTCGCCGAAATAGAATTGCCGCTAGACCTGAAGACAAATTACAACTTGTCGCTTACGTTCAGCCAGGAAATGAAGGGCGATGTTGAAATAGTCACTGAAGACCTGCGTCTGATCCAGCGTTTCTTTAATCCGGTAAAGTCGCTTTTCAAAGACAAACTGCTGGATTAGCCTGATTCCCAATCTGAAATTTTCAAAAAAAAGGAAAAAACAACAAGGAAAGCTATTGTTCTTTGTTGAAAATTAGTACTTTTGCCTGCCGTTTTTGGAGGATTCCATCGAAAACGGACGTGGAACGCAATTGTATTTGCTGAAAAATCAATACCTTTGCAGTCCATTTTACAGAAACTTTTACTAAAATTAAAATAGTTGTATGCCAACGATTCAGCAGTTAGTTAGAAAAGGGAGACAATCAAAAGTAGATAAGAGTAAGTCTCCTGCTTTAGATTCTTGCCCGCAGAGAAGGGGTGTTTGTGTACGTGTTTACACCACAACTCCTAAAAAACCAAACTCGGCTATGCGTAAAGTAGCACGTGTGCGGTTGACAAACGGCAAAGAAGTGAATGCCTACATTCCGGGAGAAGGTCACAACCTTCAGGAACACTCTATTGTATTGGTACGTGGTGGTAGGGTAAAAGACCTGCCAGGGGTACGTTACCACTTAATTCGCGGTGCTTTGGACACTGCCGGTGTAGAAGGACGCACACAAAGACGTTCAAAATACGGCACTAAAAAAGGTAAAGCTGGAGCAGCCAAGAAAAAATAGTTGAGTTTTTAGTGGTTTGGTTGAGTAAATGATCCAGGCAGTGGCCGGGTGAACTGAAGCTCAATTAGTCACAACCAATTCAAATAACACTAAAGGAAATAACGATGAGAAAATCAAAACCAAAGAAGAGGATCATTTTGCCCGATCCTAAATTTAACGACGTTCTTGTTACTCGATTTGTAAATGACCTGATGGTGGATGGAAAAAAATCCATCGCCTATGGTATTTTCTACGATGCCCTTGAATTGCTGGGTGGTCGTTTGAAAAATGAAGAATTAACTCCGCTTGATGTTTGGAAGAAAGCATTGGAAAATGTAACTCCTGCCGTTGAGGTGAAAAGCCGCCGTGTTGGGGGTGCTAACTTCCAGGTTCCAATGGAAATCCGTCCGGAAAGAAAAGTCTCTATCTCAATCAAAAATCTGATCCTGTTTGCCCGCAAACGTTCAGGAAAATCTATGGCTGATAAGTTGGCTGCCGAAATCCAGGCTGCTTTTAATGAAGAAGGTGGCGCCTTCAAGAGAAAAGAGGAAACACACCGTATGGCCGAAGCAAACCGTGCTTTTGCCCATTTCCGTTTCTAAACGGGAATTTGGTTTTTATAGTTTAATCAGGATTAGAATAATTGGTAAACATGGCTAGAGATCTAAAATATGTAAGGAATATCGGCATCATGGCCCACATCGATGCCGGGAAAACAACAACGACTGAGCGGATCTTGTATTATACAGGTCTGACTCACCGTATTGGGGAAGTACATGATGGTGCTGCTACCATGGACTGGATGGAGCAAGAGCAGGAACGTGGTATTACCATTACTTCGGCTGCAACTACTACTTTTTGGACCTACAATGATATCCAACACCAGGTTAACATCATCGATACTCCGGGACACGTTGACTTCACGGTTGAGGTTGAGCGTTCTCTCCGTATCCTGGATGGTGCTGTAGCACTGTTCTGCGCTGTTGGTGGTGTTGAAGCACAATCGGAAACTGTTTGGCGTCAAGCCGAAAAATACGGCGTACCACGTATTGGTTTCGTAAACAAAATGGACCGTTCGGGTGCCGATTTTTATGATGTAGTAAATCAGGTTCGCGAGAAATTGGGTGCTAACCCAATGCCTATTCAGATTCCAATCGGCGCCGAAGAAAAATTCGAAGGGGTTATCGACCTGATCGAAATGAAAGCTGTACGCTGGTACGACGATGCTACCTTGGGTACAACCTACGCCTTGGAAGAAATTCCTGCTGACATGGTTGAACAAGCCAACGAGTACCGCGCCCAGTTGGTGGAAGCTGTTGCTGTTTTGGACGACGAATTGCTGGAGCGTTTCTTTGAAGCTCCGGAAACCATCAAGCCTGAAGAGCTGATCTCTGTGATTCGCAAAGCTACTATCGAAGGAATTATTGTTCCGATGATGTGTGGTTCTGCTTTTAAAAATAAAGGCGTACAACGTTTGTTGGATGCCGTATGCGAGTTCTTGCCGAGCCCGTTGGACAAAGGCGAGATCAAAGGTGTTGATCCGAAATCGGGTGATGATGTGATTCGTCACGCTGATGTTGAACAACCGTTGACTGCGCTGGCATTCAAAATTGCAACCGACCCTTATGTTGGTCGTCTTTGCTTCATCCGTGTTTACTCCGGTAAACTCGAAGCTGGTTCAACCGTATATAATTCACGGACCGGAAAAAAAGAACGTATCTCGCGTTTGTTCCAGATGCACTCAAACAAGCAAAACCCGAAAGATGTGATTGAAGCTGGTGACATTTGTGCCGCTGTAGGTTTCAAAGACATCCGCACCGGCGATACGCTGGCAGATATCGACCATCCGGTTACCCTGGAAAGCATGGACTTCCCGGAACCTGTGATCGGTATTGCTGTTGAGCCAAAAACTCAAAAAGACCTTGATAAATTGGGTATGGGCTTGGCTAAATTGGCCGAAGAAGACCCGACGTTCAAGGTTCATACCGACGAAGAATCCGGCCAGACCGTAATCCGCGGGATGGGCGAGCTTCACCTGGAAATCATTATCGACCGTTTGAAACGTGAGTTTAAGGTGGAATGTAACCAGGGTAAACCTCAGGTTGCGTACAAAGAAGCCATTAGCCAGACTGTTGAATTGCGCGAAGTGTTCAAGAAGCAGTCGGGTGGACGCGGTAAGTTTGCTGATATCATTGTTAAAGTTAGTCCGGCCGAAGATGGCAAAGAAGGATTGACTTTTATCGACAGCGTGAAAGGTGGACGTATCCCGAGAGAATTCATTCCGCCGGTACAAAAAGGTTTCGAAACCGCTATGATGAATGGTCCGTTGGCCGGGTTCCAGCTGGATAGCCTGAAGGTTGAATTGCTGGATGGTTCGTTCCACGCGGTTGACTCCGATCAGCTGTCATTCGAAATTTGTGCCCGCCAGGCGTTCAAAAGCGCTGCCTCAAAAGCAGGCCCAAAACTGCTTGAGCCTATTATGAAGGCAGAGATCGTCACTCCGGAAGAATATATGGGTGACATTATCGGTGACCTGAACCGCCGTCGCGGTAATGTTGCCGGTATGGAAGAAAAATCAGGTGCACGTGTCATTAAAGCCACTGTGCCACTGGCTGAGATCTTTGGTTATGTAACCACCCTCAGGACATTGTCTTCAGGTCGTGCTACCTCGTCGATGGAATTCTCGCATTACGAAGAAGTTCCTCGTCTGATGGCTATCAAAGTGCTTGAAGAGATTAAAGGAAAAGTTGAGTTATTATAGAATAATTTATTTCATCTCACTATGAGTCAAAAGATCAGAATTAAGCTGAAATCGTATGATCACAACTTGGTTGACAAGTCGGCTGAAAAGATCGTTAAGACTGTAAAAACTACCGGTGCAGTGGTTAGCGGGCCTATCCCGCTGCCCACGCATCGTCGTGTTTTCACGGTTTTGCGTTCTACTTTCGTGAACAAAAAATCACGTGAGCAATTCCAGTTGTCTTCTTACAAACGTTTGATCGACATTTACAGCTCAACAGCTAAAACCATTGACGCCTTAATGAAGCTTGAATTACCAAGTGGCGTTGAAGTAGAAATTAAAGTTTGATAACCTGTAAAAAGCAAAAAAATGACAGGATTAATCGGTAAAAAAATCGGAATGACTTCCGTATTCAGTGTTGAGGGGAAAAACATCCCATGCACTGTGATTGAAGCCGGCCCTTGTGTAATCACACAAGTGAAGACGGTAGAAACCGATGGCTATGAAGCTGTTCAGCTTGGGTTTGGTGACAAGAAAGAAAAAAACACCACCAAAGCTGAATTTGGTCACTTCCAGAAAGCTGGATCTGCACCAAAGCGTCATGTTGTTGAGTTTCGTGATTTTGAAGGCGAGCACAAGCTCGGCGATACCATTACTGTTGATGTAATCGATGAAGCAGGATGGGTTGACATCACCGGAGTAACCAAAGGAAAAGGTTTCCAGGGCGTTGTAAAGCGTTATAACTTCCGTGGTGTTGGCGATGCTACACATGGACAGCACAACCGCTTAAGAGCTCCGGGTTCTCTGGGTGCTTCTTCGTATCCTTCACGGGTATTTAAAGGAATGCGCATGGCCGGACGCACCGGTGGTGCCCAAAAAACAATTCAAGACCTGAAGGTATTGAAAGTTATCCCCGAATCAAACCTTTTGATTGTTAAAGGTTCTGTGCCGGGAGCTAAAGGTTCAACCGTAATCATTTATCAGTAATGGAAGTACAAGTATTAAATACCGCCGGAAAAGAAACCGGAAGAGCAGTCGTACTGAGCGACCTGATCTTCGGTGTTGAGCCCAACGACCATGCCATTTACCTGGATGTTAAACAGTATTTGGCCAACAAACGTCAAGGGACCCATGCAGCCAAAGAAAGAGGAGAAGTTGCCGGAAGTACCAGAAAAATTAAAAAGCAAAAAGGTACTGGCGGAGCACGTGCAGGTAGCATCAAGTCTCCTTTGTTCCGTGGTGGTGGCCGTGTTTTTGGCCCTCGCCCCAGAAATTATAGCTTCAAGCTGAACAAAAAAGTGAAAGCACTGGCCCGTAAATCCGCTCTGACTTACAAAGCTCTGTCAAGCGATATTCTGGTTCTTGAAGATTTTACGTTGGAAGTGCCGAAAACAAAAGCGTTCATGGCCATTAGCAATAGTTTGAACATCGCTAATAAAAAGTCACTTTTCGTTTTACCGGACGAAAATAAAAACATATATTTGTCCTCCAGAAATTTACAGGACGTATCTATCGTAACTGCTTCTGAGTTAAGCACTTATCAGATAATGAACGCCAAGAAAATTGTTTTCCTGGAAAGTTCGGTCGGTAAAGTTGAAGAACAATTTAAGATTTAGGGGGATAAAAAATGAATGTTTTAATAAAACCCATAGTAACAGAGAAAGTAACGGCGCTGGGAGAATCCCTGAACCGTTATGGCTTTGTCGTTCGTAAGGACGCTAACAAGCAACAGATCAAAAGCGCAATCGAAGCATTATACAATGTCAATGTAACTACTGTTAATACAATGATTTACGGTGGTAAAAACAAAAGTCGTTTTACCAAGAGCGGAGTCATTAGCGGAAGAACAAATGCTTACAAAAAAGCAATTGTTACATTGGCCGAAGGAGATGCAATTGATTTTTACAGTAATATATAATAAACAAAAATGGCAGTAAGAAAATTAAAACCAGTTACTCCGGGTCAAAGGCACAAAATTATTGGCGCTTTTGATACGATTACTGCATCAACGCCTGAAAAATCATTGTTGAAGCCCATGCAAAGATCCGGTGGTCGTAACAACCAGGGTCGCATGACAATGAGGTATATAGGTGGTGGGCACAAAAAGAGATACCGTGTGATCGATTTCAAACGCGAAAAAGATGGTATCCCTGCTCGTGTAGAGTCAATTCAGTACGACCCAAACCGTACCGCACGTATCGCACTGTTGGTGTATGCCGATGGTGAAAAGCGGTATATGTTGGCGCCAAACGGCCTGGTTGCAGGTCAAACGGTCCTCAGCGGTAAAGGCATCGCTCCTGAAATTGGCAATTCCCTCCCACTTGGTGAAATACCTCTGGGTACATTGGTACACAACATTGAACTTCACCCTGGACAAGGGGGCGTGATGGCACGCAGTGCAGGTACTTATGCACAATTGACCTCAAGAGAAGGAAAATACGCTATCGTAAAATTACCTTCCGGCGAATCCCGAATGGTACTCGTTTCTTGTAAAGCTACCGTAGGTACTGTTGGAAATACAGAACACAACCTGGAAAGATCCGGTAAGGCCGGTCGTTCACGTTGGTTAGGAAGACGTCCACGCGTACGTGGTGTTGTGATGAACCCGGTTGATCACCCAATGGGTGGTGGTGAAGGTCGTTCATCCGGTGGACACCCGCGCTCACGCAAAGGCTTGTTGGCTAAAGGCTATAAAACCCGTGCCAAGAAAAAAGCTTCCAATAGGTACATTGTAGAAAAACGCAAGAAATAATAAAAGGAGAAGGATATGAGTCGTTCATTAAAAAAAGGACCTTTCATTGCCTACAAACTCGAAAAGAAAGTTTTGGCATTGAATGAAGCAGGTAAAAAGTCTGTCGTTAAGACTTGGGCCAGGGCATCAGTAATCTCTCCTGACTTTGTAGGGCATACCATCGCTGTTCATAACGGGAATAAATTTATCCCCGTGTATGTAACCGAAAACATGGTTGGCCATAAGCTCGGTGAATTTGCACCTACAAGAACATTCAGGGGACATGCCGGAAACAAAAGGTAGGCATGAGTTTCTCATTAACTATTAAAAGAATTTACGATGGGTGCTAGAAAAAGAAATAAAGCAAACGAACTGAAGGAAGCTAAAAAATCACAATACTTCGCGGTATTGAAAGATTGCCCCACTTCGCCCCGTAAAATGCGGCTGGTAGCCGATATGGTACGTGGCATGGAAGTGAACCGGGCCCTGGATATCTTGAAATTTTCGTCGAAAGATGCTTCCAAAAAAGTTGAAAAACTGTTGATGTCGGCTATTGCCAACTGGCAGGCTAAAAACGAGGGAACTCGCCTGGAAGAAAGCAACTTGTATGTGAAAACAATTGCTGTTGATTCAGGACGTATTCTGAAACGTCTTCGTCCCGCCCCGCAAGGCCGCGCACACCGGATTCGCAAACGTTCAAACCACGTTACGCTGTGCCTCGATAGTAAAAATGTTGAAAACGATAACGAATAAATAGTAATACATGGGACAAAAAGTTAATCCAATCGCTAATCGCTTAGGAATTATCCGTGGATGGGATTCCAATTGGTTCGGTGGAAACGACTATGGTGACAAGCTGGTTGAGGATACAAAGATCCGCGAATACCTGAATGCCCGTTTGGCAAAAGCAAGTATTTCAAAGATCATTATCGAACGGACCCTGAAGCTGATCACGATTACTGTTCACACCTCACGACCCGGTATTATTATTGGAAAAGGTGGTCAGGAAGTTGACAAGCTGAAAGAGGAACTCAAAAAGATCACCAGCAAAGAAGTTCAGATCAATATCTTCGAGATTAAACGTCCTGAACTCGATGCCCGAATCGTTGCCAATAATGTTGCACGTCAGATCGAAGGTAAAATCGCTTACCGTCGTGCTGTTAAAATGGCTATCGCCTCTACCATGCGGATGGGCGCCCAGGGAATCAAAATTATGGTTTCCGGTCGTTTGAACGGCGCCGAAATGGCCCGCTCCGAAATGTACAAAGACGGTCGTACCCCGCTGCACACACTTCGGGCTGATATCGACTACGCTTTGGCTGAAGCTTTAACAAAAACCGGTTTGCTGGGTGTTAAAGTTTGGATCTGTAAAGGCGAAGTTTACGGAAAACGTGACCTCTCTCCCAACGTTGGACAAAAGTCGAACGCTCCCGGTGGTGCTGCACCACGTGGTGGAAGAGGCGGCGGTTTCAAAAAGAAAAGAAAATAATTCGAAAACCTTTTAATTGAAAAAGGATGTTACAGCCGAAAAGAACAAAATTTAGAAGAGTCCAAAAGGGACGAATGAAGGGAATTGCCCAACGCGGCAACCAACTGGCATTCGGATCTTTCGGTATAAAGACGTTGGAGGAAGCCTGGATTACCGGTCGCCAAATTGAAGCGGCCAGGGTTGCGGTAACCCGCCACATGCAACGTCAGGGTCAAATCTGGATCCGTATTTTCCCCGATAAACCGATTACCAAAAAACCCGCCGAAGTACGTATGGGTAAAGGTAAAGGTGCTCCTGAAGCGTTTGTAGCCCCGGTAAGCCCCGGCCGAATCATTATTGAAGCCGATGGCGTTCCATTCGAAATGGCTAAAGAAGCCCTTCGTCTGGCCGCACAGAAATTGCCGGTAACTACAAAGTTTGTTGTACGACGTGACTATGTTGAATCTGAAAAAGAAGATTAATGATGAAGACATCAGAAATTAAAGAATTGACAAACAAGGAAATTCTGGAAAGAATCCAATTGGAAGACGAAACCTTGACACGTCTGAATTTGAACCATGCCGTATCTCCACTGGACAACCCGATGAAAATCCAAGTTGCACGGAGAAATATCGCGCGCCTGAAGACCGTCTTGCGTCAACGGGAATTGAATGAAAATCAGAAATAATTTGTAGGTAATGGAAACAAGAAATCTGAGAAAAGAGCGTATCGGGGTTGTTGTCAGCGATAAGATGGACAAAAGCATCGTGGTAGCTGTAAAATTGAAAGAGAAGCACCCGATCTACGGGAAATTCGTTAACAAAACCACGAGACTATACGCTCACGATGAGCAAAACACCTGCAACGTTGGCGATACTGTCAAAATTATGGAAACTCGTCCGTTGAGCAAAAGCAAACGTTGGAGATTAGTTGAAATTATTGAAAGAGCTAAGTAATCATGATACAGCAGGAATCAAGAATGTCAGTAGCCGATAACAGCGGTGCAAAGGAAGTGCTTTGTATCCGTGTTTTAGGCGGAACCAGAAAGCGCTATGCCTCACTGGGCGATGTCGTGGTAGTAACTGTAAAAAGTGCTATCCCGAGTAGTGATATGAAAAAAGGAACTGTGTCAAAAGCTATTGTTGTTCGCACCAAAAAAGAAGTTCGCCGCCAGGATGGTTCATACATCCGCTTCGACGACAACGCAGTGGTGCTGCTCAACAACGCCGGCGAAATGCGCGGTACCCGTATTTTCGGACCTGTTGCAAGGGAACTTCGTGATAAAAACATGAAGATCATTTCACTTGCACCTGAAGTACTTTAATGCATAAATAAAACGAAATGCAGAAGAAATTACATATCAAAAAAGGAGACACAGTTGTCGTACTTGCCGGTAATGACAATGGCCGTCAAGGAAAAGTCCTGGAAGTAATCCGTGACAAAGACAGAGCAATTGTGGAGGGCGTTAATATGGTAAAAAAACATACCAAACCCAACGCGGAAAACCCGCAGGGAGGTATCGTTGAAAAGGAAGCGCCAATCCACATTTCTAACCTGATGCTGGTTGATCCCAAAACCGGAAAACCAACACGCATCGGTCGGAAACTCGGCGACAACGGTAAATTAGTACGTTATTCAAAAAAATCTGGAGAGGAGATTAAGTAATGGCTTATACACCAACACTTAAGAAGAAATATTCGGAAGAAGTCATTCCTGCGTTGATGAAGGAATTCGACTATAAATCTGTTATGCAGGTTCCGAAATTGAAGAAAATTGTCCTGAATCAGGGAGTTGGAGCTGCAATTGCCGACAAAAAAATCATTGAAGTCGCTACTGAAGAGATGACAATGATTGTCGGACAAAAGGCAGTCCAAACCAAATCAAAGAAGGACATTTCGAACTTTAAACTGAGGAAAAAAATGCCGATCGGCGTGCGTGTGACACTCCGTAAAGAGCGTATGTATGAATTCCTCGATCGTTTAATCAACGTTTCTTTGCCGCGTACCCGCGACTTCAAAGGAATCGAGAGCAAAATGGACGGTCAGGGCAACTACACGCTGGGGATTCCCGAGCAAATCATTTTTCCTGAAATCAACATTGACAAGGTTAACCGTATCAACGGTATGAACATTACTTTCGTAACTTCTGCTGATACAGACGAAGAAGGCTACGCTTTGTTGAAAGAATTAGGTTTACCTTTTAAAAACGTAAAAAAGAACTAAGCTATGGCAAAAGAATCCATGAAAGCCCGCGAAGTAAAAAGGGCAGCACTTGTTGAAAAATACGCTGAAAAAAGGGCAGAACTTAAAGCAGAAGGTGACTATATCGGCTTGCAGAAACTACCCAAGAACTCTTCGAAGGTACGTATGCACAACCGTTGCAAATTAACAGGACGTCCGAAAGGTTACATCCGCCAGTTTGGCATTAGCAGGATCAACTTCCGCGAAATGGCATCGGCCGGATTAATCCCGGGGGTTAAAAAAGCTAGTTGGTAAATCTTTAATCGAAAAGTAATGAGCAAAATTACAGACCCAATAGCAGATTATTTGACACGCATCAGAAATGCCCAAAAAGCCAAACACCGCGTTGTCGATATTCCTGCGTCAAACATAAAAAAGGAAATAACCAAAATTCTGAAAGAAAAAGGTTACATCCTGAATTATAAATTCGAAGATGATGTAAACTATCAGGGCAGCATCAAAATTGCACTGAAATATCATCCCGAAACGAAAACTCCAGCCATCAAGTCAATCACCCGGGTAAGTAAACCAGGTTTGAGACAGTACTGCGACAGCGAGAACATTCCTCGTGTATTAAACGGCTTGGGAATTGCAATTCTATCTACATCAAAAGGTGTTATGACTGACAAAGAAGCTCAAACACAGGGAGTAGGTGGAGAAGTTTTATGTTACGTTTATTAATAAGGAGGAAAAACAATGTCAAGGATAGGTAAATTACCCATCGAAATTCCGGCCGGAGTTACTATTAATGTAAGCCCAGAAAACCTGGTTACAGTAAAAGGCAAACTCGGCGAACTTTCGCAACAGGTAGATCCCGAGATTGCAGTGGCTGTTGAAGGCAGTCAGGTTCTTGTTAAGCGCCCAACCGAGCAGAAAAGACATCGTGCCCTGCACGGACTTTACCGTTCGCTGATCCACAACATGGTTGTTGGGGTATCGCAAGGTTACGAAGTGAAACTGGAACTGGTCGGCGTAGGTTACCGGGCCGAAAACCAGGGACAATTGCTGGACCTCGTTTTAGGTTATTCTCACCACACGTTCCTGGAACTTCCGCAAGAAGTGAAAGTTGAAGCCTTAACCGATAAACGTAGTAACCCAACCATTACTCTTAAAAGTTGCGATAAACAACTTATTGGTCAGGTTGCGGCAAAAATACGTTCATTCCGCGCTCCGGAGCCTTACAAAGGTAAAGGTGTGAAGTTCGCAGGTGAAGTGTTACGTCGCAAAGCCGGTAAATCTGCAGGTGCTAAATAGTAAAATTTTGAAACCATGGCTTTAACGAAACAAGAAAGAAGATATAGAATTAAAAAGAGAATCCGGAAAATCGTTTCCGGAACCGCTGAAAGACCACGCTTGAACGTCTTCAGAAGCAACAAACAAATTTATGCCCAACTGGTAAACGACCTGGAAGGCAAAACGTTGTTGGCCGTCTCTTCATTAGATAAAGAAATCAGCGCCGCTGAAGGCAACAAAACTGAAAAAGCTGGCCTGGTCGGTAAAGCATTAGCCCAAAAAGCTCTCGCTGCCGGTATTGCCAACGTAGTCTTCGACCGCAATGGTTATTTGTATCACGGTAGAGTAAAACAATTAGCTGATGCTGCCCGTGAAGGTGGCCTTAAATTTTAATGATTATGGCAGGAAATATCAAGAAAGTCAAAACGACAGACATTGAACTGAAGGACAGGTTAGTTGCTATTAACCGTGTCACCAAAGTAACCAAAGGGGGTAGAACATTCAGCTTTTCTGCAATCGTGGTAGTTGGTAACGAAGACGGCGTTGTAGGATGGGGACTTGGCAAAGCAAGCGAAGTAACTGCTGCCATCGCCAAAGGCGTGGATGCCGCTAAAAAGAATCTGGTAAAAATCCCGATCAATAAAGGTACAATTCCTCACGAGCAAACAGCCAAATTTGGCGGAGCCAACGTATTCCTGAAACCTGCATCGCACGGTACCGGGGTAAAAGCAGGGGGTGCGATGCGCGCCGTGCTTGAAAGTGTTGGGGTACACGACATCCTGGCAAAATCAAAAGGATCGTCGAACCCGCACAACTTGGTGAAGGCTACTATGAATGCGTTGCTCGAAATGAGAGATGCTTATACCGTTGCCCAGCACAGAGGAGTTTCAATGGAAAAAGTTTTTAAAGGATAGGAACTATGGCTAAAATTAAAGTTACATTGGTAAAAAGCGTAATCGGTTCCGATAAGCGCCAGAAAGCAACAGTAGAAGCTCTGGGAATTAAAAAGATGAACCATACTGTTGAACACGAAGCCACTCCTCAAATCCTGGGGATGGTCAGCAAAGTGAAACATTTGGTGAAAGTTGAAGAAATTTAAAACTGTTAAGATTCAAATTATGGAATTAAATAATCTTAAACCTGCAGCAGGATCCGTAAAACGGGTAAAGCGAATCGGTCGTGGTCAGGGCTCCGGACGTGGCGGCACTTCAACACGTGGCCATAAAGGTGCCCAGTCAAGATCGGGCTATAGCCGTACCCGCGGTTTCGAAGGTGGTCAAATGCCTTTGCAACGCGTTGTGCCTAAATTCGGGTTCAAAAACATAAACAGGGTAGAATATAAAGCTATCAACCTGAGCACTATTCAAACACTAGCTGAAAGCAAAAACCTTTCAGCTGTAGATGTGAAAGCTTTGGTTGAGGCCGGTCTGGCTTCGAAAAACGACCGGGTGAAAATTTTGGGGGACGGTGCCTTAACACTTAAACTGGATGTTAAAGCACATGCCTTTTCCAAAAGCGCCAAAGAAGCCATCGAAAAATTAGAAGGAACCACTGAAATACTCTAACCTAATGAAAAAATTTATCGAAACCCTAAAGAATATCTATAAAATTGAGGATTTAAGAGCCCGTTTGGGGATTACCTTATTTTTTCTTTTAATTTATCGATTAGGATCGTATGTCGCCTTACCGGGGATTGATCCCGCACAATTGGGACAGTTGAAAGAACAAACTTCAGAGGGGTTGCTGGGGTTGCTTGATATGTTCTCGGGAGGTGCCTTTTCAAACGCATCCATTTTCGCTTTAGGGATTATGCCTTACATTTCTGCTTCTATTGTAATCCAGCTTATGGGAATAGCCGTCCCGTATTTTCAGCGGTTGCAAAAAGAAGGAGAATCAGGAAGAAGGAAAATCAACCAGATAACCCGTTATCTGACCGTGTTGATTTTATTGTTCCAGGCACCTGCGTACCTCGCCAATTTAACCTTTCAGTTACCTGCTGAAGCCTTTGCAGTTAGCGGCTGGATGTTCAAAGTAACATCAACAATTATTTTAACTGCCGGGTCGATGTTTGTAATGTGGTTGGGAGAACGCATCACCGATAAAGGAATAGGTAACGGTATTTCGTTGATTATCATGATCGGTATTATTGCCCGTCTGCCTTTCTCTGTCTTCGCGGAATTTATTTCCCGTTTGGAGCAGCAGGGTGGTGGTATGGTTATGTTCCTGCTCGAGTTTGTTTTCCTCTTTCTCGTTTTCATGGGGAGCATCCTGCTGGTACAAGGTACCCGCCGGATCCCCGTTCAATATGCAAAACGGATTGTGGGCAACAAACAATACGGGGGCGTGCGTCAGTATATACCGTTGAAAGTTAATGCCGCCGGGGTAATGCCTATCATTTTTGCCCAGGCTATCATGTTTGTTCCAATTAGTCTTGCAGGATTTACCAGTTCCGAAAGTATGAGTGGTTTTGCTGCTGCAATGTCCAACCATACCGGATTTTGGTATAACTTCTCTCAGTTTGTATTGGTCGTTTTGTTTACGTATTTTTACACCGCCATTACTGTAAATCCGGTTCAAATGGCCGAAGACATGAAAAAGAACGGTGGATTTATTCCCGGAGTAAAACCTGGAAAGAAAACTGTCGAATTTCTTGATACGGTCATGTCAAGGATCACGCTTCCAGGATCAATTTTCCTGGGCATTGTGACCATTTTACCGGCATTTGCGATGATGGCAGGAATCAACACCCAGTTCGCCTACTTTTTTGGCGGAACTTCCCTGTTGATTTTGGTTGGTGTAGTACTTGACACGCTGCAACAAATCGAGAGCCACTTGCTGATGCGCCATTATGATGGTCTGATGAAATCGGGCCGGATTAAAGGACGTACCGGAGGTGGTGCTGCCATGTACTAATTTTTGATCTTTACTGCTCTTTATTTGAGATAACACATGCCGGTATGGGAAACCATACCGGCAGTATAAATAGAAAAGAAAGAACATATGGCAAAACAGCCTTCTATCGAACAAGACGGAGCAATCATTGAAGCCCTATCAAATGCGATGTTCAGGGTAGAACTTGAAAACGGGCATGTGATTACGGCACACATCTCTGGTAAAATGCGTATGCATTATATCAAAATCTTGCCCGGCGATAAGGTTAAAGTGGAGATGTCTCCCTACGACCTGACCAAAGGACGGATTACTTTTAGATATAAAAATTAAAGTACGAAATAATGAAAGTAAGAGTATCCATTAAGAAACGCAGCGCCGACTGCAAAATAGTACGCAGAAAAGGCCGTTTGTACGTGATCAATAAAAAGAATCCAAAGTTCAAACAGCGTCAAGGATAATTAATTAACTTTGTAAAATTTTTTTTTATGGCTCGTATTGTTGGAGTTGACATTCCTAATAATAAAAGAGGAGAAGTAGCACTGACTTATGTTTACGGTATCGGCCGGAACCGTGCGAAATACATCCTCGAAACAGCTGGCGTTGATGTAAATATGAAAGTGCAGGATTGGAATGATGACCAATTTGCTGCAATTCGTAAAGTTATCGGCGATAATTTCAAAGTTGAAGGTGAACTTCGCTCTGAAAACCAGTTGAACATTAAGCGTTTGATGGACATCGGTTGCTACCGGGGTATCCGTCACCGTATTGGCCTTCCTGTTCGTGGGCAAAGTACAAAAAACAATGCCCGTACACGCAAAGGAAAGAAGAAAACTGTAGCGAATAAGAAAAAAGCCACTAAATAATTGATTGGTAAGTTATGGCAAAAAAAACTGGATCGACTAAGAAAAGAGTTGTTATCGTTGAAGCTACCGGCCAGGCGCATATTCATTCCTCATTCAATAATATCATTATCTCATTGACCAACAACAACGGGGAAGTAATCTCCTGGTCATCTGCTGGTAAAAAAGGATTTAGAGGATCAAAGAAAAATACGCCTTACGCCGCCCAGGTAGCTTCCGAAGAATGTGCAAAAACTGCATATGACTTGGGACTAAGAAAAGTAAAAGTCTTTGTTAAAGGCCCCGGAAACGGACGCGAATCTGCTATTCGAGCTATTAACAGCGTGGGCATTCAGGTAAACGAGATTGTTGATGTGACCCCGCTGCCACACAACGGTTGCCGCCCCGCAAAAAGAAGACGTGTTTAATCTTTTAATTTGGTAGAATAATGGCTAGATATAGAGGACCAAAATCAAAAATCGCGCGAAAATTTGGCGAACCAATTTTCGGACCGGACAAAGTACTGGAAAAGAAAAATTACCCTCCCGGTTTTCACGGGTTGGCAAGTCGCAGACGTAAAAAATCAGAATACGGGCTGCAGTTAAAGGAAAAACAAAAAGCAAAATATACTTACGGTGTGCTGGAAAAACAGTTTGCAAATCTGTTCCACAAAGCATCAGCATCGAAAGGTATTACCGGTGAAGTGTTACTACAATTGCTTGAGTCAAGGTTGGATAACGTAGTGTTCCGACTTGGTCTGGCTCGCTCAAGAGCTGGCGCCCGTCAGTTGGTTACACACAAACACATCATGGTGAACGGCGAAATTGTGAATATTCCTTCGTACCAACTCCGCCCGGGCGACCAGGTTGGTGTTCGTGAGAAATCCAAGTCGCTGGAAGTTGTTACCGGTGCGTTAACTTCACATCGCCACAACAAATACGCTTGGTTGGAATGGGATGGCGCTCAGATGACCGGAAAATTCCTGAATCGCCCTGAACGGGAAGAAATTCCTGAAAACATTAAAGAACAACTGATCGTAGAGTTGTATTCTAAATAATAAATTACTCAGTATTATTATGGCAATATTAGCGTTCCAAAAACCTGACAAAGTAATAATGGTAGAATCCGATGACAAGTTCGGCAAGTTCGAATTTCGTCCGTTGGAGCCTGGTTATGGTATTACTATTGGTAATGCCCTGCGTCGAATCCTGTTATCATCTTTGGAGGGCTATGCAATCACAACTGTTAAAATTGAAGGCGTAGATCACGAATTTGCAACCGTTAAGGGCGTGATGGAAGACGTTACCGAAATCATCCTGAACTTGAAACAAATCCGTTTCAAACGCGAAGTTGAAGATTTTGACAGCGAAAAAGTTTCTATCACGATTACCGGACAGGAAAAATTTACGGCTGGCGACATCAACAAGTACATGACCGGTTTCCGGGTATTGAATCCTGAGCTGGTTATTTGCCGCATGGAAGCTGACGTTAAATTGCAAATGGAAATAACCATTAACAAAGGACGTGGCTATGTCCCCAGCGCTGAAAATAAGCCGGTAGATGCTGAGTTTGGAATTATTCCGATCGATTCAATCTTTACACCTATACGGAATGTGAAGTATGCAGTCGAGAACTATCGTGTGGAGCAAAAAACCGACTATGAAAAATTGGTCGTTGAAATCAAAACCGATGGTTCCATTCATCCAAAAGATGCGTTAAAAGAAGCTGCCAAGATCCTGATTTACCATTTCATGCTGTTCTCTGACGAAAAAATTACCTTGGATTCGGACGAGAAATTTGCCAATGAAGAGTTCGACGAAGAAGTGCTGCACATGCGCCAGCTTCTGAAAACAAAACTGGTGGACATGGACCTGTCGGTGCGTGCACTGAACTGCTTGAAAGCTGCCGATGTGGAAACCTTAGGCGAATTGGTTACCTATAACCGCAACGATTTGCTTAAATTCCGCAACTTTGGTAAAAAGTCGTTGACTGAATTGGATGACCTGCTCGACGCGATGAATTTGACTTTCGGAATGGATATTAGTAAGTATAAATTAGACAAGGAATAAGCACAAATGAGACACAATAAAAAAATCAACCATCTGGGAAGAAAAAGTGCTCATCGTAAGGCGATGTTGTCCAATATGGCCAATTCGTTGATCCTTCACAAACGGATCAGCACAACAACGGCCAAAGCCAAAGCACTGAAGATGTATGTTGAGCCGCTTATTACAAAAGCAAAAAATGATACCACACATTCACGTCGTACTGTTTTTAGCTACCTGAAGAGCAAAACTGCTGTAGCAGAGTTGTTTCGCGATGTGGCTGAGAAAGTTGCGGATCGTCCGGGAGGCTATACCCGCATCCTGAAAACGGGTAATCGCTTAGGCGACGATGCCGAAATGTGCATCATCGAGCTAGTTGACTTCAACGAAAATATGTTGGCGGCTAAAGAAACAAAAACTAAGTCACGTCGTTCACGTCGTGGTGGTGCCAAAAAAGAAACAACTGCTACCGCTGCTCCTGTAGCAAAAGACGAAGTTGTTGAAGCACCGAAAGCTGAAGTTGTTGAAGAACCAAAGGCTGAAACGCCCGAGGCTGATGAACCCAAAGCTGAATAAACAGATTAACTCTTTATAAGAAAAAAGCTGGCCTAATGGTCAGCTTTTTTTCATTGTTATGATTGGAAAGGAAAAAACAGGTTCAAACTCATTTGGCATAACAGGCCACTTTTTCCTGCAACGTGGCTGCCCGTACCGGTTTTACCAGGTAGTCGTTAGCGCCGTATTGCAGGCAACGGGTTCGGTCGTTTTCCATGTTGCTGGTCGTAAATACCATGATTGGCGTCATTTGTCCGCGCTCAACTTCAAGCTGGCGGATTCGCAACGTGGCTTCGGCACCATCCATAATGGGCATCCATAAATCCATGATAATTAAATCATACTTGTTTTCAGAAACTTTCATGACTGCCTCTTCCCCGTCATTTGCCGTGTCAATCACATGGGCATTTCGAAGTGAGTATTGAACAAACTTCTGGTTGATTGGGTTATCATCGACGACTAGAATTTTCAAGTCTGTTTCTTTTAGTTTTTATTTGCTACTAAATGTAGCCATATTCATTTCAAAAATCAGTTACTTTTGCTAACCGAAATTTCCGTTTCGATAGTTCGTTTACAACTTTTGGTTTTAAAGCAATTAATTTATCATTTATGAGCGACGATAAGAAGATTATTTTCTCGATGTACCGGGTTAGTAAAACATACCCTCCTCAGAAGCAAGTTTTAAAAGACATCTCACTTTCATTCTTCCTGGGTGCCAAAATCGGCATCATCGGTTTGAATGGTTCCGGTAAATCAACTCTGCTGAAGATAATAGCCGGTTTGGAGAAATCGTACCAGGGAGAAGTGGTTTTTTCACCTGGCTATACCGTGGGATATCTGGAGCAGGAACCACATCTTGATCCAACCAAAACGGTTAAGGAAATTGTAGAAGAAGGCGTACAGGAAGTGGTTGATGTACTGAAAGCTTATGAAGAAGTAAATTTGAAGTTTGCTGATCCGGACGTATTGGAGGATCCTGACAAAATGGATGCCTTGATGAACGAGCAGGCCCGCCTTCAGGAAAAGATAGACCAATACGATGCCTGGAATTTGGATACTAAACTGGAACGGGCGATGGATGCCTTGCGCTGTCCGCCGGGCGAGCAGTTAGTTAGCGAGCTATCAGGCGGAGAACAGCGTCGGGTGGCCATGTGCCGTTTGTTGCTGAAAGAGCCCGATGTGCTTTTGCTCGATGAGCCGACCAACCACCTGGATGCCGAGTCGGTGCAATGGCTTGAAATGCACCTGCAACAATACAAAGGAACGGTAATCTGCATTACACACGACCGCTATTTTCTTGATAATGTGGCCGGTTGGATTTTGGAGCTGGATAGGGGAGAAGGCATTCCCTGGAAAGGAAACTATTCCTCGTGGTTGGAACAAAAATCAAAACGATTGGCGATGGAAGAGAAACAGGTATCCAAACGCCGGAAAACCCTGGAACGTGAGCTGGAATGGATTCGCATGGCCCCCAAGGCCCGTCATGCCAAAGCTAAAGCTCGTTTGAACGCGTACGATCAGCTGATGAATGAAGATGTCAAGCAAAAGGAAGAAAAGCTGGAAATCTTCATTCCCAATGGTCCGCGCTTGGGTGAAAAAGTGATTGAAGCACACGGCGTTGCCAAAGGGTTTGGCGATCGCCTCCTGTTTGAAGACCTGGAATTTGTGTTGCCACCTAACGGTATTGTGGGCGTAATCGGGCCAAACGGCGCCGGTAAAACCACTTTGTTCAAATTGATTATGAAACAGCTTCAACCAGATACCGGGACGTTTGATGTTGGCGAGACCGTCAAGTTGGCTTACGTCGATCAATCGCACGCGGCCATCGATCCCACTAAAACGGTTTATCAGGTTGTTTCCGGAGGCAACGATCTGATTGCTATGGGAGGCCGCCAGATAAATGCCCGTGCTTATGTGTCGCGGTTCAATTTTACCGGTTCCGATCAGGAGAAGAAATGCGGCATCCTGTCAGGCGGCGAGCGAAACCGGTTGCACTTGGCCATGGCGCTGAAAGAAGAAGGCAACGTGCTGCTGCTCGACGAACCGACCAACGACATTGATGTGAACACCTTGCGCGCGCTGGAAGAAGGCCTGGAAGATTTTGCCGGTTGCGCCGTGGTTATCTCGCACGACCGTTGGTTCCTCGACCGGATTGCGACCCACATTCTTGCCTTTGAGGGCGAATCACGCGTATATTTCTTTGAAGGAAGTTACTCTGAATACGAGGAAAACAAGAAGAAACGTCTGGGTGATGAAGGTCCACATCGCATCAAGTATAAAAAGCTGGTGAAGTAACCGAATAAGATATCCTGAAGAATGGCTGTAGTTTTACGGCCATTCTTTGTTTTCGGGAGTTAGGTTCTTTAACGTTTAAGTCGATAAATTCAGGGCTGACGGGGCTTCATATAAAATAAATACACCAGCTCCTTCGGATGTGCTCTAATATTGTTCAGCGCGGCTGGATCGGATTTATAATCCGATCCCTTGTAAGCCCGGATTTGTAATCCGATTAAACAAACAGTCTCAGTCATACAAATTCAATATTAACTAATCCTTTTTCGCCCGCATAATCCCTGGCCGAGCTGTACAAATATTCCTCGGGATTTGCTACCAACTCGGCTTTGACCGGATTGTTGTGTATGTAAGCCATCTTTTCTTCCAGAAACGCCGTCATGTGTATTCCCTTCGCATCGTTGCTGTCCTGCCAAACTTTGTAATGACGGATTTTCTTATTGTTCTTTCCCGCATACCAAAACAAGTTTAACAACCAATCCCTTCTGCTTTCGGGTCCTGTTTTTATGGCATCGACAAGCGCTTTGCTTGTAAACTTCTTAAAATCGCGAAGGATATCTGATAGAATATCCTCATCTGTAGCCCCTAAAATCATATGTAGATGGTTCGACATCAGGCACCAGCAGTACACTTTTAAGCCCTTATTAGCAATGCAATAATTCATCGAATCAACAATTAAATGCTTGTAAACGGGACGTGTAAAAATATCCGCCCATTCTACCACTGTTAATGTTAGGTAGTAGGTATATCCCGGCGATATCTTATTGCGTATTCCCATAGGCGTGAAAGTACAATTTATTTGGTATATGCGGATTGCAAATCCGGCATTAAGAAGGACCGGATAACATATCCGGTCCAGCCTCTGCCAGCTTTCGGCATATCTTGATTAGCAGGGTTGCAAATCCTGTGTTATCAAGGTCATGATTTCAAATCCTGACCAGCAATCGCCAACTTCCGACATATCCCAAAGAGCGGGGCTTGCCGGGCTTTTTAATTAATTTGTTTAGTTTTTCAATAGGATTGCTCCAAAAACAAAAAGAGCAAATGATAGTACAACATACAACCAAATAAGGAAAGTATTTGCTTGTCTTTTTTTTAAAGTCTCTTTTTTCAGTTCCTTTGTAATTGTTAAATAATTACCCTTGTGTATAAATAGAAAATAGTTTAAGATAAATAATCCTACCATTATTACAATTAATTCTTTCTTGGGTAGTTCATTACGCTGAAAAATATTCATACCAAAGGCTTGTAATAAAAGACCTACTAATCCCAAATTTAAAAACATCATAAAAGATACTCCAAACAAAGCATTCCATTGAGGTATGTCTTTTTCTCCCCATGTTTTTAGGTTCCATGAGTACAGCCTGTAGTACAGGTATCTATATAGCTTCATCATCGCAAAGGAAAAATTACAGGTGGTGCAACATAGGTATTATCTGGAACAGCATATGTAGGCTGTATATACGGAGTTGTTATCATTGGACGGTCAAATGCCCCAAGTGCATCAAGTGCAAAATATCCACCGCCAATTATCCACCCAGGAGGACCTCCAAAGGTTGCAAAAGCACCCATTCCGATATCTAACCCAGATTTGGCGGCTCCTGCATAATTCCCGTTCAAAAGGGCATCGCCACCTTGGTATAATGAAATCCCCGTACCAATAACAAAGAAACCTCTACTTGCAAGTTTGAAATAGCCAGCTTTACTTAAGGCATTAGCACGTGCTCCTGTCCATTGATTACCTCCCCATCCCAAAGAATTCCATTTCCCGTTTACACCTCTCCAGCTACCGTTTATAACATTTGAATATTCTCCACCACTTGAAACAAACCCAGCTGCATTCAATCCCATACCAATTGCATAAAGTGCATCACCCCCTTGTCCTGAGGCAACATTCCCCGCCACCGATTTTCCCGGAGTTACGAAGTCGGGGTGATTGTTCCCATAATTGCCGGAGAAGTAATAATAGGGGATGGCCCGGTAGTATGCTCCGTCAAAACCATCTCCGTAAACGGATACGTTGCCCGCAGCGTCTCGTTCCGTACCATAAATAACACCTGTAGATACCCCCTGCTCCTCCGGATGTGCTCCAATATTGTTCAGCGCGGCTGGATCGGATTTATAATCCGATCCCTTGTAGGCCCGGATTTGTAATCCGATTAAACAAACAGTCTCAGTCATACAAATTCAATATTAACTAATCCTTTTTCGCCCGCATAGTCCCTGGCCGAGCTGTACAAATATTCCTCGGGATTTGCTACCAACTCGGCTTTGACCGGATTGTTGTGTATGTAAGCCATCTTTTCTTCTAGAAACGCCGTCATGTGTATTTCCTTCGCATCGTTGCCGTCCTGCCAAACTTTGTAATGACGGATTTTCTTATTGTTCTTTCCCGCATACCAAAACAAGTTTAACAACCAATCCCTTCTGCTTTCGGGTCCTGTTTTTATGGCATCGACAAGCGCTTTGCTTGTAAACTTCTTAAAATCGCGAAGGATATCTGATAGAATATCCTCATCTGTAGCCCCTGCAATCATATGTAGATGGTTCGATATCAGGCACCAGCAGTACACTTTTAAGCCCTTGTTGGCAATGCAATAATTCATCGAATCAACAATTAAATGCTTGTAAACGGGACGGGTAAAAAGATCCACCCATTCTACCACTGTTAATGTTAGGTAGTAGGTATATCCCGGCGATATCTTATTGCGTATTCCCATAGGTGTGAAAGTACAATTTATTTGGTATATGCGGATTGCAAATCCGGCATTAAGAAGGACCGGATAACATATCCGGTCCAGCCTCTGCCAGCTTTCGGCATATCTTGATTAGCAGGGTTGGCCATAAAAAGGTGCAATAACAGGGTCACAGATCTGCCTGTCCCTCGTCACCGCTAAAGCTAAGACGGGCAGGTGGGGCTGTCACGCGCAACGACTGCCTCGATCGGTACAACATCTGCTTCAATTGAAACAATACCCCCTCGACCCCGTGCAATAGCCCCTCGAACTCAAACAACGACCGCTTTAAGTTGTGCAACGGATACGTCAACTGAAACAATGCCAGCTTGCAGTGAAACAATGTCAGCTTTGACTCGTGCAACGATTGCTCCAACCGGTGCAACGACTATTCAGCTGGCAATAACGCAAACTTTCAATTAAAATGCTTTTATATTCCTTTCTGGCAAAAACATCCAACCAGTTTACAACGGCAAAACTTACAAAATAAACGCCATCCGGATTATGAAACTTGTAATTGCGGCTCATCGGTCATTGCATATTCAGGCTTGTCCAAAATTAGCAAATTATTGGATTTAACCACGCGATGCAATCGCGCGGTAGCGGGGAAGAATGGCTGCCTGTTTGATAACAATCAGCTTAGGCAGGAAATGATGGACCAAGTCCGGTTTTTCACACCTTTATTGGAAATTCAATTTGCTTTTGGAAAACAAAACCGGGAATTCGAAGTCTTGAACGTAAAGATTCCGAAATTCCCGGTTAGCAGCTAAATAAACAAATTGATAATCGACGATGTTTATGGGTTTGAATTCTTGTTAATACCCTCGTGTTATACTTAATACCCGGTTCGGATAGTTGCTGATGATGCCGTCAACCTGCATGTCTATGATTCTTTGGATATCGGTTTTGTCATCTACAGTCCAGGGAACCACTTTCATTCCTGCATCCCTGCAAATCTTTATTAATGACTGGTTAACTGATATAAAATTAGGACTATATACATCGGGGGTGAAACTCAGTTTTGCCAGGTTTTGTTCCAGCGTTTCAGTGTTAGCCACTAAGTAAGCCAAGCGTGTACCGGGGTATTGATTGTGTAGGTAATTCAATGTTCGTGTGTCGAAACTTTGTACCAGCAAGCGGTCGCCCAGTTTTTTGCGTTGCAGCACTTCCATGGCTTTGTCGGTAAATGTTTTATATTCCGGGATCAGCTTTTGGAGTTCGAGGCTTTCATCCGATTTGATTTCAATATTATACTGAACCGGTCCGAGGTTGTTGTTTGAAGCATAGTTTTCTACCGAATCAATCAAGGCTGAAAGCAGGGGAATGTAGGTTTTCAATTTTTGTTGTTCCGGGTACTTGGCGTAGTAACTCGAACCGGTATCGTATTGTGCAATATCAGCGTAATTCATCCGGTAGAAGACTAATCCTTTCGCTTCTGTTTCGGTTAACGGTGTACCATCGGGTTTTTTTGTATAAGCTGACTTGAAGTATGCGTCATGCGCCACAATTACCTGGTTGTCTTCGGTAATACGAAGGTCGAGTTCGAGGGTGTTGACTCCCATTTCTACAGCGTTGAGCATGGCCTCGGTGGTGTTTTCCGGCATTAATCCGGTTCCGCCTCGATGGGCCTGTACGTCAATTGAGCGGAGTTCTATCTCTTGTTCATAGCTGTTCCCAAAGCGATCAGTAGCCACCACTTTTACTTTTTTCGCATCTAACGATGGGTAAGCAGTAAAGTAGAAAAACGACTCCACGCTACGTTTGAAAGCCGGAACTTCTTTTTTGCCCTTGTCACTGCGTTGCTGAAGGTAGCGCAGATATTCCGGATCCTGGGCTGAAACCTGTTTCATCTCTCCTTTGGCCTTTCCGTCTTCAAACCATTCAACTTTCCAGTTGGAATCCCAGTTCCATATTTTGGCGACCACAGCGTTCGCTTGGTTCACGAAGTTACCTTTGTCGAAAAGCACGAGTTGGTAGTTGCGGTCTTTGCCAACCGACTTGTAATACCAGCTCAGTTGATCTGTCGTTCCTTCAAAAACCTGATATCCATTGGGCGTGCCGTCCCGGCAGGTTTCGGCTGTCCACCAAGTACCGCAAATAGCCCCGATGTTGTGCTCCATTACTCCTGGCGCCACTTCAACGTTCGAGTTCAGGTGTGTATGTCCTGAAATGAAACTTAATTGGTAGTCTTTGCAAATGTCCAGCAGTTTTTGTCCGTGCGGGATCATCTGATCTTTTTGTACGTTTTTGAATGGAGCATGCATGGCAATAACCAGTGTTGAACCTTTTGGTACATATTGCAGGTAGTTTTTAACCCATTCCAGCTGTTCATCGGTCAGGTCCTCGTCGTAGCTTTTATTGCCTTTGTAAACAATGTCGTCCAGTACCAGGTAGTAATGATTACTCAGGTTGAAACCATAGTAGGTGGGGCCAAACTGTCGTCGGTAAACTTCTGCGCTCGCATAATCATCAGTCGCATTTAAATCGTGGTCGTGGTTGCCGACTACCGGGTAAAACGGGATATTCAAACCAGCCATGGCTTGCTTGAAATTATCAAACAGTTCCAGTTCGTCCCAGGCAATGTCGCCCAGGGCAATGCCAACGGTGTTTGTTTGCCTGGCCTGATATGCCGCAATGCTGGCCTTCAGGTCGGGTACCGATTCGCGTTCGAAACGGGCAAACTGCTCCAATGTTTTGGTTTGCGGGTCGGCTATTGCCAGCAGAGCGTAGTTGTCAGCATCAAAGGGTAATTTTTCCAAATTGAAGCTGAAGGTTGATGCTGAATCTTTCAAGGATTGGTAAAATTGAGGCGTTCCGCTTTTGAAAGGCGCTGTATAGCCTGATGGCGTGAAAATGTACACAAAGTCGGCCGTGTCGGAAACGTCGAACTGAAATGTGCCATCTGTGTCGGTTTGGGTGAAGTGGGTCCCATCGGTCACAATCACACCGGATAATTTTTGGTTTCCTGATTGGACAAATCCGCCGATCTCGCGGGCCCAAAGCTGGGTTTGGATGATCAGTAGTGCTGCGAATAATAGATATTTAAACATGATTTATTGTTTTTGTTGTTTCTAACATACGAACTCAATTGCGGGTTAAAAGCAAAATGGTGTTACTTTTCGGTTAAGGCTTAATGCATGGTCAAAGAAAAGGCTTTGGGTCGTTCCATCGTTTCAGTATAAATTCGGCCAAATCGGTCGGTAACCTTTATTTCCAGGGTTGAATCGGGGGCCGAAGCCTTTACTTTAAACAAGTGGGCTGTTTCACTGGTCACAAACGAACTGGTTGGCGTGGCCCCGGCATTCAATCGCAACGCTTCATACGAAATGATGTGCAACGGATCGTGGGCTTTCACCCGGATAACATCGAGAAACTGGCCGTTTTCGCGAACTTCAATTTTCCACTTATTATCGAATCCCCAAACGTTGATCAAAACTTCATTGTTCAGGTTCTGATGGGCATAAGGGCCGGCATATCCTGCCAGTATGGAATCACTTGCATTTGGGGCAAATTTGGTCGCTGTAATGTGAACCGCGTTTAAATCATACGATCGGAACTGGTAGTTTTTGTCGTAGCCAATACTTTTGTAGTACCATTGTTGTTGGGTTCCGTTTATTTCCCAAACGCCGTATCCACCGGGACTTCCGTCGCGGCAAATATGATTGCCCGCATAGCCGTTTTTGCCGGTCCACCACCAGGTTGCGCAAATGGCTGCCGTGTTGTGCTCTATCAACCCTTCTTTTTCTTCAACAGAATAATTATTGTGAGTGTGACCGCTCAGTACATGAACATTGGAAAATTCTTCCAGGCAATCGATTAGCACACTGCCGTTGTTCAAGGCCAGCTTGTTGGTTTGTTTTCCGTTTACGTCAATCGAGGGATTACTGTACAAGGGCGTATGCATGGCAACCACGATGGGTGTGCTTTTGTCCGTAATCGTAGCCAAATCCTTTTTTAACCATTCTAACTGATCTGCGACAATCACATCTCTATAATTCCTTTCCCCGATTGTGCCTGGCGATGCTCCCGTGTTCAGGTATTCGACACTGTCCAAAACGACGTAGTGTATTTTTCCCAGGTTGAACGAATAATAAGTCGGGCCGATGAGGTTTCGGTATGTGCTTTCGGCCTGCCAGTTGTTGGCAAAATACGGGTCGTTGTCGTGATTTCCTATTAAGTTGAAAACCGGACAATTCAACTTGTTCATGTAGGTGATGTATTCCTTTAGTCCGAAGTTGTTATCGTACCAGTATAAATCCCAGGTGAGGTCGCCCAGGGTTAGCGCATAAACTTTGGCGCCATCTGCCGAGTAGGCATCAATAGTGGCATTTACATCCGGTAAAACGTTGCCCAGAAATTGCTCCAGGTCGTTGTTGCGGTTGGCCAAATGCCAGTCGGCCATGGGGATCACTACATGTTTTTCGTTGTTGGCTTTTACCAGTGAGAAATCCTTTTGCTCAACCGCGCCGGCGATGTTCAGCCGCTTAAAGAATTGCGGTGCATTGCCAATAGTCGCTACTTCGTAATTACCCGGAATAGAAATGAAAACATAGCCGGTTTTTTTAAGTGAAGGAAGATAGTATCTTCCTTCACTGTCAGTTGTGGTCACTTCATAGCCATCGGAAACAACCACCCCTGGAACGCCAATACCTTCGCAGGAAACAACCCCTTTGACAGTCATGCCTTCCTTATCTGGCAACATCGTGGTCGGGTCATTGGCTCCCGTTTCTGCTTCCGGGCTATCTTTGCTGCAACTGCTGAGCAAGATACCGGAGGCTGATAGCCCGATTAACGCAGAAAGACTTAATCCGCCTGCCTGAATAAATTTTCGTCGCGATTGCTTCATCGTACAATTGTAATTTATTCTACAATTTCAATTTTGATATCGTCCAGGAAGATCCTGTTTTTCCCTTTGCCGACACCTTTCAGGTAATAATCGCCGCCTAAAAATTTAATTCGGGTTTCGGCAGTGGCGCCGGAAATGGTGAACGTGCGCTCTGTATCCGGGTTGCCCCAGATGGCCATGCATTCCGGGTCGGTGGCATAGTCGGGCCAATTGTCAATGGTAAATGTATCCTGGCTCAACGTTCCCGGCCCTATCAGGGAGATATTCAGGATGTTGTCGTCTTGTGTTCCGGCAGCCGTCATATAAGGTACAGCCTTGAAGGTCACTTTCAGTGTTTGTGTTCCGTCAAAACCCAAATCCGGTGTTATCAGGTCGCCACCGTAACCGGTCTTGCCTAGTTTCACAAATCCTTGGCGGGCATACACTAGCGGGGTGTTTCCGCTACCATCAGTCGTATTCACCGTACTGGTCCAGCCCCGATTTTGTTCTTCAGGGGTCCAGTTATCGAAACGGGTTTCCCCGGTAGTCGTGTAGAAGATGGCGCTTCCGTAGGTCAGCCAGCTGAAGTTTTCATCCAGCAGGACAGAACCCGGGGCTTGTGTCAGGGTGATAGTCTGTGATACTTCCGGATAGTCAACCGCTGTTACGGTCACCTGTGCCGAACGGGCAGTACTATTGTTTACCGTGGCTGATAAGACAATTTGGGCTGCATCAACGGATACCTCGGTAAGCCAGTCAACCTGTTCGAGAGAATAGGTCCATACGGTATTCGCGTTGATGCTAATATTTACGTGGCCGCCGTCGGCCAAAATGGTTATGCCTTTGTCGGCATCCTGAATCGTGACGAAGGGAACACTGGCTGCTTGTTCAACCGGGAAGCTGGATTGTTGCATGCCGTCAACCAGAATGGCGAAGTTCACCGAGCGGGTTTCGAAACTATGGTTTGCATCAACTTCCAGGGTGAAAATTCCGTCATCTTTTCCTTCGGCAGGCAGGGCCCGAATCCAGTCTGCCTTTTCCTGTTCAACCAATTGCCAGGGGCGGTTAGACCGAACAATGTAGCTTTGCTTTTTTGCCGATGCAGTGACAGTCAACCCCGCCGGGTCGCCTTCAATGCTGAAATAGGCGGTTTCGTTGTTGATGTCATCCTCCTGGCACGAAGCAAACAGGCTGATGAACAGAATACATGCGGTAACCAGCTTTAAGCTGAATTGGTGTGTACTATAAGTTGTTTTCATTTTTTTGTGGTGGTTTGAGTCTTAATTTTGATTAATGGCTTGCTTGCTCCACCATAGCGGCGTTTTCATGTCGTTGGATCCTCCCATGTTGACAAGTGCAGCGTTGGCATTGTCGCTGTTGGTGGCTATGGTAACACTCGGGTAAGCAAAACGGGTTGGTAAAATGTGGTCGTTTAGGGTTCCGGCGCCAATGGTTAGTTCGGGGTATCCGGTGCGGCGGTATTCGTGCCAGGCTTCGAATCCAATCCAGAACAAAGCAATATGCTTTTGTTTGGCAATCAATTCCGTTAATTCTGATATACTTGAATTAATGTCAAATTGAACGCCCTGGAATTGCAGAAAGGTTGCAATTTGTTCGTCGCTGATTGATGTTGGTGTGGCGCTGAAAGCTCCTAGTTCCGACCATTTCTGCATGTTGGACGTGATACCTGCTTCGTAATACGCTTTTGCAGCAGTAGTTCCTCCGCTTATCATTCCTTTCAGGGCAGCTTCGGCCAGGATAAACTGGACTTCAGCATAATCCATGAACGTGTAGGTGGCGTTATCGCGGCAAAAAACTTCAAAATTCAACAGCGATGCGCCTGTGTTTGAATTCTTGGTTTCTTCAATCGTTCCGCCCGAGACGGCTCCTTGCCAGGTGTTTGACGAATTGTTGGTTT
Source organism: Mangrovibacterium sp. (assembly GCA_050178015.1). Taxonomy (GTDB): domain Bacteria; phylum Bacteroidota; class Bacteroidia; order Bacteroidales; family Prolixibacteraceae; genus Gaoshiqia. The sequence continues at coordinate 38,302 of JBFXGM010000008.1, forward strand.
TCCCGATTATCGGCAATCGCGGGTCAACCAGGGTTTCGTTGCTGCTGTTGGTCAGTACCATCATGTTAATGGTTTGTTCGGCCAGGTGACGTCCCGCAGTTGTAAAGTTGCTTTCGGTGGTCGATCCGAAATAATTTACGTAGGGTGATTCGCCTGTGAACCTTACCGTGGCGTTATCGGTATTCGATGCAAAAACCGGGTATTGGTCGGGATTGGTAACAATTGTCTGGATTTTTGCAGCTGCATTCATTTCGCTGCGCCCGCTTACACGCATCAGCAAACGCAGGTACAACGAGTTGCTGAATTTGCGCCATTGGGCGATATCTCCGTCGTACATTTTGTCCCGACCAGGCTCAGGCAGATTTTTTGCCTGGGCATACAGCGTATTGGCCAGTTCCAGCTCGGCAAACATTTGCTCGTACACTTCTTTCTGGCTGTCGAATTTGGGCTTTATATTACCGGTGCTTCTTGCCTGAAAAGCTTCGGAATACGGAATATCACCAAAAATATCGGTTTGGTTCGAAAGGTACAGAACCTTCCAGGTAAGAGCGATGGCTTTCAGGGCTGCGTTGTTTTCCTGCTCGGCCAGTTCGTACATGTGCAGAGCGTTGTTGGCATAGTCGGCATTGAAGTTCCACCAGTTACTGAAGTTCCCGTCGCTGATGAAGTAGCGGTGTTCTTCGCGGGTTGTTCCGCCCGAGAATACGGTGAACTGCATCAACTCGTTGTTCCAAAACCAGGTGCGTTGGAGCCACTGATTGGCGCCATCGTACAAAAGGGGCTCAAACATGCCAATGGCTTGGATTTGGCCAACAGTAAGCTGGTTAGGGTTTGTATTGATTTCCTCGAAGTCGGAAGTACAGGCCTGAAATATCATGGCCACCGATAGGATTGTTGTTATGACTTTTATCGTTTTCATGTTTATATTTTTTCAATTATCAGCTTGTTTAAAATGTCAGTTTGGTGCTTACTCCGTATGTTCGGGTCAACGGCATCGACATGGTTTCGATACCCCGGTAGATGGACGAGCCATTCAGCGCTCCGGTTTCCGGGTCAAACTGAGGGAAATCGGTCCAGGTGAAAACATTGGTTGCAAAAACGCTCAGGCTGGCTCCTTGCAAGAAGCCTGTTTTTTTACATATTCTGGCCGGCAGGCTGTAGTTTAGCCGTACTTCTTTCAGTTTCAAAAATGACGTGTCGAAGGTATTGTTGCGCGTGTTGTCGCGCACCCAAACATACTTGTTGTAATAGGTGATGATATCCTTGGTAATCGTTTCGTTGGCCACATAGGTGATGTTGCCGCTCCCGTCGTCTATGGCATTCAGCCCCGGATGGACCAGCCCGTCGTAACGCCCTTCCAGCGAATTTTTCAGCTTACCCTGGTAGCTCAGTGCGAAGTTGGTAACCGAGAAGGTGTTGCCACCCCATTGAGCAGAGAAGGTCAGGTTCAGGCTGAGGTTTTTGTAGGCGAAGGTTTGGGTCATCCCCGCGCGCCAATCGGGGTTGACGTTGCCGATGCGGGTTTCAGGCGATGAGTCCAGGATCGGGTAACCTGTTGCCGGATCAACCAGGGCCACACCCGAGGCATCCTGTGTTTTGCCATTTGCATCGATGTAGGTTGTTCCTTCCGGAGCACGCTGGTAATCTTTCCCGTAAATCACGTGCATGGATTCGCCCACATACGAATAAATATACGTGCGCCCGCCGATGGTTGTTCCTACGTTGGTTTGCAGCGGTTGCGAAGGGTCCCAGTCGTTGCTTAACGAAACCAGCTTGTTCCAGTTGCGCGACCAGTTTACGTTAAACGACCAGTTGAAGCCGTTTTTACTGCGGAAAGGCACAACGCCTGCTGCAATTTCGATTCCCCGGTTCCGAATTTCACCAACGTTGATTTTCATGGCCGAAGCCCCCGACATCCGGTCGGTGGTTGAATTCACGATCTGGTCGGTGGTTGACGTGTTGTATGCCGTTAAATCCAAATTAACGCGGTTGTTGAAGAAACGTCCTTCCAGCCCCAATTCGGTACTTTCCACATTTTCGGGTTTAATGTTGGGATCGGGAAGCGTGGTTTGTAATCTGTAACTGCCTGAATAATCGGTGGTAGAATAATAAGTGTCCAATGCATAAGGGCTGGTATCGTTACCCACATTGGCCCACGATGCTCTTAGCTTAAGCAAATTGAAGGTCCTGTTGGACGGGGTGAGCCCCATTACTTTATCCAGCAGGATGCTTGCGCTTACCGAAGGGTAGAAGTAGGAGTTATTGTTGGCCGACAAGGTGCTCGACCAGTCGTTCCGGCCTGTAACATCCAGAAAGTAAGTGTCGTTCCAGCTGAATTGCGCAAAACCATACAAGCTGTTTACTTCTTTCTCTTGGCGGGTTGCTTTGATGGTGGGCAGGAACCCGCTGGCCGTGTTGCTGACAGAGTAAAAATTGTCAACGTCCAATCGTTCGAGTGAAATGGTATTTACGCCCGAATTGTAGTTCATGTTGTTCCCGCCAAAAGCGAAGGTCATGCCCAATCGTTTGTTCAAGGCTTTTTGTTCGTACTGAAGCAAAAAGTCGTTGTTGATTTCGTATTGCCGGATGGTTTGTTCACGATAAAAACCATAAATGTTGTCGCTGGCAAGTTTTGGTTTTTGCTGTGTGCGGAATTCAACATTCATATCCAGGCCCGAGCGGACATCGAGCGTTACCCCTTTTGCAAGCGTGAATTTCACGCCGATGTTTCCAAATACACGGTCTTTGTCTTGTTTATTCAACTCCTCGTACAAAGTGCGGTATGGGTTGTAGGTGTTGTTGCTCGGGAAAACCAGGCTTTGTCCGTTACTGCCCCCGGCTTCGTAATTTTCGCGGTTGAAACGTCCGTTTTCATACTCGGCTTTCCAAGCTTTATTGATATCGTTTACGTTCTGACCCCAAACCAGTTGGTACATCACCGAAGATTCGTCGTAACCGCTCATCGGCATGTTATCGCTGTCTTTACGGTAGTAATTCACTTTCGACTGAATTTTAATATTCGGGTTCACTTCCTGACTGAGGGTGAGGGCAATGTTTTGCTTGGTGAATCCGGTATTGGGCAGAATCCAATCGTTGCGGCTATCAGTAAGTGAGAGGCGCACGCTGGTCCCTTTTCCTGAATTTCCACTGATTGTTACCGTATTGTCCCAGGTGATACCGGTGCGAAAAATGCCGGTGTACCAGTTGTCGGCATATTGCCAGGGGAGAGGTGTGTATTCGTTGGTCTCCCAGTTTTTCGAAGCATACAGGTAGCGTTTTTCATTCGGGTTGAATTTTTCTCCGAAGGCATAACGGCTGTAGTTTCTCGAAATGGCCACGCCATCTGGTGTTTGGTCGGCAGTGAGTGTCCAAAATGAATAGGGCTTGCTGTAACCATTACCGGCGCCATATTCTGTTTGGAAATCGGGCCAATAGCCGGCCTGTTCGAACGAAACCGTTGAATTGACAGATATACCGAGTCCCTTGTCGGTGCGTCCCGATTTTGTGGTGATGATGATGGCGCCGTTGGCTGCCCGCGAGCCGTAAAGCGCCGTAGCTGCGGGGCCTTTCAAAACAGAGACAGATTCAATGTCTTCCGGGTTAATATCAGAAGCTCCGTTGCCGTAATCTACCGGCGAGTCGGCATTGGCGTAGTTGGTCCCGGTGGCAGTGGCCGTAGTTCCGCTGTTGATGGGTACACCGTCAACAACAAAAAGCGCTTCGTTGTTGTCGTAGTTCAGCGATTGGTCGCCGCGCAAGGTCACACGCATCGATCCGCCGGGACCGGTTCCTGCCTGATCAAATACCAATCCGGCAACTTTTCCCGACAGGCCGTTCAGCCAGTTTGTCGAAGTTGTTTGATTGATGTCATCGTTATTGAGTTTTGAAACCGAATAACCGAGCGATTTCTCTTCGCGGGTCAAACCAAGTGCTGTTACTACCACTTCATCGATTGCCAGGTTTTCATCTTCCAGGCTAACATCAATCCGGTTTAATCCTGCAATGTTTACTTCCTGCTGCTTCATCCCGATAAACGAGAGGATCAATGCTTTTTCGTTGCTGGTAACTTCCAGGCTAAATGTCCCGTCGATATCGGTTACCGTACCGCGGGTGCTTCCTTTAACGATTACCGAAACACCGGGCAAGGCAATCCCTTCTCCATCGGTTACCTTTCCCGAAATCTGTCGGGCAGGTTGTTGGTTTCCGGCGGATTCCAGTATTTGGGGAGTTGATTCTCCTTCCTTCACAAAAATAGTATTGTCAATTTGGCGGAAGTTCAGGTTGTAGTCGATGGCGACTTCCTTCAGGATGTCAGCCACTGTGCGGTTTTTAAAGTCAAGCGAACTTTTTTGTCCGGCATCGAGGACCTGCGCATCGAAGACAAACACAAAGTCGGTCTGTGCTTCAATGGTTGAAAAGATTTCTTCCAGTCCCGCCTCCTGCAGGCCGACTGTAATTTTTACCTGTTCAATGCTCTGGCTTTTGCTTTGATGGGCATTGACAAGCTGCAGTGTGATCAACTGCAATAAAAAGATGTAAAACATCTGTTTTGAGGCAAACATGAATTGTTTTAAAAGTTTAACTTTCATAATTTTGTATTACTTATTGGATTAAAAAACAGCTTTTGTTTTGCCCGCGTCTGTGTGGAAGCTGATGCGGGCTTTTTCTTTTTGGATGTTTGGGGTTATTTTTTCAACTCTTTTTCTCTTCACTCATAGGCAACTATCGGTTGGTTAACTTTCTTTTTACTGATCGATATGGTGCTGTCGTTTTGCCAGGTATAACTTAGGTTGTACATATAGCTTAAGCCATCGAGAATGGTATAGAGTTTTTTGTCTTTGTAAGTCCCGTTTATCCTCATTTTTTCAAGGCCATTCGTATCGAGCTGGATAGAAACCCGGTACCAACGTTCAAGCATGTTTGTCACTTCTTGTAAATCATCATTATTGAAGCGGATAATTCCATCAGTCCATGCCAGGTAATGGCGTGCATCTACTTCTTGCCTGGTAAACCTGTTTTCACCTTTGTTGTAAATGGCTTGTTCATTCGGACGGAGCATGATTTCATCAGTCAGGTTTTCCTGTTTGTTTTCTACCCTCACTTTACCGGTAGCAACGGTTACGGCGATATGTTGGTCGTCAAATGCTTTTATATTGAAGGAAGTGCCCAGTACCGTGGTGGTGATGTTGGCTGATGTGATGATGAACGGGCGCAGCGAATCTTTGGTCACCTCAAAGAAGGCTTCGCCGCTGAGGTTGATCTCGCGGCTGTGGCCGGTGAATTTTTCGGGGAAACAAATGGTACTGCCGGCATTGAGGTGTGCCACCGAAGCATCGGGCAGCGTAATGCGCAATTGTTCGCCTGGCCCCGAAGTTTTGGTAATCAGTTTGATGGTTTCGGTTATCAGTTGTTCAGGATGAGGTTTGGCAAAATGGTGAAAAGCCATAGTGCCCACTGTCACTAAAATGATCGCCGCTGCGGCGATGCGTGTTGCATATCGATGCCAGATGATTTGTCGTTTTCTGGTGGTTGCCTGGTTGATCCGTGCCAGCGCTTTGGTGTCGTCAAATTTCAGGCTTCGGGTCATTGGTGTTTCCCAAAGTTGTTTGATTTCGATGAACAGGTCGAAATTCTCAGGTCTGGCCAATAACCATTGGCCGAAGAATTTTTTTTCCTCCGGATTAGCTTCGCCATTAAGCTGGCGCAGGATCATTCGTATCGTTTCTTTTTTGGGCATGACAGTTTGTTTCCCTTTAGGACGCAGTCCGGAGGATGCACCCGAATAAGATCCGGTTACTATTGGATTAGAAAATGATTAAATGATGGAGCTGATTCGTGAGCTGTCAGCGTACTTGCGTAATCTCTGCCAATTCGCGGTGCAGGATTTTGAGGGCGGAGGTAATGTTTTTTTCAACGGCGGCCACCGAAATTTTCATGATGTCGGCCACCTCGCTATAAGTTAACCCATCGAATCGGTGGAGTTTAAAGGCCAGCTTGGCCCGTGGTGGCAACTTTTGAAAAGCCTGTATGAACTCGATGTTTAGCTCATTTTCGATGTAAATCGCTTCGGGGGTGCGATCTTTTTTGTCCGAAAAATCAAGTCCTTCCTCTAACGGGTGAGTCAGCGGTTTCTTTTTTCGAAGATAGGAAATCACCTGGTTTTTTGCGGCTTGGTACAAGTATGGCCGGATGCCGGTATGGATCTGAATTCGTGTGCGGTTTTCCCACAGATTGATGAATACATTGGCGGTGAGCTCTTCAATGACTTCGTTTTCAGGAATAAAGCAAAATGCGAATCGGCAAAGTTGCTGGTAATACTCGTTGAACAACAATGTCAGGGCTTGTGGATCCCCCGATTTTAGTTGATCCAAGATGGCTTGATCTGATTTTTTTTCTTTTAAAAACATAGCGGGGCAAAGCTAGAGCCCGAATGTTTCTTAAAGTTTAATCGAGCAAAAATTATTGGTTTTGTAATACCCCGTTGCAATAAGTTTACCCAAAGATGTTTGAGGATTGAGGGGTTGCTTTGGGGTTTCCGAAAACCTATCTTTGTGGGAAAACCTTAACGGATGGACATTCAAAACTATATCCCCGAGGAGATCATCAACTTTTTTCTGGTGCTCATTTTTTCGCTGCTCATTGGTTTGGGGCAGCGGCGCCATCACCTGGAAGATGACGACAGCCGGCTCTTTGGTACCGACCGGACATTTACTTTTATAGGGCTGTTGGGGTATGTGCTGTATATTTCCGATCCCAACGGGTTCATCCCTTTCCTCACCGGCTTTTTTGTGGTTGGACTACTTTTAGGGATCCAGTATTTTCAAAAAATAAAGTTGCTGAAAGATTTTGGGCTCACCACTTCGGTGTTGGCGTTATTGACATACTGTTTAGCCGTATTGGTTTACACCCAGCCGGTGTGGCTGGTGCTTTCGTTTGTGGTATCCATCCTCATTCTTACCGAGCTGAAAGGGAAATTCAAAGCCATTTCAAAAAAAGCTTCCGAAGAAGAATTTATCACCCTGGCCAAGTTCATTGCTTTTGCTGGCATTATTTTACCACTGTTGCCTTCCGAAAATATTGCTGATTTCATTCCGGTTTCGCCTTACCAATTGTGGCTGGCCATTGTGGTGGTTTCGGGCGTCTCGTATGTGAGCTACCTGGTCAAGAAGTTCATTTTTCCCGACTCGGGCATTTTGCTGACTGGTGTGCTGGGGGGTATTTACAGCAGCACGGCCACCACGGTTATTCTGGCGCGTCGCGAGAAGGAAGAGGGCACCGGGCTGCATTCGGTGTCGGCCATTCTGCTGGCCAACGGCATGATGTATCTGCGTGTGCTGGTATTGGTTTTTTTGTTTAACCGGTCGGTCGGATTCATGCTGACGGTTCCTTTTTTGCTGATGTTTGGGTTGGCTTACGGCTTGTCGAAACTGGCTTTGTTCAGGGCAAAGGAGTTGCCTGGAAAGTCGCCCGAAGCGGATAGTCAGCTTGTCAGTAAAAACCCGTTGGAGCTGCGTATGGCCACGATATTCGGGGTTTTGTTCGTTGCTTTCGGTTTGATCACACAGGCCGCGATGGATTTGTACGGGAGAAGCGGCGTTACTGGCCTGGCATTTTTTATCGGCGTTTTTGATGTCGATCCGTTTTTGCTTTATCTGCTTCAGCAAAAAGCAGGCATCCTTCATGCCACCATTGCCCTGGCGGTGATCAATGCCACCAACGGCAACAACCTGATGAAGATGTTTTATGCCCTGTCGCTGTGCAGCAAGCCGTCTCGAAAGCCTTTGCTGGCCGGTTTTCTGGTATTGATATTCGTGGGATTACTGGTTTCGCTGATTTTTTACTTATTGTACCGGTAAGACTTTTTTATGCAGAAACTTTTTTAACCTCTAAATAACTTTTATGGAACGCATAATTGACAATCCTGATGAACGTACCTGGGGCATGTTGTGCCATCTTTCGGCTTTGGCCGGAGCTGTAATTCCGTTTGGCAATATTATTGGCCCACTGATCGTGTATTCGGTGAAACGACAAGAGTATAGTTTTGTGGAAGACCAGGGCAAAGAAGCCCTCAACTTTCAGATAACGATGAGCATTTTACTGATCGTTTCGGCCATACTTGTAGTGATAGTTATCGGTATTTTCCTGTTGATAGCCATCGGATTGCTGTCGCTGATTTTTACGGTTATTGGCGCGTTGAAAGCCAACCAGGGCGAATTTTACCGTTATCCGTTCAATATCCGTTTCCTGAAATAAGTGGGCTGATTTTTTGAGATTCGGTCGCTTTCTTGTTGGCACTTCTTGAACACCTGCCGATTTTAGTTATTTTTGCAGCTTCAACGAAATGCACAGACAGATTATGGCCCAAAAACCTTCCATCCCCAAAGGAACACGTGATTTCTCGCCGGCAGAAATGGCACGGCGCAATTATATTTTCGACACGGTAAAAGCGGTTTTTCAACTGTACGGATTTCAACCCATTGAAACGCCGGCCATGGAAAATCTTTCAACGCTGATGGGGAAATACGGAGAGGAAGGGGACAAGCTGTTGTTCAAGATACTTAATTCGGGTGATTTTATCTCGAAAGTGGATGCGGAAGAACTGCTGGAAAAGAACAGCATTCGGCTGACCAACCAGATTTCGGAAAAGGGCTTGCGCTATGATCTCACGGTGCCTTTCGCCAGATTTGTGGTGCAGTACCGCAACGATATTTCATTCCCGTTTAAGCGGTACCAAATTCAGCCGGTTTGGCGCGCCGACCGTCCGCAGAAAGGCCGTTACCGCGAATTTTACCAGTGTGATGTGGATATCGTTGGCAGCGATTCGTTGCTCAATGAGTTTGAGTTGGTGCAGATTATCAGCGATGTGTTTACCCGGCTGAACGTAAATACAGTGGTGAAAATCAACAACCGAAAAATACTGGCCGGGATTGCCGAAACCATTGGCGAGGCAGGTCGCATCGTGGATATCACCGTGGCCATTGACAAGCTGGATAAAATTGGCCTTGACAATGTGAATGCCGAATTGATGGAGAAAGGCGTTTCGGAAACCGCTGTGGAGAAATTGCAGCCCATCTTGCAACTGAGCGGAACCACCGACGAAAAACTGGACCAGTTGGAGGCCGTTATTGGCGGCTCGGAAATCGGCACAAAGGGGATCGATGAAGTTCGCAAGTTATTTGCCTACCTGAATACGGCAACGTTGAACACCGAGGTCGAACTGGATTTGACCCTGGCGCGCGGGCTCAACTATTACACCGGCGCTATCTTCGAGGTGAAAGCCAAAGATGTGCAGATTGGCAGCATCTGTGGGGGTGGCCGTTACGACGACCTGACCGGTATTTTCGGGATGCCGGGCGTTTCGGGCGTGGGCATTTCGTTTGGCGCCGATCGTATTTATGATGTAATGAACCAGCTGGAACTGTTCCCCGAAAGTGCTGTGGCTACCACCAAAGTGTTGTTTGTAAACTTTGGCGAACAGGAAGAAGCCTTTTGTTTGCCCATCCTGAGTAAGTTGCGCCAGGCCGGTGTCAATGCCGAAATCTTCCCGGAAGCCGCCAAAATCAAGAAGCAAATGACCTGGGCCGACCGCAAAAATATTGCCTGGGTGGCCGTGGTGGGCGAGCAGGAAATGGCCGAGGGAAAAGTGAACCTGAAAAATATGAAAACCGGAGACCAAAAACTGGTTAGCCCGGAAGAGCTGATAAATATCCTTTCCGCATAAATGGCAATTTTCGTTATTGTAGGTATGTGACCGGTAAAATTTCACGCATCTAGTCGTGTTTTTTATCGGAAAATAAGGTAACCTATGAAACGAAAAATCCACGAAATCAGTCCGGCACCGCTCACCTATGACGTGATCGAAGAAATACTGGAGCAAAGAAAGAAGCTGGTTCTTTCTGATGAGTCCGTTCAGCTAATTCAAAAATCAAAAGCTTTTCTCGATCGGAAACTGGCGCAAACCGAAGAGCCGATTTACGGGATCAACACCGGCTTTGGCGCTTTGTGCGATCGGAAAATTTCCAAGGCCGACCTGAGTAAATTGCAGGAAAACCTGCTGGTATCGCACGCCTGCAATGTGGGTGACGAGGTTCCTGCCGATGTGGTGCGGCTGATGTTGTTGCTGAAAGCACATGCCCTGGCCAAAGGAAATTCAGCCGTTCAGTTGATAACCGTGCAGCGCATTGTCGATTTGTTTAACGAGGATATCCTGCCCCAGGTATTTGCCCAGGGATCGCTGGGGGCGAGCGGCGACCTTGCCCCGTTGGCAATGCTGTTCCTGCCTCTGTTGGGTTTAGGAACAGTCAATTATAACGGAAAGAAAATGGCTGCCGCCGAGGTTCTTCAAAAAATGGGGTGGGAGCCAGTCCGCCTGGAAGCCAAAGAAGGTTTGGCTCTGCTGAACGGCACCCAGTTTATGAGTGCCCATGCGGTTTATACCTTGCTGAAAAGCTTTCGCACCGTAAAATATGCCGATGTCATTGGCGCCATTTCGCTGGACAGTTTCGACGGGTTGCTGGAGCCTTTTCTGGAGCAGGTACAACAAATACGTCCCCATGCCGGGCAGATTGAAACCGCACGTAATATTCGTGAGTTACTGAAAGGAAGCGAACTGATTGCCCGTGAAAAGCAGCATGTGCAGGACCCGTATTCATTCCGGTGTATTCCGCAGGTGCATGGTGCGGTGAAGGATGCTGTTAATTATGTGGCCAGGGTGGTGGAGGTTGAAATCAATTCGGTAACCGATAACCCGACCGTTTTTCCCGATGACGATCTGATCATTTCAGGGGGGAACTTTCATGGTGAACCATTGGCGCTGGCGCTCGATTTCTTGGCCATTGCATTGTCCGAGTTGGGGAGCATCTCCGAGCGGCGCACCTACAGGTTGATTGCCGGCGAACGCGGGCTGCCTGTATTTTTGGTGGCCAATCCGGGATTGAACTCCGGTTTCATGATTCCGCAATATGCGGCAGCATCTATTGTGAGCCAGAGCAAACAGCTTTGCACGCCGGCTTCGGTCGATTCCATTCCTTCGTCGAACGAGCAGGAAGACCATGTGAGCATGGGCGGGAATGCCGCAACCAAAGCATTGACGGTGGCTGAAAATACGTTGAAGGTTTTAGCTATTGAATTGTACAATGCCGCGCAGGCGCTTGATTTTCGACGCCCGTTAAAAACCTCGCCTTATTTGGAAGAATTTGTTGCCCGATATCGCGAGCGTGTGCCCTTTGTGGAGCAAGATCGCTTGATGTATGAAGGAATCAATGAAACGATTCGTTTCCTGGAGGAAGGACGTTTTGTGAAAAACTGAAAGTAAATTGGAGATAAAGAGAAAGGCCGGTTGCCCGGCCTTTAGTTTATTTTCTGTTGTCGTTTTCCTGCTCCCGCTGTCGGTATTCACGAATCATCTTAAAGCGGAATTCATTTTCTACCTGGCCAAGGATAACCACCTTTTTGGCAGGTAAAACGCGCAGAAATTTTTCATGGTACTCCTTTAACAGGCTGGCTTCTTTAACTGCCTGGTCAATGATTTCGTAGCTCAATTTTTTGAACTCGCTTTCGGAGTATTTGTCGTAATTGGTTTTCACCTGCTCTTCCAATTCCCGTCTTTTTTGATGGGTTTCAAAACGTTTCTTGTCAAATTCGTTGTAAATAGGCCAAAATTGCTGGGCTTCCTGCGGGGTCAGCTCCAGTTTTTCGGTCATGAACGATACTTTCAGTGCTTTGTATTTTTCAAAGTCATCATGCCGCCCCCGAGGTTGTGCGATGGCAAAAACTCCCAGTAAAAGCAAACTCAGTATAATGGTAATCTTCTTCATATTCTGTTAGTTAATGATTTCGGCATAAATTTGATAATCGTTCAGTTCGGAAGAGAGCAGGTTGATGATTTCGTCGCTCTCAAATTCTGTTGGTGTTTCGGTGGCGCTCAATGCCTGCAATAATGTATTTTCGTCGATGAATAGAGTATTCTCGATGAACTCCAGTTCAAACAACGATTCTTCGGTTTGAGTGTCGGATTTAGCCATGAATTTGGGAATAAATTTTCCCAGTGGATAATAAATAAGCAGAAAGGCAATAGCAAAGCTGGCGGCCAGTCCCAATATGGGCTTCAGCATTTGGATGACTTTTTGCCCGGGAGATTTGAAGGCCACTTCATCCTCAATACGTGCTCCAATCCGGTCTTCCAGGGACTCAAAATATCCTTGTGGCACATCAAACGGATTACCTTTCGGAAATTGCGGTTGGTTTGTAAATATGTCTTTTCTTTTTTCCATCACGTCCTTTTGACTGGTTTTAACCTGAAAAGTTTAAACGTATTCCTGTAAACTTCTATTCAATTGATTTAAAGTAGTCTTCAATCTTTTTCACAGCATGGTGGTACGATGCTTTCAATGCCCCGGCCGAAGTTTCCAGGATTTTTTCCATGTCCTGGTACTTGATATCATCAAAATAACGCATGTTAAAAACCAAACGCTGTTTCTCGGGCAATCGGGCTATGGCTTCCTGTAGTTTTTGCTGAATGTCGTCGCCGTTGAAATAAGGGTCGGTCTGAATGTTTTCAAGCAAGTAATCGTTCAGTTCGTCATCAGTCCCGCCAAATGTTTTTTTCTTTTTTTGATTCAGAAAAGTGAGCGATTCGTTGGTAGCAATACGGTACAGCCAAGTGTAAAGCCCCGACTCGGCCCGAAACGAATCGATATTTCGCCACACTTTAATGAAGGTATTTTGCAAAATGTCGTCGGTGTCGTCGTGGTTCAGGACAATTTTTCGGATGTGCCAGTACAACCTTTCCTTATAGGTTTTTACCAGCAAACGAAAGGCCACCTGTTTGGTGCTTTCGTTTTTCAGATCATCAATGATTTGCTGGTCGCTGGTCATGTGCTTGCTTACTGGTTACGGATAAGAGATATGATTTTGGCCTGGAGGTTTAATTGGTTAAGAATTATTAACTACTCAATCCGGAATTTCAATCCTTCTTTTTTAAGCTGGTTATAAATCGTTTCGTCGAACTGGTATAGTTTGGCAGCGCGGTGCGATACGTTTTGTTGTTTTTCGCGTGTGTCGATCAGCAATCCCATGTTGGCAATTTTCTTACGGAAGTTGCGTGTGTCCATCTTCTTGTCCAGAATTACTTCGTACAGGGTTTGGAATTCGGTAAGAGTGAATTTTTCAGGCAACAGGTGAAACCCGATAGGCTGGTAGCGCACTTCGTTGCGTAAATGCGCGATGGCTTTCCGGATAATCTCGTCATGGTCGAACGACAGTTTGGGCAGGCTGTACAGGTCAAACCACTCGAGCTCGTTCAGGGCGATCGATTTCTTGATGGTGTGGTGGGCCGGATTAATCAACGCGTAATATCCGATTGTGATTACCCGGTAGTTGGGTACCCGCTTTACATCTCCGAAACAATGAAACTGTTTCAGGAAAACATCATTCATCCCGGTGGCTATGAACAGCAATTCACGGGCATATTCATCAATATCTAGTTCTTCTGGTACATGCGCGCCAAAAACGCTCCAACAGTCGGATTGGGTGAGGGTTGGGTGCTGATCGTACAGCACTTTGATCTCTTCATAATCATCACGTTCGGAGATTTGTTTCCGCAAGATTTCAGGATTCTGTTGTGAGAGCAGTACTTTAATGGATGTGCCATCGAAGCCAAATATCACACAATCAATGGAAACCGATTTCAGTATCATAAGAAAAGGTTTTAATGGTCGTAGAAACAGACTGCAAGCCAGGATAAATCCATGCTAAAACCTGGCAGGGGCAATTGCCTGTTCAAAAATAGGGAAAAAGGATTAACTTTGCAGCGCAATTTTTAGAAGAAGAGATAATGGCTTTAAAGTGTGGTATTGTAGGGCTTCCGAATGTGGGAAAGTCAACATTGTTTAACTGTTTGTCGAATGCCAAGGCGCAGTCTGCAAACTTTCCGTTTTGCACCATCGAACCCAACTTGGGCGTGATAACTGTGCCGGACGAGCGTTTGAATAAACTGTCCGAATTGGTGCATCCCGAGCGGATTGTTCCTACGGTAGTCGAAATTGTGGACATTGCCGGTTTGGTCCGCGGTGCCAGCAAAGGTGAAGGCTTGGGAAACAAGTTTCTTGGTAATATTCGCGAAACCGACGCCATTATCCATGTATTGCGCTGTTTCGAAAATGATAACATCACCCATGTGGATACCACCATCGATCCGGTGCGTGACAAAGAGACGATCGATATTGAGCTTCAGTTGAAAGACCTGGAAACTGTTGAAGCCCGTTTGGCAAAAGTGGAGAAACAGGCAAAAACCGGTAACGATCCTGAAGCGAAAAGATTGTTCAAGATTCTATCCTTATATAAGGAAGCGTTGGTGCAGGGTAAATCGGCCCGTACGGTTGAGATTGACGAAGCCGACCAACGATTGGCCAAAGACCTGCAATTGCTTACCAATAAGCCTATTTTGTACGTTTGCAACGTGGACGAAGCTGCGGTACTGAATGGCAACGGCTTTGTGGAGGCTATCAAAGAGTCCATTAAAGACGAAAATGCGGAGATGTTGGTGATTGCTGCCGCAACCGAAGCCGATATTGCCGAGCTGGAAAGCTATGAAGAACGGCAGATGTTTCTGGAAGACTTGGGCTTGAGCGAATCGGGAGTGAACAAACTGATTAAATCGGCTTACCGGCTGTTGCAATTGGAAACCTATTTCACTGCCGGTGTAAAAGAGGTGCGTGCCTGGACTTATAAGCGTGGTTTTAAGGCGCCACAGGCTGCCGGTGTCATTCACTCCGATTTTGAAAAGGGCTTTATCCGTGCCGAAGTGATTAAATATGCCGATTTCATCGCATTGGGATCGGAACAAGTCTGCAAGGAAGCCGGTAAAATGTCCATCGAAGGGAAAGAATACGTGGTTCAGGATGGCGATATTATGCACTTCCGTTTTAATGTCTGAAAATATTCAAAAAGATACCTGAAGAGGCAGTTCGATTTCGAACTGCTTTTTTTTTGCAATAAAAATGACTTTTTTCTTGTGTGCTGGTCGTGCGACTCGATTCTTCAATAAAAACGGGACACCCCCTGTGCGCAACGAGGGGGCTTCGATTTTTTCTTGTTTTATTTTGATGGATTGGGATTGAAAGTGGGGGGGGCAGTTTTTAAAATGTATATTTCAAAAAGAAACGAAACATCTTTGATGACATCCTTTATGTTAGTGTAATGTGATTAAAAGTAGAAAAATGTCAGTTATGATTTGGAAATCAAAACAAAAGGATTATTTTTGACCCCGAAAGGAAATTAGAAATTGATACACGATTAAAATTTTTGGCATTATGTGTGGAATTGTAGGCGTATTTGATTTAAAAATTGATGCTCAGGAGCTGAGATCGCAGGTGTTGAAACAATCCAAACGGATCCGGCATCGCGGGCCAGACTGGTCGGGCATTTATTGTGGCGAGAAAGCGATCATCGCTCACGAACGTTTGTCGATTGTTGACCCAGAGTCTGGTGGGCAGCCCTTGTTTAGTAAGGATAAAAAGCTCATCCTCGGCGTAAACGGGGAAATTTACAACCATCGCGAAATTCGCGAACGTACCAAAGCAAATTATGAGTACCAGACTGGTTCCGACTGCGAAGTTATTCTGGCCTTGTACCAGGAAAAGGGCATCGATTTTCTGGATGAGTTAAACGGTATTTTTGCTTTTGCACTGTACGATGTCGAAAAAGACGTTTACCTGATCGGCCGCGACCATATCGGTATTATTCCGCTCTACATGGGCTGGGATAAGCATGGTAATTTTTACGTGGCTTCCGAGCTGAAAGCCCTCGAAGGCTATTGTACCAAAATCCAGGAATTCCCGCCTGCAAGCTACCTCTACAGCAAAGACGGCGAAATCAAACGTTGGTGGACACGCGACTGGATGAATTATGAAAATGTAAAAGACAATACGACCAGCATCGATGAATTGCGCGAAGCCATGGAGGCTGCCGTACACCGTCAGCTGATGTCGGACGTGCCTTACGGTGTGCTCCTTTCCGGAGGCCTCGATTCGTCGGTAACCTCGGCGCTGGCCAAAAAATTTTCGGGCAAGCGTGTTGAAGAAGGGGACCAAAAAGACGCCTGGTGGCCACAGCTCCACTCGTTTGTAATCGGTTTGGATGGTTCGCCCGACTTGGCTGCGGCTCGTAAAGTAGCCGACCATATCGGAACCATTCATCACGAGATCCATTACACGATCCAGGAAGGTCTCGATGCCATCCGCGATGTGATCTACCATATCGAAACCTACGATGTGACTACTATCCGGGCATCCACCCCGATGTATATGTTGGCTCGTGTAATCAAATCGATGGGCATTAAAATGGTGCTTACCGGCGAAGGGGCCGATGAAATTTTCGGAGGTTACCTGTATTTCCACAAAGCGCCAAACCCCGAAGAATTCCACAAAGAGACCTTGCGTAAAATAAGCAAGCTAAACCTGTACGACTGCTTGCGGGCCAACAAGTCGCTGGCTGCCTGGGGGGTTGAAGGCCGTGTGCCTTTCCTCGATAAGGAATTTATGGATGTGGCCATGCGCCTGAACCCGAAAGATAAAATGGCGGGCAACGGGAAAATTGAAAAATGGGTAGTCCGCAAAGCATTTGAACACGCCTTGCCCGAAAGCGTTACCTGGCGTCAGAAGGAGCAATTCTCCGACGGTGTAGGTTACGGGTGGATCGATACGCTGAAACAAATTGCCAGCGATAAGGTGAGCGATGAAATGATGGCCAATGCTCATTTCCGTTTCCCGATAAATACCCCCATGTCGAAAGAGGAGTATCTCTACCGGTCGATCTTTACCGAGCACTTCCCGTCTGACCAAGCTGCGGCTTGTGTGCCTTCGGTGCCGTCCATCGCTTGCAGTACAGCCGAAGCGTTGGCTTGGGATGAATCATTC
The DNA here is from genome assembly GCA_050178015.1 of Mangrovibacterium sp. Lineage (GTDB taxonomy): Bacteria > Bacteroidota > Bacteroidia > Bacteroidales > Prolixibacteraceae > Gaoshiqia. The sequence goes on from JBFXGM010000008.1 coordinate 55,218, forward strand.
CGAAACAATGCTGACCCATCGGGACGTGCCGTGAAAGGGGTACACGAATACAGCCATAAATAGACCAAAACCCTAAAGTTAAATACTGTTGGCTGCTGGAGAGTGGCTGACCATTTTGCCAAAAATGAGTGTGGAACCAGTGTCGTGAGACACTGGTTTTTGCATTTAGGAATGGGCCTTCCGGTGATGTTTGCTGGGTCTTTCTTTTGTCGCCGTAGTTATTGCCGGAGAAGAAAGCTCAACTGTTTTCTCGGAGTCAACTTCATCGGTTATGCCCGGTGCTGTTTTGTCTTCTTCGGTCGTATGAAGTTGCTCTTCGGTTATGATATCCGTAACTTCTTCTGCGTCTTCAATGGGGATTTCACGAGAGATCTCATCGGCTGCTAATTCCTGGTTTTCATTTTCTGCAGGCTCGTTCGAAATTCCCCAAACTTGGGTTTTGTTGTTGTAGAGTGGCTTCGGTACAGGGTTCTTTTTCTTGTTATCGTCAATAAGTTCTACAACAATCGTCGCATTATCAATCATTTCCGGTGAAACAGGGATTACTTCCACTTTTTCTTTTTTTGGCTTTAACTTTTTCAGTGGCATATGCCCTTTGCCTTCTTCCAGTTTTTCTTCAAACATTCTTTTGAATTTGCTTTCGGCTTCCTCACGTGTTTTGGCTTTTATTTTATAATTGTAACATGTTTTAACCTGGGTTACCACGGTTTGCTGAACGGTAAATTTTTTCGTTTTCATTTGGGTGACACTTTTTTGAATTTGTTTTATCCTACGCTTTATGTTATTAAATGTTTGTTCTTTTTCAATGATTGACTGAAATTTAATATCAGCAGGTACAACAGGTAGCCGGTGCTGGCAAAAAGAATTGACCAGACAACTATGCCTCCAGTTGCTAGTTCGATCAAATATTTAATATTGATGCAGGTGTCTTTCATCGGGTCGGGTTGCGGTGAGAATGTTGGCGTTAAGTTTTGCTGGTTTGACAAGATTATTCGGCCTGCTTTTAGAAACGGGTACATCAATATCAGCTGAACGGGTGACAACAGGAGGTTTACCGTCTGGATGACCAATGGGTTTAGCCGGAACAGGAAGGTGGCCAGGAGGCAAAGCAAGGTTGTGCTGCCCGCTACCGGAAAGATCGACAAATAGAATCCAAGGGTGAGGGCCAATGCCGTTTTTTGGGGTGGGGCAGGACTGGCTAAGTAGTTTTTCACCTGGCCCAAATTTGTCCTAAGGTGATTTGACAGTGAAAAACGGTTACAGGGCATGGCATTTTTTAGATTGATGTAAACTTAAGGGATTCCTGTTACAGGACTGTAACAAGATGTTTAAATTTTCAGCAGGATTTTCTGCGCAGGTGCATTGTGAAAAATAAGAAAGGCCGGTGGTTAGTCGGCCTTTCAATCATGAGTAACAAAAAAGAAGTCAAATCTTCTATTCTGGTATTGTTCCGAAGAACAATGCTTTTATCCTGTAATGAACGGGGTTGTCGTGTTATGAAGGGGCTAAAGATAAGGATAAACTGTTGTTTTTGGACGGATGATGAATATTTTATTGTCAGTCTCCGTGTTTTTTACAGATGGATATAAAATTCAGAATGATTTCGGGGTTCAGAAATTCAGGATGGAATTGTAAGGTGTACAACTGTTTGCTCTTGTGGCGCATCGCTTGGTTGAAACATGTTGCGGATTGAGCAAGGTGAATGAATTGATCGGGCAGGGTGATCGAGTCGTTGTGCATCTGTCTGACCAACAAGTTTCGTGGCAATCCATCAAAAAGCAAGTCTTCCGTTATGATTTCCACCGGGCAATCGCCCGACTCGGGTTCAATGCTCCGCAAATAGTTGGCCCCGAACATGAAGCCGGCAATGTGGTGCCCGGCACAAATGCCCAGCACCGGTTTTTCAGTTGTTTTCAGCCATTGAAAATACGGTTGGTGGTGTTCCACGATATCGTCGCCTTGCGGCGAACCGGAGATGATGATCCCGTCATAAGCTTCGGGATCGGTGCTTGAGCTTTCCTGGTAGTCAATCGTTTGCGTGTCGAACTGCGCGGTATGTAATATTTCTTCGATGGGGATGACAAATTCCCGGATGTTGGCTTCAGCGCTGTTGATGATCAGTATTTTCATGCTTTTCCTGTTTGTTCTTTTCCCGGTTAAAATAGCCATCATCTTTTGAAATTAAAAATATGACCAAAATCGTATTAAATTTGGCCGCTGTAATTCACATTTGCGGCCGGGTTTGGGGTAGTGTTTCACCCTTTCCTATTTGGCTTGAAAAACTTTTAAAGAATACCCTATTCATTCATAAAATAGACGGAATATTTATGGCTTATTTTGGTGAGATTGCCGCTTTATTAACGGCTGTTTTCTGGACAGTGACCAGCATGGCGTTCGAGTCGGCAGGTAAAAAAGTTGGTTCGTTGGCCGTGAACCTGATCCGGTTAGTGATCGCCTTTTTCATTTATGCGGTGTACACGCAGGTTACACGCGGCATGTGGTTCCCGTTTGATGCCAGTGCCGAAAGCTGGATGTGGCTCATGTTGTCGGGCCTGGTGGGTTTTGTTATTGGAGACTTGCTGTTGTTTCAGGCTTTCGTGATCATTGGCGCCCGCATTTCGATGCTCATCATGGCCATGACGCCGCCCTTCACAGCGTTCATCTCGTATTTTATACTCGGCGAAGTGCTGTCGCCCATGAACTGGTTGGGGATGGCCGTTACGCTGGGGGGCATCAGTATGGTCATCCTGAAACGGGAAAACAAGTCGCTGCAAGGCGAGGAGGCCATTCGTCGGCGGTTGACGTCTGCCTATTCGTTGCCGGGCATCCTGCTTGCTCTGGGCGGGGCACTTGGGCAGGCTGCCGGACTGGTGCTGAGCAAAAAGGGGATGGGCGATTATAACGCCTTTGCCGCTTCTCAAATTCGGGTGCTCACCGGAATCGTCGGGTTTGCAGTATTGATATTCGTGTTAAAACGGTACGGACGGGTGTGGAGCGCCTTGAAAAACATCTCCGCTATGAAGCGGATCACGCTTGGCTCTTTCTTTGGTCCGTTTCTGGGTGTTTCCTTCTCGTTGCTGTCTATCCAGCATACCAAAGCGGGCATTTCGGCTACTATCATGGCCATTGTCCCGGTGCTTATTATTCCCCCGGCCATCTTAATTTTTAAGGAAAAGGTGAATTGGAAAGAAATTGCAGGGGCAGCTGTCACCGTGCTTGGTGTGGCCATATTCTTTTTGTAATTTGCAGGGAAATCGATGTATTCACAAAAAAAATAGACTTGCATGAACGCACAACTTAAATCAATAGTTGCACACCTTACCTTGGTGGGCTGGATTGTTTCCCTGATCCTGAATAACTCGGAAAAAGATGAACTGACGTCGTTTTACCTTCGGCAAACCCTTGGTATTTATCTGCTGGGCCTGGTGGGCACACTTATTCCTGCTTTGCGGATCGTTATTGGTATTATTGTATTGGTAATCTGGATTATCAGCCTGATTGGAGCTATCCAGCAAGAGAAAAAGGAAATTCCGGTGGTTGGAGTGTATTTTCAGGACTGGTTCAAAGGGATAAACTAATTTTTCTTTCATCCCATAAAAAACCAGGAAATCTCCTGGTTTTTTATGGGATGATGGTTTTCCTGTTTATTTTTTTAAAGTCGATTTCAATAAAAGATATCCCAAAACCCCGGCAATCGTGGATCCAAGCAGGATGCCAATTTTTGAGGCATCGATGTAGGCTTGTTCCGCAAAGGAAAGATTGGTGATAAACAGCGACATCGTAAAACCTACACCGCCCATCAATCCGGTAATTGCTAGCTGTTTGAAACTCGTATTTTCGGGCATGCTGGCCAGTTTAAGTTTGATGGCTCCATACGAAAACAAGCTAATGCCGATGAGGTTTCCAAAAATTAGACTTGCAGCTATGATCAGCGATAGCTGAATATTCGAAAAACTCTGTTCATTAATCAATACCCCCGCATTGGCAAATGCAAATATCGGCATAATTAGAAATGCCACCCAGCCATGCATCCGGTGTTCTATATTTTGCAACGGAGATTGAATCTGTTCTGTCAGCTCCTCAATTCGGTCGATAGCTCCAATTTGGTTATGAGAAAGGATATAACGGGTGTCTTTTTGGGGCGACACAAGATTAAAACTCTCAAGGGCATTCTTCATCTCTTGCTGGAAATGGTATGGTTTAATATATTTTCGGATGGGGATGGCAAAGGCTACCAGCACTCCTGCCAAGGTGGCATGGATGCCTGATTTCAGGAAAAGTATCCAGATAAGCACACCTGCCAGAGAATAAATATATTTTGAGTACAAGCCGATACGAGTCATTAGCAGAAGTAGTCCAAAAATTCCGAGGGCGAAAAGAATCAGATTCCAATGAATGGAGGCGCTGTAAAAAATGGCGATTACCACGATGGCTCCTAAGTCGTCAACGATTGCAAAGGCCGTAAGAAAAACCTTCAATCCATAGGGCACACGCTTGCCAAGTAGTTTAAGAATTCCTAGTGTAAACGCAATATCGGTTGCCATAGGGATAGCCCAACCACTGGCAGTTTCCGGAGTTTGGTTTAGGTTGGTGAAAATCAATATGGGGAATAACATTCCACCCAATGCGGCAAATACCGGTAAACTTGCCTTTTTGAACGAAGAAAGTTCACCAACCATAATTTCACGTTTAATTTCCAAGCCAATCACAAAGAAGAAGATGGCCATCAGTCCATCGTTGATCCACAGTACGAGTGATTTTGACAGAACAAAATTTGAAATTCCAACCGTGAATTTTTCGAGGAGCAGATCAAAATAAGGATCATAGTAACCAACGTTGACAAAGAATAGTGTTAAAACGGTTACGCCCAGCAGGAGCACACTGGAAGAAGTTTCTTGCTTAAAAAAACGGTCAAATGATTCAGTCAGGAATCTCTTCATATACGTCTGTTCAAAAAATTTCGTAAAAAAACGCAAATCTTCTGGGGAAAGATTCCGTGAATTGCCGGTATGTGATCAATTTAATATTTAGCTAACATTTTTTGACTCAGGTCCAGCATGATGTTTTTTCGTGGAGCATGAGGGGATTTCCTCTTGTTCTGCATTCGTTTTAGGCTAATCCATATCCTCCTCTTCATTCAGGTTTTTGGCGGCTTTGGCAATCGCGCTGGCCGCCAGGGGGGCTGTCAGGTAGATAAAAATCATCAGCAGAAGGGATTTGCCCACAGTGGTCCAGCTCCCAAAGTAGATGCTTGCGGCCAGCAACAAAAACATCAACCCGAACGAGGTGGCCTTGGTGGCGGCGTGTATGCGCGTGTAGAGATCAGGGAGCCTAACCATGCCGATGGCTGCAACCACGATGAAAAAGGCGCCAATCAGTAAGAATAGGGTTATGAAAATATTACTCATGGGGTTCGTTTTTGGATAAATATTTCGAAATGGCAACTGTACCCAGGAACGATATCAAAAAGATAATCACGGCCACATCCATGAAAAAAGGCACATCGCTCATCATACCGTAAACCAAGGCAATGCCAGCCACGATGGAGGCTATCAGGTCGAGGGCAACTACCCGGTCGTACAGGCGCGGCCCTTTTGCCAGCCGGACCAGCACCAGCACAAAGGCGACCATCAACAAGCCAATGGTTATTTTCATTACGATAAACAGGACAGGAGCTGTCATACAACTAATTTTTTAATCCGTTCTTGAAATTCATTCACCTCGGCAATCGATTTCTGCAAATCTTCGGCATACATCGAATGTACCAGTATTGATGTTTTGTTTGGGTCAATATCTACGGCCAGACTTCCGGGAGTCATTGATATCAGGTTGACCAGCAGCAGAATCTGCAAATCCGAGCTCAGGATGAGGGGAACAGAAAACAGGGCGGGTTTTATTTTCAACCCCGGGGTGATCAGGTCGTAAGCGATAAATAAATTGGCTGCTACCAGCTTGCGCAGGAAGAAGACCACAAAGGCAACGAAACGTCCGGTAAATATAAAGATACGCATAGCTCTATTTCTTTAGTACCAGGTTGATGTATTGGTTGCTGTCGAGCAATTGCTCGCCCATTTCAATGAAAAAATCATATAGGTATCCGGCTCCCAAGCCCAGGGCCAGTGTGCCCGCTGCCAGCATAATCGAAGGCAGCAGTTCGGCGAACCGTAATCTTTCGCGTTGGCATTCTTCGTGTATCTCGGTTGGTGATTGTTTAAAAAAGGCTTCGTTCCAGATTTTAATCATGGAAAAAAGCGTGAGAATGCCGGTTGCAATGGCCACCCCCGATACCAGAAACCGGCCTGCCTCGAAACCGGCTTTGATCAGGAAGAGTTTGCCGAAGAACCCGGGCAGCGGCGGGACCCCGGCCAGGGCAAATGCAGGAATGAGGAACAGGACCCCCAGTAAGGGGTAGCTTTTGTAAAAACCGCCAATGCTTTTGAGCTGGTAAGTCCCCCGCATGCGGTGGATTAATCCGGCAACCAGAAAGGTGTTGGTTTTAGCCAGCATATTGTGGATCATAAAGTACACAGCCCCAGCAACGGCTAACGGGGTGAAAACCCCAAGACCGAAGATCATATATCCGATTTGGCTGATGATGTGGAATGATAAAATCTGGCGGATTTCGTATTGTGAGGCAGCCGCCATCCCTCCAATCAGCATGGTGAGCCCGGCAATGGCCAGCAACAGGTTGTGCCAGAAAATGGGGTCCTGCACAAAAAACAGGGTGAAAAAGCGGATCATGGCATATACGCCCACCTTGGTGAGCAAGGCTGCAAAAAAGGCCGTGATGGCCACCGGTGGCGTGTAATACGATGAGGGGAGCCAAAAGAAAAAAGGGAAAACAGCCGCTTTGATGCCAAAACCGACAAAGAACAGCATGGCCGAAGTGTTCATCAGTAGCGGGTGCTGGTCGTTGCGGAGGATCTCTGCGAGATGGGCCATGTTGAGCGTTCCGGTTTTTCCGTACAAAAGGCCAATGCCTGCCAAAAAGAAAAGCGAAGCGAGCAGGTTCATGCTCAGGTATTTGATGCCGCCCTTCAACTGGATGCGTTTGCTGCCAAGTGTGATCAGTACGAACGACGACATCAGCATCACCTCAAACCACACATACAGGTTGAAAACATCGCCGGTGATAAAGGCGCCGTTTACACCCATCATCAGGCTATGGAAAAACAAATAGAAACGTCCCGAAATTAACGCTGACGGAACGAAACTAGCTGCATAAACAGCAACAGCCACGCCAACAAAAGCGGATATTAGCAGCATCAGCGCACTTAATTTGTCAACCACCAGGGTAATTCCGTAGGGCGCTTCCCATCCGCCAGCCTGAAGTACTTGTATGCCGTAACGTTGCACGGTAACAAACAAAGCCAAGGCGATTCCAAAGGTAAGCAGAGAACCGGCAATACCGACTACCTTCTGGTAGTTATGGCTTCGGTTCAACAGCAACAAAACAGCCATGAATAAGGGAAATACTATGGGTAAAGCGATCATCATTCGTTCTCCGTTTCTGTTAACTGGTCCAAATCGTCTGTATTAGTCAGCGAAAAATATTTGTATTTCAAGGCCAGGGTAAACGCAACAATCCCAAAGCTAATGACAATTGCAGTCAGGATTAGCGCTTGGGGCAGCGGGTCGGCCATTTCAGGTTCGGGTTCCTGTCCGGTTACAAACGGCGGTTTGCCTGCAACCAACCCCGAGGCCACAAAAATAATCAGGTTGATGGCGTTTCCGATAAAAATGATGCCCAGTACCAGCTTCAGCACACTTCGTCGCAACAATAGGTAAACACCTACGGTAAAGAGGATTCCGATTAATAAAGCCAGCATTAATTCCATTTCCATTCCTCCATCAACGTGAAAATTAAAAGAAGAACCACTCCGGTAACACTCAAATACACCCCAGTGTCAAACAGTAGCGGGGTGCCCAGTTTTAGCGTTGCGCCAAACAAAAGCGGTATTTTCACCCAAGTTCCCGCAAAAAAAGCTCCCTTTACGAAAAAGCCGGGCAAGGTGCTTAAAATGGCCAGAAACAATCCGGAAGCAATCAGCTTGGACGGTTTTATGCGCAACGAGTTTTTGCTGCTTTGAACCCCCAGTGCCAATGCCTGGAAAATGAAAGCGCCGCTGGCCATCAATCCGCCAATAAATCCACCCCCCGGAAGATTATGTCCCCTGAAAAGCGTCAGAATGGAAAAGAACACCAGGATGAACCGGATGTATCTGAAAGCTATGACTAAGATGGTGTAGTTCATAATCTGGGTCTAAATGCAATTTTAACTTCTAAACTTAGTTTCTTGTTTTATTCATTTTGATGAGCGTATAAACCCCCAGCGCAGCTACCGATAATACGGTAATTTCTCCCAGCGTGTCAAGCGCCCGAAAATCAACGAGGATCACATTCACCACGTTTTCGCCAAAGCCACCCGGCAGACTGTTTTCAATAAAGAAATCAGAAATCGGGGCGTTATAGTCAATTTGCAGCGCGTTCAATACCAGGATCGTTACAAAACTTCCGGACGACAGGGCAATAATAGCATCGCGAACCCGCGACTTTCGGGACGAGAATTTGGCATACCGGGGCATTTTTTGAATAACCAGTACAAAAAGTACCACCGTGAGCGTTTCTGCCAAAATTTGAGTAATGGCCAGGTCAACAGCTCCGTAAAACAAGTAAATCAGGGCGATGCCAAAGCCAATTACTCCCATGGAGATGATGGCTGTAAGTCGGTTTTGGGCAAAGGCCGCCGTCAGGGCTGCAAAAATCATGATCAGTGTAAGCACCAGAACATAAAATGGTATTGGGCTGAAGTCGTACTGAATGTCCCAGCTGCGGGTAACGAAAATTTGGAACCAGACGAATGCCGTGGCAACAACCAGAATGGTCATCAGGTAAAACCGGTGATAACCATGCTGAATGACAGCTGTTTTGTTTTTTGAAAATTTCACGAAATGATCAAGCAGGCGGTTAAACGAATCGGCAAAACGGTAGGAGAAGAACCGGCTGTTGATGTTGGCAAGCACGGGCAATAATTTGTGCCTGAGGCTGAACAGGAATACTCCGGCAGCAACCGTGATTACGCTCAGCAGGAAAACTTGGTTGAACCCATGCCATAAATGGATTTCGACATGTAGAGGTTGTGCGCGGATGGTGCTTAGGGCCAGTTCAATCAGTTGTCCAAGGCTGTTTGTGAAAAGCCCCAGCGCCAAGCTGCCAAATGCCAGTACAGATGGCCCAAACAGTAACTCCCACCCTTTTTCGTTGGCTACTTTGGGCGTGGTTCCCAACTTGCCGAAGAACGTACGATAGCCAAACATGGCCGACACCCAGACCATAAAAACGTTCGATGCTACTCCGAGAATCAGAACCACAGAGGCGATGCCCGGTGTTTGTATTTTTGCCTCATAAATCAGCTCCTTCCCGATAAAACCCAGCAGTGGCGGCAATCCGGCCATCGAAAGCAGAGCCAGCACGGTCACTACTGTTGTTTTGGGCATCAGTCGGTGCAAGCCACCCAGCAAGTTGATGTCGCGGGTGCCGGTTTTGTGATCGATCATCCCGGCAACCATAAACAACGACGCTTTGTAAAAAGCGTGTACGATCAGGAAAATCAGTGCCGCTTTTACCGATAGCTGGGTGTCAATTCCGAACAGCAAAACCAACGTTCCGAGCGCGCTGATGGTGGTATAAGCCAGAATGGCCTTCAGGTCGGATTGGGTGATGGCGAGATAAGCGCCCACGAACATTGTCAATCCGCCGATCAGGCTCACCAGGATTTTCCATTCGGGGGTGCCACCCATTATCGGGCTCATGCGGGCCAGCAGAAAAATGCCGGCTTTCACCATGGTGGCCGAATGCAGATAAGCGCTTACAGGCGATGGGGCCTGCATGGCCCCCGGCAACCAAAAATGAAACGGGAATTGGGCCGATTTGGTCACAACCCCTGCAAGGATTAGTAGCAGAGCCGGGAAGTAATGCGGGTGAAAACGGATGAGATGACCTTTCTCTACCAGTTCTGTCAATTCGTAGGTCCCGCCCATTTGTCCCAGAAGGATGATGCCGGCGAACAGCGCCAGTCCGCCCATGACGGTGATCAGTAGCGATTGCAAAGCAGCTTGCCTGGCCTTGTCGTACTCATGTTTAAAACTGATCAGAAAGTAGGAGGTAAAACTGGTAAGTTCCCAAAAAAGGAACATCACCAGCAGGTTGCCGGAAAGAACCAGTCCCAGCATGGCGCCCATAAAAAGCAGCATGAAAAAATAGAAGCGGTGTCTTCCTGCATAATGTTTCATGTAGCCGTTGGAATAGATCAGGATGAGAACGCCAATCCCGCTCACCAGAAAAAGGAATAGCAAGCTGACCCCGTCAAACAGCCAGGTGATATTTAGTCCGAGTTGGGGCAACCAGGCAATGCTGGTGATTTCCGGGCCAACTTGTTTCATGTGGTACCCTTTGATCAGGTAAAACACAAAGGCTGTAAATGGTAGCAGAGAAAGCAAAATCCCTTTGTACCGGTCGAGCTGGCGGGGGATTAAAAGTGAGCCGGCAGCTCCAAGGAATATGATCAAAAGCGTGATTGTCATAAACGAGTGCTCGTAATTTATTTGCGGTTCTTTCGAAACAAACGGTTGATGGGTTGCCGGATAGTTTTAGGGGCGAGAACGCCCAGCGGGTCGAGCAGGTCTTTCAGGATCTCACCGTAGTAATGGCTGGAAGCGGAAGCGGTAAGGCTCAGCACCGGAATTTTTGATTCGTTGATGATGTGGTGGGCAAAGGCCCCGATGTAATTGTCGAATGTAAAACCTTCCTGGTGGGTCATCACCAGGATGAGATCCGCCTTCATTTCATCCGCGAACTCCAGCACACGTTTATATGGAGGCACCTGTGTGCGCGGGAATAATTTCATGCAGGCCTCAATTTTATTTTCGGCCAATACGTGGCGGGCATGTTTGAGCTTCCGGTAGATTCGGCTTTCTGTAAAAATAATACCGCCAATCAACGCCGAGACCAGGCAAATTTTTGTGTTGTAATTTTTTGCATAGGCAATCGTGCTCAGCAACTGACGCCGGGTTTCTTTGGTCAGGTCGAGCGGCACCACCATTTGCGAGCCAAAATCCGTATAGTTGCCTTTGGTTGTGATAACCGGAACCGGCGAATTTAGTGTTACCTGCTCCACGGTAGCGCCCAGTACCTGGGGAGTGTCATCGCCCTGGTGATTTTCGCCCAGAACAATGAAGCGGGGTTTCAGCTCTTCTGCCACTTCCAGAATTTTTTTGCTGGGCCTGCCGCGTTCAATGCGAGTAAGAACCATCATGTGATGGGCATCCTGCACCTGGTTGGCCATCGCCTGAAGTTGCTCTTTTACTTTTTCGGTTACTTTTACTATTTCATCTACCGAAACAAACAGGTCTTCCAGTATGCCCCCGGCTTCGATCACATAAAGCAGATAGATTCGCCCGTTAGTGCGTTTGGCTAGGTTGATGGCATACTCAAGGGCGTTCATCGATGGCGCCTTAAAATCAATAGGAACTAATATGTCTTTTAATGTGCTGTCCATAGGTTAATCCGGTTTGTGACTTAATTCTCTAAATATAGATTGTTCATATTGACCAGACAAGAACATTGTTCATCGGGATGGCCGATTTAATAATCAGAAAACACGTGGTTCTGAGATGATGAACTTAATGCTTGTTGCAGGGAAGTTCATAAAAAAGCGGCCAGCAGCTAACTCGTTTCTTGTTGTGTTTTTAAACGCTTAAAAACCGGACTTGTTTGGACGAAGAGTTGATTTTCACCGGGAAGTTCCCCGGTATTAAGATCCTGATGCGGACAAAAGTGGCTATTGCCGTGGCAAACTCATTTCACTTGCTGGAATTTTGGGCATTATGGAAATCATTTTATTACCGGATCGTTTGGTGGAAAAGAAAGAATTGTCTTCTGTTTGATTTTTGCCACACAGGAAGTTCAATGAGTCACTTCGTGCAGATAATCCATATTGGATGGTCATTTTAAATTCTCAGAACCACCCATATTGTTTCTACACTAAGCGACACAAAAAACCTGAAAATGGAATTTTATTTCCTGTACAACCGAACATCTTATACCGGTCAGGCTCACTGCCCAACGATTTGATCCTTCAGCGCAAAGGTAATTGCCAAGACATCTTTTTGAGTTTGTTCATCAATCTGATGTTTGGCAAGCGCCGAAAGGATATCATCGATAGCATCCATATACTCACTTTTGCTGACGTTCATACCTTTGTGTGCCGGGATCATTTCTTTTCCGCGGTAAACTTCAGGCCCGCCACTGCCAGCTGCCAGAAAATCAATCAAATTTTGTCGTGTTTTGGCAAAATGCTCCGGATTTTCTTTTAAAGGAAGAAAACGGGCCTTGATGGCCGGATTCGTCATGTGATTTTCAACAATGTCATCTACAATGGCTGTGATTCCGCTCGCTCCACCAAGTCTTTCGTAGAGCGACTTTTGTTCATTTGTTCCCATGGTATAAAAAATTAAAAAGTGAATGAAAAAGATCTTTCATGTTTCTGAAGAATACGTATCAACCGGACTACGTATTTAGAAGAGGAGTCGGACCAAAAAACTACATGTGCGAGTTTTCCTTCACAAAAAAAGGATTTCCTCCGGACATTGCTTTTGCAATAAAATTTTTGGGTGATAGAAAAGGCGGCATTCAAAATAGTGGAGCTACGCTTTATTCGATGGCGTGAAACCGTGGGCTTAAACAATTAATATTGAGCCATGAAGAATGCCTGTTATTTCGTCCGGTTGTTGACTGTTTGATTTAAAATGGCGTACGCATTTCCGACGGAAAGGTTTTTCATGGCAAGTGCAGATCGGTGAATTGTGCCTCTGGTGGTATGGGAAATATTTTTTTCTGAATTTTTGGCGGAGAATCTGATTGAATTGTAGTTTTCCTGTTGGCTGAAAGATCAAAATTGTGTCATTTTATTGGCGTTTAAACAAGTGCGAAACGGGCAGCCGCAGTTTTTTACCAAAAAGGAAAAGCGCCCCTTGATGGAGCGCCTTCAATAATCAGCGTTATTTTCAACTAATTTGTCGTGGCGTATGCGATTACAGAGTTGGCAGGATTACTTTGTCGATTACATGGATCACCCCGTTGGTAGCTTGAACATTTAGCAGCGAAGGTATTAGGCCGGCTTCGCGTCCGTTGGCATCGGTAATTTTCAGGGTCGATACATTCAGGCTGAATGTTCCGTTGAGGGTGGTTACATTGCCCGAGCTCAGGTCGCTGGAGTAAACACGTCCGTCAACTACGTGGTACAGTAATACATTTGTAAGCGTTTCCACATCCAGGTCGTCGAGGCCCGAAATGCCCAGTTCGCTAAGCAGTGCCACAAAAGCGTCGTTGGTAGGGGCAAAAACCGTGTACGGTCCGCCGGTTGCTAAAACATCGGTAAGTCCGGCTTTGATCACAGCCTGTACCAGGATCGAGAATTCAGGATCGTAACTCAGTGCCGTTTCTACCAGGTTCATGGATGGTGGCAGCAATACTTTGTCGATGACATGGATGATGCCATTGGCTGCGCGGATGTCGGCAATTACAACAGACGCATCATTGATCATGACACCCGAGGATAAATCAACCTCAATGGCGGCGCCATTTACGGTTGGAACAAAGCCTGAGCTAAGATCGGTGGAGGCCACTTTTCCGCCAACAACGTGGTAGAGCAGGATGGGGGTCAGCTGTTCGGCTGTCAAATCTTCGATTCCGTCAACCCCCAGCGTGGCAAACAGGGTTTCAAAAGCTTCATCGGTTGGTGCAAATACCGTCAGTTCGTTTTTGGCAACGGTGCTCACCAGGTTGGCTTTTACCAAGGCCTGGATCAGGTTTTTAAATTTGGGCTTCTTCTCGTTGATCGATTTACTCTTCAATATGTCCGAAGTAAACGTTTCGGGGGCATCGGTAATTTGTTCAAGTACCGCAGCAATGTCACCTGCCGGTTGCGGGACCATGATGTCGTCATCGTCGTCGTTACAACTTGTCAGTGTAAAACTGAACGCTACTACTACCATCAGGAAAATGTTCCTGATCATTCCTCTTGTTGTGTTTTGATTTGTGTTCATGTCGATTTTGTTTAAGTGTTTGCTTGTAAAACATGAACAAGAATAAAAATGTTTAAAGAATTACTATAAAACCTAAACAAAAAAAGATAAAAAGTTCCTTTTTTATTCTAAAACATCAATCTTTAGTGGGTTTTTATGATGTATGTTAATATTTGTGAATGTGCAATTTTTTGTTGACGGGACGAATTATTAACGGAACGATCGGCTTTGTTTTCACCGATTATTTAAGGTTTTTTCCGAATCCCAATTATTCGTTCATGCGGGTTTTGCGCAGTTTGAAGCCCCAAAACATATCGTTCGTCAAATAAAGCTGAATTTTATTGTCAAGTAAACAGGGATGTCCTAATTTGGTTGAACAAAAAAATCAATCAATAACCCTTTAATTAATTTCTTATGGACAATAAAATCAATTTTCAGCTGCCCGAGGAGGTAGCCACGCAAGTGCTCGAAAAAACAACCGAAATTGTCGCTCTACTGAAACCTTACCTGATTGGGCTAACTCCCGGCGAACGCAAAGTGTTGCCCAAAATGAGCGACGGCACCTCGCCTTTTGTTGAAAAATGCCTCGATTATTGCGATTCGGATCCGCAGTTTGCCCCTCCGTTTATGAGTGTGCAGGAGTTTCAGACCGACCTGAAAGCCTGGGAACAACTGATGACCCTGTTGCGTCCCTTCAGACAGCTGTACCAGGATTTGGACGACACCGTGATGCAGGCTGGCTCTGAAAGCTACACGGCGGCCCTGAGTTACTACAACTCGGTAAAACTGGCAGCCCGCATGAGCATTCCCGGCTCCAAAGCTATTTACGACGACCTGAAAAGACGCTTCGAGAAAAACGGGCCTCATAAAACGGTAGAAACAACCGCATAGTTTCATTCAATTTTATTTTTTTTAAACGGGGGTACGTGTTGCCTCCGTTCTTTTTTTATACCTCTTCGAACACGCTTTCAATGATCTTTTTCCCGCTTTGGTTCCTCTTTTTCCCGAATTCGTTCCTGTTTTGGCGAATGAGTTCGTCTTTTTACCGAACTCATTCGTTCCGGGAATGATTTCATTCATCTGAAAAGGCATGAATTCATCTTTTTCCTGAATTTGTTCGTCAAAAAGGCGAACTCATTCGTGTCCGAACTGGCTTCATTCGTTTTTGATGCGGGAGGGGGTACTTCGGAAGGGGGTAGGGGTACCTTTGAAGTACCCCTGCCGAAGGGTTAAGCTTGCCTCGATGGATATACCTATCGCACGGTACTCAACTTGTCGCGTATTGCCTGGATATGGAGCTTTTGTTGGTCGATACGGTTCATTACTTCGGCCTGTTCGTCCATGTTTTTGCGGATGCGACGATCAAATTTCGAGACCGATCGCTTGGCTTTTCGCTGGTCTCTTTTGGCCGATTTGAGTTGCTTTTGAAGTTCGTCGGAACTGGTTTCGTAATTGGGGACTTGTCCTCCTGTGCTTGAGCCCGGAGCGCCCAGGCTCAGGCGGCGGTCGAGCCGCATTTGTGTTTGCCGGTGTGCTTCGCCCCGGCCAACAGCCTCGGCTTGCGCATCTTTCATTTTACTGACGTAGCGTTCTTGTTTTCGTTGCAGTTTACTCAGCTCTCGTTCCAGATCTTTCAGCACATCTTCCTGTTCATCAATCTCCTGTTGAACAGTCATCCGGTACAATTCCAGCGCATAATCATGCACATACTGGCTGGCTTGGTTGTTTTGGGGTGCTTCCGGTTCGAGACCAATAAACCCTTGTCCGTCGCGGAACGAGGCTGTGAAAAACATGTTGTTGTTGAACGAGGTAACCCGGGCGTAAACATCCAGCGGGGTGCCGCTAATCTGGTCGATGCTAATCCCGCGCATCACCCATTCGTCTTTTTCCTTGACCAGTTTCGGGGTCTTTTTAAATATGCTGAGCAAATTGGTTGGTGCCAGGGTTTTCTCCCACAAGTCAATGGCATCTTTCGGGTCGGCATTGGGGATCGCAACCTCAAAGGCCGGGTGTACCCCCAGTGAAGACGGGCGGCTTTCCAATTTTACCGTCAGTGTATCCTGGGCGATAATAAAGTTGCCCCACATCATTATCACAAGAAGAATAAATTTTTTCATAGCAATAAGATTAAGTTTCATGTTAAACGATGTTAAACACACAAATGTTCGCGATTTTTATACGACAGAGGTTTTGTTTCTGTTGCTGTGCAACGGGTTCAAGGAGGCTGAGTCATTCGGAAATCTTTTGCTATTTCTTTTTTTGGGTTACCTGGCAGAGGATGACCACGTAGTTTTTACCATATTTCTTGGCGCATTTCGGACAGGTGGTGTACCACATGTACCATTTTTTGATCTCCAGTCCCTTTTGTTCGGCCAGTTTTTTATAGTCGTCGCACCATTGTTGGGTGTTTTTGTAGGGGCCTTCGTAAACCTTGCTGTAAAAGTGTCCGCTCAGGCTGATGTTTTTTGCGCCTTTAACCGGTTTGCCCACGGCCAGGTAAAGGTCCATGTTCCATTTCGAAGTATGATCAGACAGGCACAAGTTGTCGGGCACGGCAGTTTGGGCGATTTGCACCTTTTTATATAGCCGTTTGATGACGTTCGCAAAATTCATGGGCATGTAAAAAAGGGTAAAAACCTTGTCGCGGATGAACATTTTGTGTTTCCATTCCTGCACGCGATCGTCCCAGGGTGCCGGATCAAAAGGAGGACAACAGACATCCGAATTTTTTTCATTTGTGTTCATAGGAAACTCCTTTCTTTGTATGATGAGTTTGAACAAATTGTTGAATATGAATAAAGTTAGGGGTATTTTAGAACTCAATCAATAAGTTGTGTCATTTTGTTTATCCGGATTCTTGCTTTTGGAAAAACATACCAGCAAAAGGAATCCGGTTTGTGTGCAGTTTGTTTTTCTGTTTGGGTAAGTTTTTAATTATTAATTCGTAGTGGTGTAAGTGTTTATCTGTTAAATTCTATTTCAAAGAGGATATTTACTTACGAATTAATTTTGGTTTTTGAAATTAATTTCTACTTTTGCTCGTACAAAAGAACAAAAATGAAAATTCCGGCTATCATACTTAACGTCATTATCCTCGTGGTCGTGGTCATTTCGCAAGCGAAGTGAGGATGTTGCACGTTGGTATATCAGGTAGCCATTCTCACAAACAGGGAATGGCTTTTTTCATTTTAAAGAATTGATTATGACACTTTTTTCAACAAATCATCCGGTCGTCCTTCTGGTCGTCATTCTTGGTTTTCACTAAGGAAGGCTGCTGATTGTTGAGCAATTGATATTCAAAAGCCTTTCTCTTAAAACGAGAAGGGCTTTTTTTAAAAACAAAAAATACAAACTCAAGATATGAAGCACAAATTAAGATCAGCTACTACTACCGAAGGCCGCCGGATGGCTGGCGCAAGGAGTTTATGGCGCGCCAACGGCGTGAAAGAAGAACAATTTGGCAAACCGATGATTGCCATCGTTAACTCATTTACACAGTTTGTTCCCGGGCATGTTCACTTGCACGATATTGGCCAGTTCATGAAAGGCGAAATTGAAAAGCAGGGTTGTTTTGCCGCCGAGTTTAATACGATCGCCGTTGATGACGGTATTGCTATGGGGCACGACGGCATGCTGTATTCGTTGCCTTCCCGGGATGTGATTGCCGACTCTGTGGAGTACATGTGCAATGCCCATAAGGTGGACGCGATGATTTGTATTTCGAACTGCGATAAAATTACCCCGGGGATGATGATGGCCGCCATGCGGTTGAACATTCCGGCCATCTTTGTGTCGGGTGGGCCTATGGAAGCCGGTAACATCGACGGTAAAGATTACGATTTGGTGGACGTGATGGTGATGGGCGCTGACCTCGAAGTGGAGGAATCGTACCTCACCAAAGTGGAACGCGATGCCTGTCCTACCTGCGGAAGCTGCTCGGGTATGTTTACCGCCAACTCGATGAACTGTTTGGCCGAAGCGCTTGGTTTGGCCCTGCCCGGAAACGGCACCATCGTGGCCACGCATGCCAATCGGAAGCTTTTGTTCGAGCAGGCCGCCAAACGGATTGTGGAGCTGACGTACGAATATTATGAAAACGGAAACGAAAACGCGCTTCCACGAAATATTGCAACAAAAGCGGCATTCGAAAACGCCATGAAATTGGATATTGCGATGGGAGGATCGACCAACACGGTTTTGCATATTCTGGCTATTGCCCACGAAGCCGATGTTGACTTCACCATGAAGCAAATCAACGAATTGTCAAAAGTTACCCCCAACCTGTGCAAGGTAGCTCCAAACGGGCATTACCACATTCAGGATGTGAACCGTGCCGGTGGTATTCTTGGTATTTTGGCCGAGCTCAGCCGTGGCGGGCTTATGGATACAACGGTTCCCCGCGCTGATGGGTTGACCCTGGGAGAGGCCATCGCTAAATACGACATCATGAGTGGTTCGGTGAAGGCAGAAGACATTCAGCGCTATAAATCAGGGCCTGGCGGCGTTCGCAACCTGGTGCTGGGTTCGCAGGAGAGCTATTATAAAGAATTTGATAACGACCGGGCAAACGGTTGCATCCGCGACCTGGAACATGCCTATAATAAAGATGGAGGGTTGGCTGTTCTTTACGGCAATATTGCCGAAGACGGCTGCATCGTCAAAACGGCCGGGGTTGATCCGTCGTTGTACACCTTTAAAGGAACCGCCCGCGTGTTCGAGTCGCAGGAAGATGCGGTGAATGGTATTTTGGGTGATGCCGTCCAGGCAGGAAACGTGGTCATTATCCGCTACGAAGGACCGAAAGGCGGGCCGGGCATGCAGGAAATGCTCTACCCAACTTCGTACCTGAAGTCGATGAAGCTGGATAAAGAATGCGCCCTGCTGACCGACGGACGTTTTTCCGGGGGTACTTCGGGCTTGTCTATCGGGCACGCTTCGCCCGAAGCAGCTGCCGGAGGAGGCATTGCTTTAATTAAGGATGGCGATGAGATTGAAATCGATATCCCGGCCCGTAAAATTAACGTACTGATTAGTCCTGAAGAGCTGGATCGGAGGCGTGCCGAAGAAGAAGCCAAAGGGAAAGATGCTTTTAAGCCGGTTGGCCGGATCAGAAATGTAAGTAAAGCGCTGAAAGCTTATGCCAGCCTGGTTTCGTCGGCTGACAAAGGCGCAGTTCGAATTATAGATTAGAAACAACAAAAAATCATTCATATGGCAACAAAACGTATTACCGGATCACAAGCCGTTATTCTTTCGTTACTGGAAGAAGGTGTTGATACCATTTTCGGCTACCCAGGCGGGGCCATCATGCCCATTTATGATGCCCTGTACGATTTTGACAAACATGTTACCCACATTCTGACCCGGCATGAGCAGGGGGCAGTTCATGCTGCCGAGGGTTATGCCAAGGTTACCGGCAAGGCAGGTGTGTGCTTTGCCACTTCCGGGCCCGGCGCCACCAACCTGATCACCGGCATTGCCGATGCGCAGATCGATTCCATTCCGTTGGTTTGCATTACCGGCCAGGTGGCTTCGCCACTGCTTGGGACGGATGCGTTTCAGGAATCGGATGTGGTCGGGATTTCCATGCCGGTTACCAAATGGAATTACCAGATTACTTCGGCTGAGGAAATTCCGGACGCCATTGCCAAAGCTTTCTATATTGCCCAATCGGGCCGGCCGGGGCCGGTATTGCTGGACATTGCCAAAGATGCCCAGTTTCAGGAGCTGGATTTTGAGTACAAAAAATGCACTAAGATCCGTTCGTATATTCCCGAGTTTCCGGTAGATCCGTTCAAGGTGAAGGAAGCTGCCGATTTGATCAATGCAGCTAAAAAACCGCTGTTGCTCTTCGGTCAGGGTGTTATTATCGCCAACGCCGAAGACGAACTGAAAGCCTTTGTTGAGAAAACCGGCATTCCGGCTGCGTGGACCTTGTTGGGGCTGTCGGCCCTGCCAACCGACCATCCGCTGAATGTGGGCATGTTGGGAATGCACGGAAACTATGGCCCCAACATTAAAACCAACGAGGCCGACCTGATTATCGCCGTTGGGATGCGTTTCGACGACCGTGTTACCGGCAAGGTGAGTTCGTATGCGAAAAACGCCAAAATCATCCATTTGGAAGTTGACCCTGCTGAAATCAACAAAATCGTCAAGGCCGATGTGGCCGTGCTGGGGAATGCGAAAAATTCGCTGGCCATGTTGATGGAAAATGTTCAGCAAAACAAGCACGATGCCTGGGTACAGGAATTCAGGGACTGCGATAAGATTGAATATGAAAAAGTCATTCAGAAAGATATTTTCCCCGAAAAACAAGGATTGACCATGGGCGAAGCAGTTCGTATTGCCTCGGAAAAAACTAACCACGAGGCCATTCTGGTGACCGACGTAGGCCAGCAGCAAATGATCGCTTCCCGCTATTTCAAGTTTACACATTCCAAGAGCAATGTTACTTCTGGCGGGCTGGGGACCATGGGCTACGGCGTTCCTGCAGCCGTTGGGGCACAGCTTGGGGCGAAAGACCGCACGGTGGTTGCTTTTGTGGGCGACGGCGGTTTTCAGATGACCTTGCAGGAACTGGGGACGATCGTGCAAAACAAGCTTCCGGTGAAAATTATTTTGCTGAACAACAACTTCCTGGGCATGGTGCGCCAGTGGCAACAGCTGTTCTTTGAGAAACGCTATTCGTTTACAGAGCTTACGAATCCCGATTTCATCATGATTGCAAACGGTTTTGGTATGCCGGCCCACAAAGTGACCAAACGCGAGGAACTGGAAGCAGGCATCCAAAAAATGATGGACCACGATGGACCTTACCTGCTCGAAGTGGTTGTTGAAAAAGAAGATAATGTTTTCCCGATGGTACCGGCAGGTGCATCTGTTTCCGATATCATTCTTGAAGCTTAACTTAAATACCAGAGAAAAATGAAACAAGAATTTAATATCACCATATTCTCGGAAAACCATATTGGTTTGCTTAACCGGATTACCATCATTTTTACCCGGCGAAAAATAAACATCGAAAGTCTGACCGTTTCGGCGTCGGCGCTGAAAGGTATCTCAAAATTCACCATCGTGGTAAACGAAACTCAAGACCGGGTGATGAAAGTCGTTTCCCAACTGGAAAAAGTGGTGGATGTGATGAAGGCCTTTTATCACACCAACGATGAGATGATTTTCCAGGAAATCGCCTTGTACAAGGTTCCGACAGAGGCCTTGTATAACACGGATAAAATTGAAAAGATGGTGCGCAATGCCGGCGCTCGGATTCTGGAAATCACCCGCGAATACATAGTGATTGAAAAAACCGGGCACAAAGAAGAAACCCAGGCGCTGTTCGAGCAACTGAACGAGTTTCATGTGATGCAGTTTATTCGTTCCGGGCGTATTGCCATTACCCGCGACCCCATCGAGCGGCTTTCTGAGTTCCTGAAGGAACGTGATGCCATGTTCGATGCACTGGACTAGAAAAATACATTAAATCAGGTTGTTTGGAAGTCCGTTTTGTTGGGCTTTCCAAGCAACTTTTTTTACCTATGAATTCGAAAACGGAGCAATTACCGGTTTACAGCCTGCACAATTTTAGCTCAGACGAGCGGAAAAGCCAGCAGTTTCAGGTGGAAGTGTTTGATGCGAAACGGCATTTCAGCGTGAAGTACCCACACCGGCACGATTTTTTTGAAGTGCTGTACCTGATGAGAGGCTCCGGTTTTCACGTGATCGACGGCAACAAATACGAAATCAGGCCACCTTGTGTCTTTTTTATGTCGCCCGGCCAGGCGCACAAAATTGAGTTTTCGAAAGATATTGGCGGCTATATTTACATTTTTACAGCCGATTTTTATTTGGCCAACCGGAGCAACCAAAATAGCCTGATCGAGTTCCCTTTCTTTTATAACCTGAAACAGGACAATCCTCCACTTCAGCTGGAGCGCAAAGAAGACATGCTTTTTCTGGAGGAGCTGTTTCGCCGGAGCATCTCAGAACTTCGCACCAACGATACCAATCAGCTGGACATGCTCCGCTCGTTGCTCGACCTGATCCTGACCACCTGTACGTCGCGCTACAAAACCATCGAAAACCTGGAAACATCGGGTAAGGGCTATTTGTTGGTCAAACGTTTTTATCATCTGGTTGAAGAAAATACCCACAACAATTTGTCGCTGAAGGAATATGCCGCCAGGCTGGCCGTAACGCCAAACCACCTCACCCAAACCGTGAAACTGTACACCGGCAAAACATCAGGCCAGATTATTAAAGCCAAACAGGTGTTGGAAATTAAGCGTTTGTTGGTGCACACCAACCTAAGTGTGGCCGAAATTGCACATCAGCTGCATTTTGACGATCAATCGTATTTCACGAAATTTTTCAAGCGCGAGGCCGGTTTTTCGCCGCTGCAATATCGCGCCGAAACGGCCCGGTAGTTTAAAATTACCATCAGAAGAGGTTTTGTAAGTCGTTGAAATATAGTTTTAAAAGTTTTGTATCGGTGAGGTTCAAAATGTAAACCCATGAAAATTACCAAAAATACCTGCTTTTTTACTCCGCGTTTTGCAGATTATTCTTTTGCTTTGTATCCAGGATCTTAAAAATCGAGTAAGAACAAATAAAATTCATTCAACATGGCAAATTATTTCAATACCCTCCCGTTGCGTTTGCAACTGCAGCAACTGGGAACCTGCGAGTTCATGGACAAATCGGAATTCGCTGACGGAGTAAAAAAGCTGGAAGGCAAAAAAATCGTGATCGTTGGCTGTGGCGCCCAGGGTCTGAACCAGGGGCTCAACATGCGCGACTCGGGCCTCGACATTTCCTACACGCTGCGCGAAGGCGCCATTAAAGAAAAACGTCAGTCGTATCAAAATGCTGCTGACAATGGCTTCAAAGTTGGAACGTATGAAGAAATGATTCCGACGGCCGACCTGGTGATCAACCTGACACCGGACAAGCAACACACCAGCGTTATTAGCGCAGTGATGCCACTGATGAAACAAGGTGCTGCCCTGTCGTATTCACATGGTTTCAATATCGTGGAAGAAGGCATGCAAATCCGCAAAGACATCACCGTGGTGATGGTTGCTCCTAAATCACCGGGTTCGGAAGTTCGCGAAGAGTACAAGCGTGGTTTCGGCGTGCCTACATTGATTGCCGTCCACCCCGAAAACGACCCCAATGGCGACGGTTTGGAAATCGCCAAAGCCTACTGTGTTGCAACCGGTGGCGACCGCGCAGGTGTGCTGCGTTCATCTTTCGTTGCCGAAGTGAAATCTGACCTGATGGGCGAACAAACGATCCTTTGCGGTTTGTTGCAAACCGGTTCTATCCTGTCATTCAATAAAATGATTGAAAAAGGAATCGAACCCGGATATGCTTCCAAACTGATCCAATACGGTTGGGAAGTGATTACCGAAGCGTTGAAACACGGTGGGATCACCAACATGATGGACCGCTTGTCGAACCCCGCAAAAATTAAAGCATTCGAATTGTCTGAAGAACTTAAACGCATTATGCGTCCATTGTTTCAGAAGCACATGGACGACATCATGAGCGGCGAATTCTCGAAAACCATGATGGAAGACTGGGCCAACGACGACAAAAACCTGTTGACATGGCGCGCTGCCACTGCCGAAACAGCTTTTGAAAAAACGCCTGCCGGCGATGTTGAAATCAGCGAGCAGGAATATTTCGACAATGGCGTATTGATGGTTGCATTCGTGAAATCGGGTGTTGAACTGGCTTTTGAAACCATGACCGAAGCCGGTATCAAAGAAGAATCGGCTTATTACGAGTCGTTGCACGAAACCCCCCTGATTGCCAACACCATCGCCCGCAAAAAACTGTACGAAATGAACCGCGTGATTTCGGACACGGCCGAATACGGTTGCTATTTGTTCGACCACGCTTGCAAACCGCTGCTGGCTGATTTCATGTCGAAAATTGATGTGGACGTTATTGGCGAAACATACGGCGAAGGTTTCGATAACGGTGTTGATAACAAACAATTGATCGCTGTGAACGAGATCATCCGCTTCCACCCGGTAGAGATTGTCGGTTACGAGCTGCGCGAGTCGATGACTGCCATGAAGAAAATTGTTTAAAAACAGTACAAAATCAAATACCAAAGCCTGCCAGTCACCGATTGGCAGGCTTTTTCTTTTAAAAAGATGCAAATTCGCGCATTTCTGCACGTTGGTTCGAACCGCCCGGCATGATTCAATGTTTAATATTGACTGAATTCTAAAGAGAATACAACGATGATCGACTGGTTTATCTCCCTTAGCCCGATATGGCAAGCGCTTTATGCTACGCTTTTCACATGGTTTGTTACCGCACTTGGCGCCGCAATGGTTTTCTTTTTCAAGGAAATTAACCGAAAAGTACTGGATGGCATGCTCGGTTTTGCTGCAGGGGTGATGATTGCGGCCAGTTTTTGGTCATTATTGAGCCCTGCCATTGAAATGGAAGAAGCAGGTGGCGGAATCCCCTGGGTCCCGGCGGTGATCGGCTTTTTGGGAGGAGGGCTTTTTTTGTGGCTGGTTGACCAGTTTCTTCCTCACCTTCACCTGGGGCTTCCTATGAGCGAGGCCGAAGGGGTGCACACTACCTGGCGGAGGAGTGTGTTGCTGGTAATGGCCATCACGTTGCACAACATCCCGGAGGGACTGGCCGTGGGTGTGGCATTTGGTGCAGTGGCGGCCGATCTGCCTGCCGCTTCGTTGGCAGGTGCGGTTGCTTTAGCCATCGGGATTGGCATTCAGAATTTTCCGGAAGGAGCTGCGGTTTCTGTTCCGCTAAGGCGAGAGGGGCTTACCCGACGGAAAAGCTTCTTTTACGGTCAGGCTTCCGGCTTGGTCGAACCGGTTGCCGGCGTAATCGGGGCCGGTGCCGTGTTGCTGATGAGACCTATTTTGCCCTATGCGCTTTCGTTTGCAGCAGGTGCTATGATTTATGTTGTTGTGGAAGAGCTTATCCCGGAATCACAGTTGGATAAGCACACAGATATTGCAACAATCGGTACAATGTTTGGTTTTGCGGTAATGATGATGCTGGATGTTGCTTTAGGGTAAGCCCCGTGCGGTTCCGGGATAAGGTTGATGTTTCTTGTTTGTCCCGATCGGATGAACCTGTCCTAAAAACATGTTTTCCCAATGAATAAAAAGAGCTAATATGCGTCTATGAATCTCTAAAACCATCAATCATGAACAGTTTGATTATCGGAACATGGAAACTCAAATCATTTGAGGTGCAAAAAACAAACGGACAATCAGAACATCCTTTTGGAGACGATGCGGTTGGGTATGTAAATTATTCCCCATCCGGGCATTTCTCGGTACAGTACATGCCAAAAGAGCAGTCCGGGGAAATTCGCGGGATTTCCTATTTCGGACGGTATGAGTTCAATCGGGAGAAAGATTACATTGTGCATCATGTGGAGGGATCACTTTTTCCCAGTAATGAAGGACTGGATAAAATTCGCCATGCCCGGATCCGGGGGAAAGGGTTGAAATTAACCTGTCCGCCGTTAGCATGGGGAGACGATCAGGAGGCCGTAGCAATCATTCAATTCGAAAAACAAGAGGAATTGCCCACGGCTGGGGTAGCCGAACCTATGGTTCGATAATCGTTTTCTTTGGCGGGGGATTAGTTTCGGCACTCCGATTAAACAAAACAAGTTAATTTGCTGTTCAACGGAACAACCAGGGGGTGCACGAGATTCTTTAGAACGATTTTAAACTACCGAATTTAAAGTTCAGGGACAATTAACTTTTAATTTTAGCAATTAAAGCGGTGTTTTATTTTCATTTTAAAAAAATATTGTGATATTTGCAGCAAATCATTGAAAAAATGAAACAAGTTTATTCCATTTCTATTCTCGGTATTCTACTCGGTATTCTTCTATGGATTCGCGACTGAGAATGGTATGGGTATAATTATACAAAAATGACATAAAGCCATTCTCAGCAGAGGATGGCTTTTTTGATATGTAAAAAAGAAAATAACAGATACTAAAAATCATTTCATCATGAGCGACAGATTGTACATTTTTGACACCACGTTGAGGGACGGAGAACAAGTCCCCGGGTGTCAGTTAAACACGGTTGAGAAGATTGAAGTGGCCAAAGCGTTGGAGGAATTGGGCGTTGATGTGATCGAGGCCGGTTTCCCGATTTCCAGCCCCGGCGACTTCAAATCGGTAGTCGAAATTTCAAAAGCGGTGACCTGGCCAACCATTTGCGCCCTTACCCGCGCAGTTGAGAAAGACATTGATGTTGCCGCCGAAGCTCTAAAATACGCTAAGAAAGGTCGTATTCATACAGGGATTGGGACATCGTATTATCACATTCACTACAAGCTCAACTCCAATCCTGATGAAATTATTGAGCGCGCCATCCGGGCTGTAAAATACGCGAAGAAATATGTTGAAGACGTTGAGTTTTACGCCGAAGATGCCGGACGTACCGAAAACGAATACCTGGCCCGGGTGGTCGAGGCAGTGATCAAAGCCGGTGCAACGGTGGTCAACATTCCGGATACGACCGGTTACACCATGCCACACGAATTTGGCGAAAAAATCAAATACCTGATGGACAATGTGAGAGGTGTTCATAACGCGATCATCTCTACTCACTGTCATAACGATCTGGGCATGGCCACCGCCAATACCATTTCGGGGATCATCAACGGCGCACGTCAGGCCGAAGTAACAATCAACGGTATTGGCGAGCGTGCGGGAAATACCTCGCTGGAAGAAGTGGTGATGACCCTGAAAAGCCGTTACAAAGTGCTGAATATCGATACCAACATCAATACAAAAAATATTTTCAAAACCAGTCGTTTGGTATCGAACCTGATGAACATGCCTGTGCAGCCTAACAAGGCTATTGTGGGGCGGAATGCGTTTGCGCATTCATCGGGCATCCACCAGGACGGCGTGTTGAAAAACCGCGAAAACTACGAGATTATTGATCCAACAGAAGTGGGCATCAACGAGTCGTCAATCGTATTGACCGCTCGCAGCGGCCGCGCCGCCCTGAAACACCGGCTGGAAGTGTTGGGCTACGAACTGACCAAGGAAAAAGTGGATGAAGTTTACGAGAAATTCCTGGAGTTGGCCGATAAGAAAAAGGATATTCGGGATGACGATGTCGTGCTGTTGGTGGACGATACGCAACGGAAAGAACGCCGCATCAAACTTGATTTCCTGCAAGTGGTAACCGGTAAATCGCTGATTCCGATGGCGACCGTTCGTTTGGATATTGCCGGCGAAAAATTCGATGCCACTTCTTCCGGTAACGGGCCGGTGGATGCCGCAATTAAAGCTGTCAAGCAAATCCTGAAACGTCAGGTGACGCTGGAGGAATTCCTGATCCAGGCCATCACCAAAGGAAGCGACGATGTGGGTAAAGTACACATGGAACTGGATTTTGAAGGCTCCAAGTTCTTCGGCTTCGGCGCTCACACCGATATTATTACCGCTTCGGTTGAGGCCTTCCTGGATGCTGTCAATAAGATCCCGGTGCAATAAGAAAATTGAATTAAAACAAGTTATAACGATTCGCAAACCTGCTCTTTCCGGTAGGTTGAAGTTGAAAAGATAAGTTTATATGGAAGCAAAAACGTTATTTGATAAGATTTGGGATGCCCACGTGGTAAGACAAGTCGAAGGTGGACCAAATGTGTTGTACATCGACCGTCACTTTATTCATGAAGTGACCAGTCCGGTGGCTTTTTTAGGTTTGAAAACACGCGGGTTGAAAGTGTTCCGCCCGGACCAAACCACGGCCACGCCCGACCACAATGTGCCTACCATCAACCAAAACATGAGCATCAAGGACGAGTTGTCGCGCAACCAGGTGGAGATGCTGAAAAAGAACTGCGAAGAAAACGGCATCACTCATTACGGATTGGGGAGCGATGGTCACGGTGTGGTACACATCATTGGCCCGGAAATGGGCTTGACACAACCCGGAATGACGATTGTTTGCGGCGACAGCCACACTTCTACGCACGGTGCTTTCGGCGCTATCGCATTCGGTATTGGTACCAGCGAAGTGGAAATGGTGCTGGCCAGTCAATGTATCATGCAGCCCAAACCCAAGAAAATGCGCATTACCGTGGATGGTAAATTGGGCAAAGGGGTTACAGCAAAAGACATTGCGCTGTATATCATTTCGCAGATCTCGACCAGCGGAGGTACCGGACACTTTATCGAGTATGCCGGATCGGCCATTACCGGTTTGAGCATGGAAGGCCGTATGACCCTGTGTAACCTGAGCATCGAGAGCGGCGCCCGCGGCGGTATGATTGCCCCCGACGAAACGACCATTAACTATGTGAAGGGACGCAAATTTGCACCCAAAGGCGAAGCTTGGGACAAAGCCGTGGCTTACTGGAAAACCCTGAAATCGGATGAAGGCGCTCAATTCGACACTGAATTGACGTTTGATGCCGCCGACATTGAGCCGATGATTACTTACGGAACAAACCCGGGTATGGGTATTGGTATCTCACAATCAATTCCTACCGGAAGTGACCTCGAAGGCACCGACAAAACTACTTTTATGAAATCGCTGAAATATATGGATTTCCATCCGGGCGATGCCATGAAAGGTAAAAAAGTGGACTATGTTTTTCTGGGAAGTTGTACCAACGGGCGGATTGAAGATTTTCGGGCTTTTGCCGAATTTGTAAAGGGCAGGAAGAAAGCCGACAATGTGACCGTCTGGCTGGTTCCCGGATCGAAAGCCGTAGAGAAGCAGATTATCGAAGAAGGCTTGGACAAAGTTTTTGAAGCCGCCGGAATGGCCTTGCGTCAACCCGGATGTTCGGCTTGTTTGGCCATGAACGACGATAAAATTCCCGATGGAAAATATGCCGTTTCTACGTCGAACCGGAACTTTGAAGGCCGTCAGGGGCCGGGCGCCCGCACCTTGCTGGCCAGCCCGATCACCGCTGCCGCCGCCGCTGTAACCGGTGTCATCACCGACCCGCGGGAAATGCTTTGATTGATGATTGATTAATGACGATTGATGATTGTTTGAAATGACCAGAAAGGAACTGGAACAAAGAACCAAAAAGTTTGCACATGATTGTGTGAAAGTTGCGATGCTGCTTCCTGATACTACATTGGGAAGACATATCAGAGGTCAGTTGATTCGATGTTCAACATCAGTTCCTGCTAATTATCGTGCTGCAAACCTGGCACAGTCCAAAGCAGCTTTTGCTGCAAAATTATCAATCGTTATTGAGGAAGCTGATGAAAGTAGCTTTTGGTTAGAGTTTGCAACAGAGGAGAATTTGCTCTCTATCGGAACAACTGATCCGTTATTAAAAGAAGCTTATGAGCTCTGTTCTATTTTCATTTCTTCCAGAAAATCAATCCAGGCAGGAAGTTGAAATCATAAATAATCATTCAAAAATTATAATTCGAAATGGCTTACGATAAATTTTCAAAAATAGTATCACCGGCGGTGCCCATGCCCATCGAAAATGTGGACACCGACCAGATTATTCCGGCCCGCTTCCTGAAAGCGGTTGAACGGAAAGGTTTTGGCGACAACTTGTTTCGCGACTGGCGCTACGACAAAAACGACCAACCCATTGCCGATTTCCCGCTAAATCAAAGCACCTACAGCGGCAAGATCCTGGTAGGCGGTAAAAACTTTGGTAGCGGATCGAGCCGCGAACATGCTGCCTGGGCCATCTACGACTATGGTTTCCGGGTGGTGGTGTCGAGCTTTTTTGCCGACATTTTTAAAGGAAATGCCCTCAACAATGGCCTGTTGCCCGTTGTTATATCACCAGCTTTCCTCGAAAAAATCTTCGCAACCATCGAGAATGATCCTATGAGTGAATTCGAAGTGGACCTGCCGAGCCAAACGTTTACGATCAAAGCGACCGGCGAGGCGGAACAATTCGAAATCAACCCGTACAAAAAGCATTGCCTGCAAAACGGGCTCGACGATATCGATTATCTTGTGAGCTTAAAAGCCGAGATTGAAGCTTTTGAAAAATAAAGTCCGAGAGGGCAGGAGTGTGGCAATAATGCGCCGGCTCCTGCTTTTTCGGTTGAATACGTGGCCCGGGATTAGTCCAAGGCACCAAAAACGAGACAAGCTTTCACCGGCCTGTTTCAATATGAATGAAAAATTACCACGCACATGACGGGAAAACAAGTTGCAGAAAATAACCGGCAAATCAGTATCATGGATACGACGCTCCGGGATGGCGAACAAACCTCGGGCGTTTCATTTACCGATACCGAGAAGTTGAGCGTAGCAAAAGTTCTGCTCGAAGATGTGAACGTTGACCGGATTGAAATCGCCTCGGCCCGGGTGTCGGAAGGAGAGTTTCAGGCTGCCCGCCGGATTATGGACTGGGCAGAGGAAAAAGGCCACCTGAACCGCATCGAAATCCTGGGTTTTGTGGATGGCAAAATTTCGCTCGACTGGATCAACCGGGCGGGCGGGAAAGTGCTGAACCTGCTTTGTAAAGGATCGTACAAACACGTCACCCAGCAGTTGCGCAAAACTCCGGAAGAACATATTGCCGATATACAGAAATCGTTGGATTATGCCGCAGAACTGGGCATTGCCGTAAATGTTTATCTTGAAGACTGGTCGAACGGGATGCGGAACTCACGCGATTACGTTCATTTTATGGTTTCAAACCTGAAGGGAATGGGCGTGAAACGCATCATGCTGCCCGATACGCTGGGCATTCTCGACCCGGACGAAACCTACGATTTCTGCAAGGAAATGATTGACGCCTATCCAGGCGTTTTATTCGATTTTCACGCGCACAACGATTACGACTTGGCCATCGCCAATGTTTTTCATGCCATCAAGGCAGGGGTTGGTTGTGTGCATACCACCGTGAACGGATTGGGCGAACGGGCAGGGAATGCGCCGCTGTCGAGCGTGATTGCCACCGTGAAAGACCACCTTCACCTGAAAACACATGTGAACGAAAACATGCTGAACCGGGTGTCGAAAATTGTGGAAAGCTTTTCGGGCATCCGCATCCCGACAAACAAACCGCTGATCGGCGAATTTGTGTTTACCCAGTGCAGCGGTGTCCATGCTGATGGCGACAACAAAAACAACCTGTATTTTAACGATCTGTTGCCCGAACGCTTTGGCCGCACACGCACCTACGCCCTGGGTAAAACTTCGGGGAAGGCCAACATCAAAGCCAATCTGGAAGATCTGGGTATTGAGCTGTCGCCCGAAGCGCTGAAAATGGTGACCACCCGTATCATTGAATTGGGCGACCGCAAAGAAACGGTGACTGCCGAGGATTTGCCCTACATTGTGGCCGATGTGCTCCAGGAAAGCATCGAGCAAAAGATCAGCATCAACAATTTTGCCCTCACCCATGCCATGGGGCTCAAGCCGTCGGCTATGGTGAGCATCAATATTGAAGGGCGGAACTACGAAGCCTCAGCTTCCGGCGACGGGCAGTATGACGCGTTTGTGAATGCCGTGAAGAGCATTTACAAACGACTGAAAAAGCCCTTTCCCAAATTGCTGGATTATTCGGTCACCATCCCTCCGGGTGGGAAGACCGACGCGCTGGTTGAAACGGTCATCATCTGGGAACTCGATCGGGAATTCAAAACCCGCGGGCTCGATCCCGACCAGACTGCCGCGGCCATTAAGGCTACGGTGCGTATGCTCAATTTGCTCGAACACAAAACCGGCATCGAAACCGATCCCGGGAACCGAAAGGTTGAGAATTGATGATGGGGAATTGGTCATTGGTCATTGATGGTCATTCAAAGTCATTAGTAGTCATTTTGGACAACTTGAAACTCGAAACTTGAAATTCAAAACACGTAACGCATAGTATGAAACTGAAATTAGCTGTTCTTCCCGGCGACGGGATCGGTCCTGAAATTGTGGAGCAGGCCATGAAATCGGTAAAAGCAATTGCCGCCAAGTTTAACCACGAACTGGAATACGAATATGCCCTCACGGGCGCAACGGCCATCGACCAGGTGGGCGAACCTTATCCCGATCAAACGCACGAGCTGTGCATGCAGTCGGATGCCGTACTTTTCGGCGCCATTGGCGACCCAAAGTTCGACAATAACCCGAAAGCAACAGTGCGTCCCGAGCAAGGGCTGTTGCTGATGCGCAAAAAGCTGGGCTTGTATGCCAACATCCGTCCGGTGGAAACCTTTGAGTCGTTGCTGCACAAATCCCCGCTTCGCCGCGAGTTGGTTGAAGGCGCAGATTTTGTCGCCATCCGCGAGCTCACAGGGGGTATTTATTTTGGTGAAAAAGGTCGTAAAGATGATGGAAACACCGCTTTCGATACCTGTACCTATACCCGCGCCGAAGTGGAACGCATCCTGAAACTGGGATACGAATTTGCCCTGAAGCGTAATAAAAAACTGACAGTGGTAGATAAAGCCAACGTGCTGGAAAGCTCTCGCCTGTGGCGCGAAGTGGCCCAGGAAATGGCCCCCAACTACCCGGATGTGACCACCGAATACATGTTTGTGGACAATGCAGCCATGCAAATCATTCAGTGGCCTAAAAACTTCGACGTGATGGTGACCGAAAACATGTTCGGTGATATCCTGACCGACGAAGCCAGTGTGATTACCGGTTCGCTGGGCTTGCTGCCTTCAGCTTCCATCGGAATCCACACGTCGGTGTTCGAGCCCATTCACGGTTCGTACCCGCAGGCCGCCGGAAAAGACATTGCCAACCCGATTGCCACCATCCTCTCGGCTGCCATGATGTTCGAATACGCTTTCAACCTGATGGAAGAGGGCAAACTCATCCGCGACGCGGTAGCTGCTTCGATGGCTGCCGGTGTGGTAACTGTGGATATTGCCGAAGGCACATCATACAAAACTTCGGAAGTGGGCGACTGGATTGCCGACTGGATTGCCAACGCTTAAGCGATTATCGTTTAGATAAAAAAAAGGTTGTTTCAGAAGTCATAGCAAAAGACTTTCGGAACAACCTTCATATTTTTGGGGTGTATTTATTTTAATCATGAAAATCAAAAAATAGAAATATCATGGGAAAAAAGATGCTTGGTCCGAAAACCAATGAGTTTATGGAGAATGTGTGGTTGCTGGTGTTGCGTGCCGGGGCAGGCGCGTTTATGATGACACATGGCGTACCGAAGTTGCAGAAATTGCTGGCCGGTGATTTGGCCTTTGCCGATCCGTTTGGGATTGGCTCTACGCCATCGCTCATCCTGGCCGTGTTTGCCGAGGTGTTCTGCTCGGCTTTGGTGGTGCTGGGCATCGCCACCCGCTTGGCCACCCTTCCGCTGATCGTTACCATGAGCGTGGCTGCCTTCATGATCCATGCCAACGATCCGTTTGCCCGGAAGGAAATGGCCTTTCTCTACCTGCTCATCTTTATCACCATCCTGGTATATGGCAGCGGCAAATTTGCTTTGGGAAATGTCATCCGGGGAAAATAACCCGGCGCATGCGCGACGCTAATGGCGGCTTTGTTAGCTAAAATTATTTATAAAAAAGCAATAAATATTCAATAATGAGTATTTATTGCTCTTTTGTTTGTATTTACTAATCAAAATAATTTATAAAATACTAATAATCGGGTAAAAAATACTAATAATCGGGTAGAAAATACAAGTGAAGATTTAGTAAATACTTGTTATATAGCTATTATTAATTGGTATTGTGTATAAAATAGTTAAATTTGAGTAATAAATAACCATTCCTGCCTGTTTTCAATCTATTTACAGGCAGGGCCAATATCGATTTCAATCATGGAAAAACTACCCGTAATGCAGTTGGTTAACCGGGAGATGAAGCGGAAAAAGCTCAATCCTGCTGACATTTCCAAAAGTCTTGGGTTGAGCTATACGGCAGCACACCGCATGTTTTTGCGGCCTACCATTCAGGTGCAGCGTTTGGCCGAACTGTCGGAATTGCTGGGCTATAATTTTTTTCGGGAACTGGCCGAGAAGCTGCCCTATGATGAACCGGAAGTTGGCGACCATCCGGAAACCAATGCCCTGAAGGAGCGGATCAAAGAGCTTGAAATCGAGAACCGGACCCTCAAGGAAATGGTTGGAAAGATGATGGGCCATTGAATGGTGCCATCGCTACCTGTTGGCCAGTTCGGCCAGTAGTTCTTCGATGGCCTGGATAGCCTGTCGTTGGGTACACGAGAAGTTGTTCACGAAAACGGCAAACAGCAGTTCACGCCCCGTGATGGTTGTCAGTTGTCCGGCAAAACAACGCACGCGGGTCATGCTCCCGCTTTTGGCCAGCAGCGTGTTCCGGGGAAACAATTCCGGGCGAAAGTACCACAAAGTTCCGTTGGGCACCGTTGGCAGCGACTGAAACAAATAGCTCCCCGCAGCGCTTTCTGTTTTCATGTAGTGCAGCACCTGTACCATTTGTTCGGCGGTCATGGCGTTGAAGTGCGACAGTCCGCTGCCATCGGCCAGATACAGTCCGTGCGTGTCGATTCCCTTTTCTTTCCAGAAATAAGTTACTACCTCGATTCCTTCCTTCGTACTTCCCTGACCGGTTTTCAGGTATGCCAGATGTTTTAGCAAATGTTCGGCAAACAGGTTCACACTCTCGTGGTTCGTCACGCTGACAATGTCGGAAAGGGGCGGGGAAACGGTTTTTGTAATCACCTTCAATCTTTCTTCTTCCTTAGTTTCTGCCTTCAACTTCACATCCACTTCTCCTCTTACCTGAATGCCTGCCTCCGTCAGCTTATTTTTTAGTTGCCAGCCCAGCAAATAAGGAGGATTAGGGATGGAGGCCTTTACCACAAAATCGGCCTTGCCTTTTGGGATGGTTCCGCGGATGGTTCGCTGGTTGGTCATCGGACCACCAAATACATAAGCCTGGTCGCGCGGGTCGTCGGCTGAAAGTACACGATTGTCGAGTTCCAGCCCGGGGATATGGGGCTTGGTTGACAGAAATTTTGTGGTCTTTCCTGCGGTGGCCGGAGATGAGAGGTGGATTTCATATAGATTGTCGTACACCGAAAGCCCGCAAGGGCCGGCCCCGTAATAGTTTCCCAGGTCTTCCCAAATCCAGGTGTTCGGGATGAATTGGTCGTCATAGATGGAAGCATCGGCCACCAATTTGCCGGTGATGTGCCGGACGTTTAAGTCTTTCAGTGCCTTCACCCAAGTGTCCTGAAAATGTTTTTTCAGGTAGTGTTCCTTAAAGTACATCGAGCCCAATGCCGGATCGCCGCCGCCCAGGATGTGGAGATCGCCAAACAGGGTGTCGTTTTGCAGGTAGCCGCTGTAAGCCAGCCGGGTTTCAAACCGATAATCAGGGCCGAGCAGTTCGAGCGCCGCTGCGGTGGTCGGCAGTTTCAGTGTGGAGGCTGGCACCAGGCTCACTTGCGGAGTGGATTGAAGGACCACTTCACCCGTTTTGGCATCCTGCACGTACAGGGCAATGCTGGCATGTTCCAAAATTTCCTGATTGGCCCAGCGGCTGAAAAAGTGGGACAAGGGCATTTTCCCCTGTGCTTTTCCGCTCACAAAGCAAGCGATAAAAAAACAGGTTAATACCCAATGTTTTAAGGGCTGATTCATATACTGCGACCAGTTTATAGTTGTAAATTTGGTGGTCAAGGTATTGATTTCAGTGCAATTTTAAAAGGCCATGTTCAAAACAACGATTGCTGTTTTCGGGAATAGTGCCTGGTGCAGGTTTTAATAGCGCGCGAAATATTTGTAGCGGAAAGGTAACAATTTGTTTAAATTCTGGTTAACACGAATGTGAGGCCGATTTCCGTTTGTCCGAAATAGCGTAACTTGACGGATTTAGAAAATACACTTTTTAAAAATAGAAAAGCGATGAAAGGAAAAGCAAGTGTTTTGAAAATTTATATCTCAGAATTGGATAAGATTGATTCGGCGCAACTGTTCGAAGAGATTGTCAAAGAAGCCCGGGGATTTGGGCTGGCAGGGGCAACGGTTTACCGGGGCGTGTTATCGTTTGGGGCCAGTCACTCGGTGCAAACCGACAAAGCTTTTTACCAGCCGGAGCACTTACCGGTCATTATTGAAATTGTGGATGCGGAGGAGTCCATCCGCCGGTTTGCGGAACGGGTCCATGAGCTGATCGACCTCTCGCAAAAGGGGGCATTGGTGACCATTCATCCGGTTGAGGTGGTGGAGTACAAGCCGGGAGATAAGTACAACGAGTTTGGTTCATTTTAGGCCGCAAACCGGGTTAAATTTAGGTTATGGCTTTTTTTAAAAACCGGCTATAATCCTGCGGATTTATTATCTTTGTTGCGGCTTTTCTGAAAGCTATTATCAATCAGAATTTTAAGGTAATATATTAAGTTTAATTCAAAACCATAAATCATGTTAATTCGTAACGTAGTTGGTAGAGAAATTCTTGACTCACGTGGTAATCCCACAGTAGAAGTTGAAATTACACTGGAGTGTGGCGCAATTGGTTTGGCCGCTGTTCCATCCGGTGCTTCAACAGGTGAAAACGAAGCGCTTGAATTGCGTGACGGCGACAAAGGTCGTTACCTGGGTAAAGGTGTTTTGAAAGCCGTTGAAAACGTAAACACAGTAATTGCCAAAGAAATCATTGGCATGGACGCTTCTGAGCAGGTAGCCCTCGATAAAAAATTGCTTGCTCTTGACGGAACAAAAACCAAATCAAAATTGGGTGCCAACGCTATGTTGGGTGTTTCTTTGGCTGTTGCCAAAGCTGCTGCAGATGCACTGGGTTTGCCATTGTACCGCTACATCGGTGGCACAAACGCCAAAACGTTGCCTGTTCCGATGATGAATATCATCAACGGTGGTTCTCACTCTGATGCTCCTATCGCTTTCCAGGAATTCATGATTCGCCCGATTGGCGCTCCTTCGTTCCGCGAAGGTCTGCGTATGGGTGCTGAGGTTTTCCACAGCTTGAAAAAAGTATTGCACAAACGTGGTTTGAGCACTGCTGTGGGTGACGAAGGTGGTTTTGCCCCTGCTTTGGATGGAACAGAAGATGCCTTGAACTCAATCATCGAAGCCATCAAAAACGCCGGTTACAAACCAGGTCGTAAAGAAGATGGCGGCGATGTGTCGATCGCATTGGACTGCGCTGCTTCTGAATTCTACGAAGACGGGATTTACGATTATACCAAATTTGAAGGCGCTAACGGTGCTAAACGTACCCGCGAAGAACAAGTTGCTTACCTGGCTGAATTGGTTGAAAAGTTCCCGATTGACTCCATCGAAGATGGTTGCCACGAAGGTGACTGGGATGGCTGGGTAAAACTGAACGCCGCTATCGGCGACAAATGCCAGCTGGTTGGCGACGACCTGTTCGTAACCAACGTAGAATACCTGAAAAAAGGTATCGAACTGGGCGCTGCCAACTCAATCCTGATCAAAGTGAACCAAATCGGTACACTGACCGAAACACTGGATGCTATCGAAATGGCACACCGCGCCGGTTATACTTCAGTAACTTCTCACCGTTCGGGCGAAACTGAAGATTCAACCATCGCCGACATTGCCGTGGCTACCAACTCAGGCCAGATCAAAACCGGTTCATTGAGCCGCTCTGACAGGATGGCTAAATACAACCAACTGCTCCGCATCGAAGAGCAACTGGGCGAAGCTGCCATCTACGGTTACAAAAAAGTATATAAGAAGTAATTCTGAATACCAGATACTCAAAGGCCGCTCTCCGAAAGGAAAGCGGCCTTTTTCGTGTTTAATATCCGCTTTTTAGTGAGGGTTTGACTCCAAGTCAAGCTCTCCTGCTTTTACAAGATGTTAACCGTCAAACTGAAATAAAAGCTCCGGCCGGGTGAATAAATGGGCCGTGAATCCATTTCCCTTACCGAACGGCTTAAATGTTCGTAGTAAGCCTCATCAAACAAGTTTGAAACCCCCGATGAGAGCGAGATCCGCTTATCAAGGGCGTACGATGTTTTCAGATCGACCACACGGAACGAGGGTGTTACGCTTTCTCCGAAAGAAGTGGCAATCCGACTTTGTTTAAAAGCATTCCGGAAACTTAGTTCAGCCCTCAGTTTGTTCTTCATAAACGAACCCAGCAACCTGTACCTGAACTCCATGGGCGGAATCTCGGGCAAGGCCTCATCTGCAACCCGGTTCTTCCCATAGGTATAAGCCAGTTCCGTAATCTGTTGAAAGTGGGCTCCGAACAGTTGCTTCCAGCTAAACTCAAAACCGGTATGGAGCGCTTTATCAATATTGACAAACTGACGGACTCCCGGTGAAGTTGCCATGCGTGGCTGCAAATCGCTGCGTATTTCGGATGAAATGTAATGTTGAAGCGAGGACGCATAAACGGTGATGTTGATGTCCGTTTTTTCCTTTCTGTAGCTAAAAACTACATCGGCCTGGTGGTTGGTTTCCGCTTTCAGGTCGGGGTTGCCCACCAACTCATACGGGTCAAGCCCGATGGGGAAGAAGTTGATGTACCGTTCGGCCAGTCCTGGGCTGCGTTGGGCGCTTCCCAGCCAAAGCCCGATAGATGCCGATTGACTCAGTATCCGAGTACCTCCCAAACTAAATGAGGGATTCAGCAAGTTGGCTTCAAGATCGTTGTACAGGTTTTTGAAATTCGAATCCGGATCTCGCGTTTCGGCGTGGTTTAATTCCAATCTTCCCGAAAATACGAGATGATAGTTTGACTGCTGGTAGTGATATTCGGCAAACAAACCATTTTTGCGCACCAGGGCATCCTGCCAAACATTGTCGGTCAGCGTTTGTCCGGTCATAGGCCCCATCAACATCGTTCGTTCACGGTTGCCTTCGGCATTTTCTATCCGCATATCAGTTCCGGCATACAGCCAGCCCGAATTGAAATCGAAAAGCAGTTCGGTGCGTCCGCCCGCATTGTAGGTTTTTGCGGCGGTATTGGCATCGACCATGCGCGGGGTCATTACCTTGTCCAGGTTATCCATCAGGTGGTCAACCAGGGTGGTGTAAAAATGCGTATGCCAAGTGGTAAGTGTGCCTTTGTGAAACTGTGCAGTGTGTCCCAGGTTAAAAAGCCAGGTATTGTCTTTGCGCAGGTCCATGGACAATGACGGGAAATCGACATCATGTGCGTAATTATTGGCCACCATTACACTCAGGTTTTGGGCGCCGCTGAGTTTCACGCCCAGTTTACCACCCACATTCCTTCGGTTAAAATTGGCCGGTAGGTCAATGCCGTCGCCATCGGTGTAATCCGTTCCGGTTGAATAGGACCCAAAGAGTTTCAGATCGGTCACTTTTGATGAGAAGCCGGCCAGGCCTTCAGTCCTGTAAATATTTCCATTGGTTTCGTAGCTGCTGCTCATGCGACCTGTAAGATGGGGCTGATCAGAGAACCACAGATCAGCGCTTTTGAAGTTGACGGTGCCGCCAAAGGCATTTCCGTAACGCAGGCTGTGCGGGCCTTTTAGTACTTCAGCCCGAACAATCATGTTTAGCGGTACCTGGCTCGATGCCGGGTCCATCCGGTTGGGACAGCCAGCCGTGGCCCCCTGAACGCCATCGATTACCAGGTTGATCTGGTCGTATTTAAAACCGCGCAAAACCGGATCGAAACCATAGGCGCCACTTTTGCGGATTCCCGAAATGGAAATGAATTGCTCCAGGAGCTGGCCTGCATCGTGTGCCAATTTATCTTCCACCCGAAAATACATACTTTCCTGTTCGCCTGCATTGGGGTGTAGCTGCAAAAAGGTTACCGGCTGCAACAGATGTGATTTGGCAGTTAATTCAAGAATGCCCGTTTTTTTGGCCTGTTTTATTTTTGCGGCGGTAAATGTCTGCTTGCCGTATTGCACATGCGAAATAATCAGCGTTGAATTTTCGGTAAGGCCAATCCGGATGAAGCCTGAGTCATCCGAAATGCCTTTCGCATTGCCATATTCGAAGGTGGCTCCGCTGACGGGTTCACGGCTTATTTGGTCGGTTAACCGAAGGCGCGTTTGCTGGTCCTGGGCAAAGGCCGTCAGGCTTGTTGTCAGTATCAGGAGCAAGCAGATTGAAAATCGGTATTTCTTTCTCCCAACTGACAGAATTATTCTATTCATGATATCATGCTTAATCGTTTGTAATGTTCTTTAGGCTGAATAGCGCTAAAGAATTGATTAAAAAAGATGGTTAAGCAAGTTATATCTGAGGCGGATGGAAAATTTTTTTAGAACTTGAAATGTAGGTCTTATCGAAGTAAGCAAATGAAGACACCGATATGAATTGATAAGGAGGCATAATATGCTGAATGTGGCCGGTAAAATAATGGATCTCAATCTTTTTGTTTTCTGGTTGCGGTACGTCCTGTTTTTGTTCCTGTTGCTTTTCCAGTTCCTTTTTCAATTGGCAGCACCCCTTACAGGTCGATTCCGGAACTTCCCGGTTGATACACAAATAGGTGGCAATGTAGTCCTGGTTTATTTTAAATGAAACATAGACAGCTATACTGGCAAATAAGTGCCAGTTGATTGCAGCAATAAGCAAAAAAGAAAGTGCGTGTTTCATCTGAATAGGCCAGCCGTAACTTTTTGTTCCCGACAAAAGAAAAGACAAAATGAACAGGGAGTTTGTTCATGCATGACCCTATTATCATGGAGTCGGAAGACAGTTTGCCGAGCGAGACGGTAACGAGAAAAAAGATCGGGATATGTCCGTTAGTTTTCCCCTACTACCACCAAAGGCAGGTGGTCGCCACCGGCAGGGGATTTGGCAAAGTTGGCGTAAAAACAAAGGTTGGAAAAGCCGGCCAGCGTCAGTAATTTCTCCAGTTCATTTTTTCTGACGGGCAGCAGGAGGGTGCTGTTTTCCAGGGTTTCGCCGGTTTCTTTCAGGGTTAGCCGGGTTTTAAATTCAACTTTGGGTTGGTTGCCCTTGGGAAGAATGTATTCGCGCACAAACCGGATGTGCTCGTTGTCAATCAGCGGCAGTTCGGTAATTTGCCGGTCGAGGATATAATCGTAATTGAGCAGTTGCAGTAGTAACTTGCCTCCGGGTTTTAATACCGTTGCAGCCTGTTTAAAAAAGTCTTTCACCTGGGTGATGTTGTCGAGGTGGACGATCGTATTGCCGAAACAGATTAACGCATCGAAATAATGCTCCGGTAGTGTTTTGGTCAACTGTAGCATATTCATCTTTCGAAAACTGATCGAAGGTGAAGGAAAAAGAGAAGCGGCCCGGCTGATCATATCGCTGTTCAGGTCAATGCCCAGTCCAAGTGCTCCCAGTTGGCACAATTCGTAGGCCAACTGGCCGGTGGAGCATCCTGCATCCAAAAAATAAAGTTCTTCCGGTGAGTCGAATTCAGATAACACGAATTCGACTTGTTGCTTGTTCAGCGGAAAAATATGTTCGTAGTAGTTGGCTATCGAACTGTAAAAACGCTCCTGATCCATCTCCTCGTTCTCCCTTTTTCATAAAAACAGTTCCTGCCAACGGAAAGTTTCAAGCCCTGTTCTGTTTAAAAACAAGCTGATTATCCCTTAACTTCATTCAATAAACCTTCGCAGGCATCCTCCAGAATGTCCAGCACCAGCTCAAAACCGTCCGACCCACCGTAGTACGGGTCAGGCACTGAATGGTATCCGCCGGATGAACAGAAGTCGGTCATTTTGAAAATCTTGTCCAGCTCGTCGGTGCTTGAAGCCAGGTCTTGCAAATCGTTCACCAGGTCGTCATCCATGCCGATGATGTAGTCGAAACGGTCAAAGTCGGTTCCTGGGTCGAACTTCCGTGCGATGGAGGTCAGGCGGTAGCCGCGTCGCATGGCATGGCTCTGCATGCGTTGGTCGGCAGGTTCGCCAACGTGGTAGCCGGCAGTTCCGGCCGAGTCGCACTCAATCAGGTGTTCCAGGTCTGCCCGTTTGATCATCCCGTTGAAAACCGCCTCTGCACTCGGAGAACGGCATATATTGCCAAGGCAAACAAATAATACTCTTTTTTTCATATACAAATTGATTTGCGGCAAAATTAGCGGAATACTGACAGTGTGAAAAAGGAATCGGAAAACTTAACCCAACATTAACTTACAACCGGTGATTTTGAAATTCTGCAAATTTTGGAGAGCTTTGACATCTTTATTCAGAAATATGAAAGACTTTACGGAGGGAAGGGAAGCACAGCTGATTTTGCGATTTTCGGTTCCGTTGGTGATTGGCAATATTTTCCAGAACCTGTACAATATTGTTGACAGCATTATTGTGGGCAACTACCTGGGAAAAGAAGCACTGGGGGCCGTGGGTGCATCGTTCCCGATTATATTTACGCTGATTTCGCTGGTGATCGGGGTGGGGTCGGGGGCATCAACCGTAGTGTCGCAATATTTCGGCGCCAAACAAATGGAACAGGTTCGTCGCACCATCGACACAATTTTTATCTTTTTTCTGGTCTCTTCAATTTTTGTTACCGCCATCGGCGTCGCATTTAGTCGGCACATCTTTTTGCTGCTGCAGCTTCCCGAAGAAATTTTGCCCCAAGCGGTCAGCTATCTGAATATTTACCTGTTGGGCATGTTTTTCTTTTTTGGTTTTGCCGGTATTACCTCCATTCTGCGTGGGATGGGCGATTCGAAAACGCCACTTTATTTTATGATCGTGTCCACCATCAACAATGTCTTTTTTGATTTGCTTTTTGTCGTGGTTTTCAAGTGGGGGATTGAAGGGGTGGCGCTGGCGACGGTGATTTCGCAAGCCGGGGCGTTTTTTACGGCCACCTGGTACCTCAATAAAAAACACCCGGTTATCAAGCTGCGTTTTCGCAGGTATATTTTCGATCGTGATATTTTTAAAAGTTGTGTCCGGATCGGGCTACCCACCGGCTTTCAGCAATCGTTTGTGGCTTTTGGGATGATGGCCATTATGGGCATCGTGAACACGTTTGGCACCAACGCCGTGGCCGCATATACTGCGGCGATGCGCGTGGACTCGTTTGCCAAGATGCCGGCCATCACATTCAGTTCGGCCTTGTCAACTTTTGTGGGGCAAAACCTGGGGGCTTTTCGGGAAGACCGTGCCATGAAAGGCCTAAAGATTACTTTGCTTTTTTCGCTGGGCTATTCGTTGTTTGTGTCCATTCTCATCATCCTGTTCGGTAAATACCTCATTCAGCTTTTCACACCCGATCCGGGCGTTATTGCCATTGGGCAGGATTACCTGGTAATCGTTTCGTCGTTTTACCTGCTGCTGTCGGTCATGTTCACCTTTACCGGTTTTTTGCGAGGTGCCGGCGCCACTTTTGTGCCCATGCTTACCACGCTTACGGCACTTTATCTGTTCCGCATCCCCATGGCCTATTTTCTTTCGGGTGAAATTGGCGTAAACGGTATTTGGTGGGCCGAACCGACCGGTTGGCTGGCTGGTATGACCATTTTGATTGTTTATTATTTTTCGGGAAAATGGAGGGGAAAGGGTGTCGTAAAAGGGACTTGACCCCGCCGGAACAACTTTTCTGAAGAAAGGCCTTACGCTATTCCTGTGGTTTGCGCTAATTGTCAGAACGATAGGTATTGGTTTAGAATAATTACAAATTAATTATGAAAGAGTTGAAATGCATTCAATTTAAGCCGCTTCTTTTAT
This sequence comes from Mangrovibacterium sp., assembly GCA_050178015.1. Taxonomy (GTDB): domain Bacteria; phylum Bacteroidota; class Bacteroidia; order Bacteroidales; family Prolixibacteraceae; genus Gaoshiqia. The sequence continues at coordinate 98,866 of JBFXGM010000008.1, forward strand.
CTTTGTTAACGATCAGATTTTGAACCGGCCTGCCATAGAACATTGCGGTTTTATGCTGGTCAACATCATTTATCGTTATTTTAATGGCCTGTAAAAAAAAACGAAAACTCTAACCGCAACTTGGTTGCATAAAATAATAAACTTATGAATGCGATATTCTGGATAGTTCCTTTTTGCTCATTATTGGCATTGGTTTTCGCATGGTTCTTCTTTAAGTCCATGATGAAAAACCCGGAAGGTACCCCACGTATGATGGAAATTGCCCAATACGTGCGCGAGGGGGCCATGGCATACCTCTACCGGCAGTATAAAGTGGTCGGTATTGTATTTCTTATCATCATGCTGTTTTTATTGTTGTTGGCTTATTTGGGTGTTCAAAACCCGTTTGTTCCCGTGGCCTTTCTTACCGGGGGTTTTTTCTCCGGTCTTTGCGGCTTTTTGGGGATGAAAACGGCTACCTATGCTTCGGCCCGTACGGCCCACGGCGCTTCGCAGTCGCTTAACCAGGGATTGAAAGTGGCTTTTCGCAGTGGCGCCGTGATGGGATTGGTGGTGGTTGGCTTCGGTTTGCTCGACATTGCTGCCTGGTATTTGTTCCTGACCCAGGTGATTTTTACTCCTGAAAATATGGTAAGCGGACTGCATTTTGCCGGCCTCGAATTTGTTCACCCCAACACCAGCGAACATCAGAAGCTGGTTGAAATTACCACTACGATGCTGACCTTCGGGATGGGGGCTTCCACGCAAGCCTTGTTTGCCCGTGTAGGTGGCGGCATTTATACCAAGGCAGCCGACGTGGGCGCCGACCTGGTTGGTAAAGTTGAAGCCGGTATTCCGGAAGATGATCCGCGCAACCCGGCAACCATTGCCGATAACGTGGGCGACAACGTAGGCGACGTGGCTGGTATGGGCGCCGACCTGTACGAATCGTATTGTGGTTCTATTCTGGCAACTGCCGCTTTGGGGGCGGCCCTTCCGGCTGTAGCGCTTCAGGCTTCGGGTATGGAAACTGAAATGGCCGTTATTGCCCCGATGATTGTGGCGGCAATTGGAATTATCTTTTCGATCATTGGTATTTTCATGGTTCGCACAAAAGAATCAGCTACCCAGAAAAACCTGCTGAATGCACTGTTGATGGGAACCGGCGGATCTTCCCTCCTGATTTTATTGGCTATGCTCGGAATGGCTGCCATGGGATGGATTACTTACGGTGTGTTTGGTTCGGTGGTGATTGGTTTGGCTGCTGGCGTTATCATTGGGCAGGCTACCGAGTATTATACTTCAGATGAATATGGACCGACTAAAGGGATTGCCAAACAAGCGCAACAAGGTCCGGCAACGACCATCATCGATGGGATTGCCGTTGGGATGTACTCCACCTGGATTCCGGTGGTGACAATTGTGTTGGGTATTATCGGTTCATTCTGGTCGGCAGGTGGTATGCAACATTTCGCGATGGGCGTTTACGGGATTGGATTTGCCGCTGTGGGCATGCTTTCAACCCTTGGCATTACTCTCGCGACTGATGCGTTTGGCCCTATTGCCGACAACGCAGGTGGAAACGCCGAAATGGCCGAACTGCCGAAAGAAGTCCGCGAACGGACAGATGCGCTGGACATGTTGGGGAACACCACGGCTGCAACCGGGAAAGGTTTTGCCATTGGCTCGGCTGCGTTAACGGCTATGGCATTGATCTCGGCCTACATGGAAGAAATTCGCTTGTGGTTTGGAAAGATTGCCGGTCCTGACGGTTTCGTTACAAAAGGCGACTTTGTGTTCTATACCAATATAAAACCAGCCGTAGCAGAAGGTATTGAGGCTATCCAGATTTCGGCTGCTTCGGTGAAAGATTTTTATGCCGCTTACGATATTACGCTGTTGAATCCTTTTTTCCTGGGTGGCATTTTTATCGGTTCCATGATGGCCTTTGTTTTTTGTGCCATGACCATGAAAGCGGTGGGCCGGGCGGCCAGTGCTATGGTGGATGAAGTTCGTCGCCAGTTCCGCGAAATTAAGGGCATCCTCGAAGGTACCGGCACACCGGAATATGCCAAGTGTGTTGAAATTTCAACCAGAGGGGCCCAACGCGAAATGCTGTTGCCTTCGCTGATCGCCATTATCGTTCCGGTGGCCGTAGGCGCAATAATGGGCGTTGCCGGTGTCGTGGGATTGCTGGCAGGCGGCTTGACCTCGGGTTTCACGTTGGCGGTGATGTTGAACAATGCCGGGGGCGCCTGGGACAATGCGAAAAAATACGTCGAAAAAGGAAACTACGGCGGTAAAGGCGGCGAAACCCACAAAGCAAGTGTGGTGGGCGATACGGTTGGCGACCCGTTTAAAGATACTTCGGGGCCATCGTTGAACATCCTGATCAAACTAATGACCATGGTGTCGGTTGTAATGGCCGGTTTAACCGTTACATTAAGCCTGATGTAAAAGGAAATTAATTCATGATTTGGGAAAACCTGTGAGCTGCTGTTCGCAGGTTTTTCTTCTTAATAAAAAGATAAATGACCGAAAATTTGAAGAATTATTTTAAAAACGATCGTTATGCGGCCTTAACCGGTGTCGAAATCATGGAAGCCGGTCCTGGTTTTTGCAAGGCCAAACTCGAAATTGAAGACAAGCACCTGAATGCCGCAAATGTGGTGCAGGGCGGTGCTATTTTTACGTTGGCCGACCTGACCTTCGCCGTAGCATCAAACAGCCGCGGGCAGCTGGCGCTGGCGGTGAATGTGAATATTTCTTTCCTGAAAGGAAAGTCAAACGGCACCTTGTATGCCATCGCCACTGAGCTGGCCGATCCTAAACGAATAGGCGCTTATGATGTGCTGGTGACTGACGAGGCAGACGAGGTGATTGCCCGGTTCAATGGCTTGGTTTACCGGAAAAATGACCGTCATTCTTTTTGATAATGAACTATAAAAGTGCATCAAATAGACATAGGTAGGGCTCCGGTTTTATAAATGATTTGTTATCTTTAATCGTTTTAACACGATTCTTAAACCTAAACAACTTCTTATGAAACCAGTAGCTTTACTTCTGTTTTGTATGTTTTCTTCTACCGCTTTTTCCCAGCAGCCTGAGGGCATTTTTCAGTTTAACCAAGATGTTGGTTTGCCAAAATTGGCCGGTTCGGCCACTTACGATGCCGGTTCACAAACGTACTTGTTATCGGGTTCGGGCTACAATATTTGGTTTGAGCGCGACGAATTTCACTACTTGTACAACAAAGTGAAGGGCGATTTCATCCTAACGGCAAACTTTTCGTTTGTGGGCGAAGGTGTTGATCCGCACCGGAAAATTGGGTGGATGGTGCGCGCATCGGAAGATGAGCAGGATGTACATTGTTCGGCAGTTTTACACGGCGACGGGCTTACGTTAATGCAATGTCGCCCTTTGCGCGGCGCTTTTATGCGCGATCCGCAGGACCAGATTTATGCTCCCAAACCTAACTATCAGATCATTCAACTGGAACGCTCGGGAAAAACCATGATCATGCGGGCTGCCCATCCCGGTGAGCCGCTTCAGCTGATTGGCAAGCAGAAAATGGAAAACCTGCCCGATGAAGTGATGGCCGGCTTGTTTGTCAACTCGCACAACCCGGAGGTCGTGGAAAAAGCGAGGATTTGGAACGTACGCATCGACCAGCCGGTTGCCGACGGCTATGATCCGAATACGGAAGGCTGGCTGGGCTGCCGCCTCGAAACGATGAATGTGTTTGATGGTGTGCGTAGGGTGATATATGAAAAGGACGATCGTTTTGAAGCGCCAAACTGGATGCCCGACGGAAAGAAATTGCTGTTCAATATGGATGGGCTCCTGTATAAAATTCCGGTGGAAGGCGGTGAACTGGAGTTGTTGAATACCGGATTTGCCAATCGAAACAATAACGACCACGGCATTTCCTTCAACGGAGAACTGTTGGCCATCAGTCATCACCGCGAAGGACTGCCCGGCGGAGGTTCAACCGTGTATGTACTGCCGCTGGAAGGGGGAAATCCCCAGCTGGTTGCGGAAGAAACCCCTTCGTATTGGCACGGCTGGGCGCCTAACAATAAAGAAGTGGTTTACGTGGCACAGCGCAACGGCAGTACGGTTTACAACATTTACAGAAATTCCGTCAAAGGCGGGAATGAAGTGGCGCTAACCGACAATAAGCCCGGAGAACATGTAGATGGCTGCGAATATTCGCCCGACGGACGGAACATTTACTACAACGGGAGCCAGTCGGGCACCATGCAGCTTTGGCGCATGAAACCTGATGGGAGCGAAAAAGAGCAAATTACATTTGATGAGTATAACGACTGGTTCCCGCACATTTCGCCCGACGGGAAATGGATCGCCTTCATTTCGTTTCCGCCCGATATCGAATTTAATTCACACCCTTCCTATAAACGCGTGATGCTGCGCCTGATGCCAACAGCCGGAGGCGCCCCAAAAGTAATTGCTTATTTGTATGGCGGGCAGGGAACCATCAACGTTCCGTCCTGGTCGCCCGACAGCAAACAGATTGCCTTTGTCAGCAATTCGGGTAAGTAGATTTCAACTGAAATTGGATTTTCCGTTTTTGAAATGAATCACTTTCTGAATTTTGTATCCATATTATTTTCCAGGCAGGCCGATTTTTCTTTTTCAACCTTGAACAAAAGCTTGTTAAATGAAGTTTTACTAGCAGAAAATAACCCAAAAAAATCAATATTATGGCAGATCTATCCACCAACTACATGGGATTAAAGCTGAAAAACCCGATTATCCTGGGAGCCAGTAACCTTGTCAGTAAACCCGAAATTATTCAAGAACTGGAAGAAGCCGGTATCGCCGCCATCGTTTACAAGTCGCTGTTCGAAGAGCAGATACAGCTCGAATCCATCCAGATGGAAGAAGAGCTGCACGAATACGAAGAGCGCAATGCCGAAATGACGAGGCTTTTCCCGAATATGGAACATGCCGGTCCAAAAGAACACCTGTTCAACCTGAAGACCTTGAAGAAAAAAGTAAGCGTGCCGGTAATCGCCAGTTTGAATGCCATCTACGAACCTACTTGGGTGGATTATGCCCGCGAACTGGAACAAACCGGCGTGGATGCACTGGAAATCAACCTATATGCGACGCCCGGTTATTTTGAGGTGGAAGGTGAAAAGGTGGAATATAAGCAGGTTCAAATTGTTGAAAGTGTGAAGAAGGCCGTGAAAATTCCGGTAAGCGTGAAGTTGAGCCCTTTTTATACGAATACGCTGAATTTCATTAAAAAACTGGATGAGGCAGGGGCCGATGGCTATGTGCTTTTCAACCGTTTCTTTCAGCCGGATATTGATATTCAGGACGAAACGTTCTTTTATCCGTGGGAATTAACCCGTGAAAAAGATTATCAACTTGCTCTTCGTTATGCGGGTCTGCTGTATGGCAATGTAGATGCCAGCATTAGCGGTACACGGGGTATCTCCGGAGCCGAAGATATTGTTAAAATGTTGCTTGCCGGAGTGGATACCGTACAGGTGGTTTCGGCCATTTATCGCAAACAGCCTGCTTACGTAACTACTATGCTGAATGATTTGACTACTTGGATGAATGACAAAGGATACAAATCGTTGGGCGATTTCCGCGGCAAATTATCGCGCAAAAACATGAAGGACCCGTTTACCTATCAGCGTGCCCAGTATGTCGATATCCTGATGAAAGCGGAAGAAGTATTCAAAAAATACCCGATGGTATAAAAGGGTTAAGTCAAAAGTGAAAAAATATTGACAGGCGCTGAATATTGAATGCCCCGAGGTTCCTTACCACGGGGCATTTTTTGTGGCTATTGTTTGCGTTTCGTTGTCATCTTGGAAAGCTTCGTGAACCTCTTTTTACGAGAATTTCTTGATTGAAAACATTTCCCGGAGGATCGTTTTCAATATCAGACTGTTTCCAGTCTTTTGCCTTTTAACTTTTGCCTTGATATTTGTTGCTGATTTATTCATCTGCCAGAAAGCCGGCCAGGGCATACACCAGCGCCCCCTGCCAGTTGATAGCGATTTCGTTGGTGGCATAATCTTCTTCCAGGTCGTTCCAGCCGGTTGCCGAGTGGCCGCCGCCTACCAGGTAGCCCGGCCAGGGGTCGGTTAGCTCATCGGCGCCCGAACGCCGGTCATGCGGGTTCATGGCGGGTGAAATGCCCAAGCCGGTCACGAAAGAGCGGTTGTAATAATTTCTTCCAAACAAGTGGGAAATAGCGTCCAGTGCTGTTTGTCGGTATGCCGGGTTTGGCGAAAGTTGGTTGGCCACCTGTAAGTTGATCGCCTGTCGGGCAACGGTGCCGTTGCAGCCCCAGTAATAGCGGCCACCTAGCGGGCGCCCGTACACATCCTGCTGTCCTTTTTGGGTGATCTCGTTAGCAACAGTTACTATGTTTTTTGTGATTTTTTCGAACACATCGGGCGATTTCCCATCTTTTTCCGAAAGCGCGTAAGTAAACATGGCCAGGTTGGAAACGTCGGCCCAATCCCAGTCTTCATCAACTTGATAGTACATGGCGGCAGCACGTTGCTCAAAATCGACCAGATATTTGCTTTCGCCGGTTGTTTCCCAGAGTTCGGCTGCGGCCCAAAGGCGGTCGTCCTCGTCGGGCGACTGGTAGCCGCCGGTTTTGAATTCGCCCTGCTCAACCCGTTTGTAGTCGGGGTTCTTCTGCAAAAAATTATAACTCAACAAGGCCGCGTCCAGGCATTGTTGGGCGTAGGCCGCATCATACGGCTGAAAGTAACGTGCCGCCTGGGCCATCATGCCAACAAAACTGGCTGTGGCAGCTGAGCTCCAATCCGTAAAGTACCGTTTGGCGGTGTCGGCATCGGCCAGGATGAAGGGTGCAAAGTTCAAGCGGGTGAGTTTATGCGATACGCGACCCGAGCCATCCGGGTATTGCATCGAGAACAGCCAGTCGGTTTCCCATTTCAGTTCTTTCAGGTAATCAGGGAAGCTGGGCGCGGTTTCGGGCAGGTCGAGCGATAGTTGCTCCAACTGTGGCTGAAACTGGTCCCAGGCCAGGAATAGCATGCCCAAAGTGACCCCGGCATTGACGGTGTATTTCCCGTAGTCGCCTGCATCGTGCCAGCCTCCGGTGCCATCGCGCCATTGATCGGGATTTCCCGTAAAATCGTCGTAACCGTCATGCAAATGACAAGAGCCATGCGAAAAAACCTGGCCGTTGTGTTCGCCTTCCACAGCCGTTCCGCAGCGCCACAAGTAAAAGGCCCGCATGCTGGTGTAATAAGCATCTTGGTAAACGGTTGGCGAAATTTCAAAGGGTACAGAGCGGCTGCCATCCTGGGTTTCCAGATAATATTTTCCTTCTTCAATGAAGCTGGAAAAATCGGCCAGCCACACGTGCTGGTCAACATCCTGCTGAAAAACGGGGCCGGTGGCTTCACCCGTAAAAACAACAGCATGGTCGCCTTCGTGTTTCAATTCAAAAGATTTTTCTTCGCCAACAATTGTAGCTGTTTTTTTCGCGGAAGGAAGAAATCCAATCGAGTTGAGATGGATGGTTGTTTCGGTTCTTTTCTCAGGCTGGCAAGCTGTTGCCAGCAAACAAATCAAAAAAATCAACAGGTTTTTCATGTCAGTTTAGTTTTGGGTTTAAAATTTGGTTGTATGCCAGGCAATTATCGGAAAGGTTTTTGTGAAATGAAAAGCCTGTGGCATCGACATTTCCACGTAAAGAAACCAATCCTGATTGTTGCCTGCAATGCTTAATGTGAAAAACACAATTAGTTTTTCAACTCAAAAATAAGAAAAAATGAAAACCGGGGGAAGGTATGATGGAAAAGCTTTTTGTCTTAAACAAATTCAAGTTGAACTATCTTAAAGAAGCGTTCTTCCAGCAGCTTGACAATCCGCTTAACCACAAATTTGCGGATCTCCAGTTCCACCGGCTGGTCGGGGTCCTGGTGCGCCCAGTTGATGCGGGTGCCCACAATAATGTGGATGGTGTCGTGCTCCATCAACAGTTTCACCACCTCATCGGGCGGCGAATTGCCCAAGCGGGTGTCGCTGGTGTAAGTTTCCAGTATTTCTTCCACTTTCCCCATGGTCAGGATACCTTCGGTAACCATTTCGAAGCCTTCCATGTGGGCCACCGGCGGGATGGAAGCATCGGCATACCGGTGTTGGATGGCCACTTCCAGATTTAGTTCGCGGGCAATAATTTCGGCCGTGGTGCCGCCGCAAATGATTTTTTTTCCGGGAAAATCCTGCACCCGTTTTACAAATTCGAAATCTTTTATTTTGTAGAAGGGCGGACCGGTGATCAGCATAAACTCGCGCGGCTGACGAAAATAAACCACTCCGCAGCTGGTGTCGTCCTTCATCTCAAAGTTGTCGTTCATCGCGGCGTGGTTCAGGATCTTCCGGGCCAGTCGGGTGGCTGATATTTCGGGTTCGCGGGCGATTTGCTTTTGGGCAAACAGCGAAACTTCCGGTTGTCCCCACCCCATGGGGTGGCGCTTTCCTCCCAAACCGCTTTGGGTAACCCCATCGGTTAAAAAAAGGATACGGTCTTCTTTGACTGGTTTGAATTCGCGGATACGCAGGATTTTTCCGACATTTTCCTCGCCGCGGATATTCATCTCGATTTCGCGCGGGGCAAAGGGTTGCCCGTTTCGCAGGATGATGGTGGGCGGGTTGTCGTAGTTGATGATGCGTACCAGCTCATCATTGTCAATTTCAATAATGGTGAAGGTGGCATAACTCTCTTTTCCCTCGCTGCTGCGGGGCAGCACCCGCATGAAAATGTTGGCCGCAATTTCGGGTTTGGTGTGGAATGAGGTGTAGTTGAGCGCCATCGAGGCGGTGAGCGTGGCCAGCACATTGGCCTTCACGCCATGACCAATGCCATCCGAAAGCACCAGGATGGTACGCCCTTCCTCACTGATGCGCCGGGTGTGGAACACATCGCCGCAAACCACTTCGCCCTTGGCTTGTTTTTGCTGAAAATCGATCTCAACATGAAAGTCAGCCATTAGTTTTCGTCCTCCCCGTATTTATATGATTCGATGATGGAATTGAGCAACTCTTCGGTGAGTGAGGCATTTTCGCCTAAAAGAAAGGCTATTTTTTGAACGGTTTCCAGGTTTTGCTTGTTAACCCGTTGTGCCCGGCTGATGATTTCCTCGCGCACCAGCGAGGGGGCCGACATGTCGCGGATAAGGGCGCCCACGACCCGGTTTTTGTAGATGGAAACTACCGAAATGTGCAGCAATTTGCTTTGAATTTTCAGGTCGCGCTCCAGCATGTTTTCGCCCGATACCATGATGGAGGCAAACATCTTGTACACCACTTCGGGGACCAGCTCTTTCAGGTCGGCGCCAATCAGTCCGGGGATGGTTTCAAAAAGCTCTTCGATTTCTTCACCAAACAAGCGGGCAAAACCCTGGTTGCAGTCGATCACCTTGTACTCGTTGTCCACAATGATGACACCTGCCCTGATTTTATGCAGCATGGCCGAGGCGATCACGGTTGCTTCCTGTGCTTTTTCGAGCTTACGCTCGGCTTTTTTGCGGTCGGTAACATCGAAAATCGACCCGACGATGCCCATAGTTTTGCCGGCATCGTCGCGGATCACCGCCTTGTTGAACACCACATCGCGCATGGTGCCGTCGGGCAGGCGAAACTTGGTTTCGTAAGCCTGGTTGCCGGGACTGTCGAACAGTTCCTGGTCGCGGCGGGCATAAATTTCGGCAATCTCGGGCGGCTGCACGTCAAACACAGTTTTGCCGATAATCTGCTCTTTGGTGAGGCCGATAAAACTTTCGTGCGCCTTGTTGGTAGAGCGGTAAATGCCATGCACATCGCGGTAAAAGATGGGGATGGGCAGGGCATCTATGATTTTCTGGTGCAGCTCCGGGCTGTCGAACATGTCGGGCAGGAATGATTTCTCGTCGTAGATCATGTGTTTTGGCGTTTTCTGGTGCAACAGGTCACCGTTTTTGTTTCAGCTACCTAAAGGTATAAAAAGCCGCTGAATGTGAGCGGGGGCACTGGCAAAAGTTTTGGGTGCCGTGACCGGTATACTACCGAAGGTTTTTCCTGATCCAATCCAAAACCTTATGACGGGTGGTAAGCGAAATCCAATGTTCATTAACCGGGGTAATCAAAGCCTCCTTTTCACAATTCAACACATTGTAAACGATGTAGCTGGTGGTGGGCGGGCAAACATTGTCGTTGTACCCCCAGGTCATAAACACGGGCACATTGATCCGTTTGGCGAAATTCACGACATCATAATATGCCAGTGTTTCCAGTTTCTCCGGGGTGTCCATCCCCGCAAAATTGGTAAAAAGATGCGGATAGCCGCCGGCGCGTCCGGCCTTATACCCGGCCATGTCGCTTAAGGCGGGATGGTTTGCGGCGCAAGCGGTCACTCTTTCATCCAGTCCGGCGGTAATCAGGGCCAAAGCCCCTCCCTGGCTCCCTCCCTGGGCAATCAGGTTTTTCCCGTCCCACTCCGGCAGGGTGGTTAAATAATCCAAGGCACGGACACAAGCCAGATATACTTTTTTCATGTAGTAGGAATCCCTGTTATCCAGCCCATTGACCAGATAACTGTTGTTGCCGTTGCCAAAAGCCTGACTGACTTCTTTATATGTTTCAGCATCCAGATCGGGTCGGATACCATGAATTTCCATATCGAAACGGATGAAGCCGCTCTCGGCATAAAAGATATCTTTCAGCGGGTTCATGGGTTTGATCCCTGCGCCCGGTGGCGAAAGGACGACCGGGTACTTGCCTTCTTTTTTGGGAAGGGTGAGGTAGCCATACACAAAACTCCCTTTTTTATATGCCTGCAATTTTACCAGGTAGCAGTCCACCAGGTCGCTTGAATACTCGGGCACGAAAACTTTTTCCACGTCCATCGGGCACTTGGCGGCATCTTCCTTCGCCTTCTCCCAGAAATTGACAAAATCATCTGGAAATTTGGTGTAAGGGGCTAGTTTTTCGGGCTCAAAACCAACTTTGATATGGTGTTTATACTCCACCCCGTGCAGCGAAACCTTTAGCTGGCAATCTTTAAAGCCTGGTTCCGGCATCGTGCCCATCGAAATTATCGCCTGGCCATTTTTAAGTTTTGCTGTTCCGTTTTTCTCGCTTGGCATCATTTCGGGGCCAATGCTGTAGTAAATTTCCAAATTGTCCTGCAAAATCCCGTATTCATATAGTGAAACGGCAATTTTTGCTTCCTCATTTAGTTGATAGAGCCAATTGGCGTGGTCGGGGGTGGTTACCCACAGCACGTCGCTTTGGTATGGGTAATTTTGCGCATAAGGGGTGTGAAAGGCCAATAGGCAGAGTACGAGTAATATAACTTTATTCATAATTATTGATTTTTGTCTTTTTACTGATTGAAAATCGATGGAAATATGTCACTGTGGGCAGCAAATACGTTTCCGCAGCCCAAATTACAAAATAGTTCCAATCTATCAGGTTGGTTCTGATAATTTGTACGGGTTTTACAATACGGCACTCAGTTACCGACCGGGATTCTGTGTCCTTGTCTGCTGCCGGGTGAAAAGTCAAAAAGCGGTAGTAAATAGTAAAAAGCCGACTGAAGATAATGTCTAATGACTATTAACCAATAACCAATGACATCTGACAACTGCCGTTCCCCACTATTTCAAATCAGTCTAAATTTCAGGCTTTAGCGAATAATCTGGGTGAAATTTTCTGCCATTTGCCGGTTTTCAGTCATATTTGCACAAACAACCAAACACACATGAGAGTCGCTGAAATCTGCGAGTTACTGTCGGCCACAGTGATTTGCGGAAACAAACATGACAACGTTCATCTGGAAAAAGGGTACAGCTCCGATTTAATGAGCGACGTGCTGACCCTGGACACGGACAACCTGTTGCTGATTACCGGGATGTGCAACCTGCAAACCATCCGCACGGCCGAAGTGGCAGACATCCGGTTTATTGTTTTTGTGCGCAACAAAAAGGCCAGCGAAGAAATGCTGGTATTGGCCAGGGAGCATGGCATCTGTATTATGGAATCGCCGTTCACCCTTTTTAAGGCCAGCGGTTTGCTGTATATGGCCGGATTAAAACCCGTTTATTGATGGAACTGAGCTTTTCGATTCAAGGGGGGGATTTCACCCGGGCAGGACACGCGTCGAGTGAAGTGAAAAATAAGTTGAAGCAATTGGGAATCGATGCCAAATGTATCAAAAGCATTGTTATTGCCCTTTACGAAGCCGAGGTAAACGTGGTAGCCCATGCTTGGAGCGGCGATATCCGGGTGGAAATCGATAAAGACAAAATACAGACAAAAATCACGGATAAAGGGCCAGGAATTCCCGATATTGAACTGGCCATGCAGGAAGGTTATTCCACCGCCAGCAAGGAGGTGAGAGAAATGGGGTTCGGCGCCGGGATGGGGCTGTCGAATATGAAAAAGAACACCGACGTGCTGAACATCGAATCGGTGGTTGGAGAAGGAACCACAGTAACCATGATCAATTATTTCTGATGCCCGCTACACCCATATATCATGCGCTGAAAGTAGATGCCCGAAAATGTATCGGTTGCACCCACTGTATGCAGGTGTGTCCTACCGAGGCCATCCGCGTACGCAATGGGTTGGCCGCCATTCAGCAAAAGCGCTGTGTGGATTGCGGCAACTGCATGCGGGCTTGTCCGGCCCATGCCATTTATGTCGAGCAGGACGACCTGGATAAAATAAAAGCCTTCAAGTATCGCGTGGTGCTGTTCCCCTCGGTGATGATCGGCCAGTTTCCCGAGAAATATACCGAAGACCAGATTTACGATGCCGTGCTGAAGGTGGGTTTCACCCATGTATTTGAGGTGGAACAACCGATTGGTTTTCTGAAGGACTCGATCCGGGAGTATCGGCGCCGGAACAAAAAGCACAAACCGCACATTTCCACCTTCTGCCCCTCGGTAGTCCGGCTCATCCAGCTGCGATACCCTTCATTGATCGACCACCTGATTTTGCGGAAAGCGCCGCACGACCTGGGCGCCCATTTTGCCATCGAACAGTTGAAAAAGCAGGGGGCCACCGAAGACGAGATTGGTCTGTTTTACGTTACGCCCTGCATTGCCAAAATGACCTCGGTAAAAAGTCCGCTGGGCGAAAAAGAATCGATTGTTGACGGCATTATCAACATGAACGAGCTGTATAACCGGGTGATGAAAAACATCAGCACCAAAGAGGCGCCTGATATCAGCGACCAGCGGGAAATGCTCACGCGCGACGGCATCCTGTGGAGCCTCACCCGTGGCGAGGCCAAACATTTTGGCGAACGCAGCATGGCCATCGACGGCATTCACAATGTGATCAAATTCTTGGAACGCTTGGAAAATGAGGAAGTCCCCGAGCTGGATTTTCTGGAGCTACGTGCCTGCGACCAAAGTTGTGCGGGTGGCAACCTGATGTCGGGGAACCGTTTTCTAACTGTGGAACGCCTGGAAAATCGAGCCAAACGCTATCCGCCTGCCTTCAAGTTTAAAAACCATCCCGTGCAGCAGGATGCCTCAAGTATTAAGCCGAAATTGGTGGCCGATAAAATTCAGCCCAAACCGGTATTCCAACTTGATGAAGACCGCGAGCGGGCGCTCGAAAAAATGAACAAGGCGCAGCGCATCATCTGCTTTCTGCCCGGTATTGATTGCGGAGCATGCGGAGCGCCCAATTGCCAGGCCTTGGCCGAAGATATGGCTTGCGGGCAGGCAAAAATGTCCGACTGTATATTCCTGCAACAATTGTGGCAGGACGAACATAAAATAAGTACCTCCAAAGCCCTTCAAAATGTGGAGCGCAAGTGGGGGAAAGACCGTTTTAAAGCTGATTGTAATAAAAGAGGAAAAAGAAATGAAGGTTTCTGATCTGGTAGAAAAATTAGGGTTGAAAGTCATTTCCGGCGAGAAAGGGCTTGACCGCGTTGTGGACGGAGCATACGTTTCCGATTTGTTGAGTGATGTGATGGGGAATGCCCGCGAAAATCAGGTGTGGATTACCCTGCAAGTCCATCAGAATGTGATGGCCATTGCTTCGCTGAAGGATTTGGCTGCCGTCATTCTGGTGAAAGGCCTAACCGCCAACGAAAACACCATTCAACACAGTAATGAGGAGCAAATACCCATTCTCTCAACCACGCTTCCAACCTTTGATACGGCTGGTAAATTGTATGAATTGTTGCATGCTGAAAAATGAAAAAATACAGGGCTGATCTCCATCTGCACACGGTTTTGTCCCCCTGCGCCGATCTGGAAATGAGTCCCGATCAAATTGTGCGGCTGGCCAAAAAACGAGGGATCGACATCATTGCCATAACCGACCACAACAGTACCCGGCAGTGCGACATGGTCCGAAAAGTGGCCGAAGGTTCCGGATTGATGGTGATTAATGGTTGCGAGGTGAACAGCCGCGAAGAAGTTCACGCCCTCTGCCTGTTCGAAGACGATTATACCCGCAATGAGTTCCAGAAGTTTTTGGACCATTACTTGCCGAAACTGCCCAATCAGCCTGAATATTCGGGCTATCAGATTCTGGTGGACGAAAACAACGGCATCACCGAAGAAATTCCATTTTTCCTGGGCAACGGATTGGATGTTGGACTGGAGGAGATTGAACAATTTACCCATCAATTGAATGGTCTGTTCATCCCGGCGCACATCGACCGGCCTATCAACAGCATTTTCAGCCAGCTGGGTTTTTTGCCCCATGAGCTGCACGTTGATGCCCTGCAAATAAGCCGGCAGTCTGACGAAGCCCACATCCGAAGACTCTACGACATTCACGACGACATTACGCTCATCAAGGCCTCGGATGCCCATTATCCGGAAGACATTGGTTCGGCCTGTTCTGTTTTCTTTCTGAATGAACCCACTTTTCAGGAAATACGATGGGCACTCAATCAAAAAAACGGACGGACAGTAAAAATTGAAGCATGACGGAACTGGCACTGCACATACTCGATATTGCACAAAACTCCATTCGCGCAAAAGCGTCAATGGTGGAAATCACCATCACCGAAGAGCCGCAACACGACCGCTATGTGATCGAAATTTCGGACAACGGCCCGGGCATGGACGAACATACTCTGACACGGGTGGGCGATCCTTTTTTTACCTCGCGGACAACCCGAAAGGTAGGGCTGGGCATCCCGCTGTTCCGGCAAAATGCCGAACTGGCAGGCGGCTCGCTCCAAATCGAATCCGAACCCGGAAAAGGCACTCACCTAAAAGCCATTTTCGGCTTCAGTCATGTTGATCGCCCCATATTGGGCGATATGGCCGGCACCTTACTGATTTTGCTGACCAACGAAAACCAAACAGAAATCGTATATAAACATCAAACACCAGCGGGTGAATATGAATTTGATTCGCGCGAAGTGAAAAAAGTGCTGGAAGGGACTTCAGTTAACTCGCCCGGGATCCGCAATTTCTTGCTGGAAATGATTCGCGAAAACCTGGAACAAATCCAAATAAGCGAATGATGATAATTATTAGATATTTATTGACCCGATTGACAGATCTTTGAGGAATCAACAAACACATAACCAACAAATTAAAACACAACTGACATCTTTTAAAAATGACAAAAATCAAATCACTGGCTGACCTGAGAAAACTGAAAGACGAAGTTCAGTCGAAAATCAAGCTGAGAGAAAAAGGCGACCACCCCGAGAACCTGATCCAGATCAAAGTGTCGATGGCCACTTGCGGAATTGCATCCGGCGCAAAAGACACGATGAACTTTCTGATTGAAGAGCTCGACCACCAAGGAATTGATGCCGTTGTTACCCAAACGGGCTGCATGGGCTATTGCTATGCAGAACCCACCATCGAACTGCTGATCCCCGGCCAGGAACCGGTGATTTACGGCTATGTGGACAAGGCCAAGGCCCGGGAGATCATCGATAAGCACATCAAGCTGAACGAAATGGTGGATGGCATCATTCCGGTTACCTACAAAAAGATTGACGAATAATAAACTTCATCAGAAAAATGACTGCATACAATACGCATATTTTGGTTTGCGGCGGTACGGGCTGTAAGGCCTCTGAAAGCGAACTGATCAAATTAAATTTCAAGAACCAATTGGCCGAACTGGGACTGGATGATGATGTTCAGGTAATCCATACCGGCTGTTTTGGCTTTTGCGAGAAAGGGCCGATCGTGAAAATCCAGCCCGACAATACTTTTTATGTCACCGTGCGCCCCGAGGATACCAAAGAAATCATCGAAGAGCACCTCATCAAAGGCCGTAAGGTGGAACGCCTGCTGTATAAAAATCCGAAAACCCAGGAACAGGTCACTGAAAGTAAAAACATGGACTTTTACAAAAAGCAAGTTCGTGTGGCCCTGCGCAACTGCGGCTTTATTAATCCCGAAAATATAGAAGAATATATCGGGAATGATGGTTATTCGGCTCTTGGGAAATGCTTGGAAGAATACAGCCCTGAAGAAACTATTCAGGTTATCAAGGACTCGGGCCTGCGTGGGCGGGGCGGCGGCGGTTTCCCTACCGGCTTGAAATGGGAGATTACCCGCAGGGTGCAGGCCGACCAGAAATATGTGGTTTGCAATGCTGACGAAGGCGACCCGGGCGCGTTTATGGATCGCTCCATCCTCGAAGGCGACCCGCACTCGGTGATCGAGGCGATGGCCATTTGCGGCTACTGCATCGGTGCCAGCAAAGGGCTGGTGTATATCCGGGCCGAATATCCGCTGGCCATTCAGCGTCTGAAAACGGCCTTGGCACAAGCCCGCGAATATGGTCTGCTGGGCGAAAATGTCCTGGGCTCCGGATTCGGTTTCGAAATCGAAATCCGTTACGGGGCGGGTGCTTTTGTGTGTGGCGAAGAAACGGCCCTGATCCATTCGATGGAAGGCAAGCGCGGCGAACCTACTTTTAAACCACCGTTCCCCTCCGAGTCGGGCTACATGGGCAAACCGACCAACGTGAACAACGTGGAAACCTTTGCCAACATTCCGCCCATCATCAACAAAGGAGCAGCCTGGTTCAGCAGCATCGGCACCGAAAAATCAAAAGGCACCAAAGTATTTGCGCTGGCCGGCAAAATAAACAACGTGGGGCTGATTGAAGTGCCGATGGGAACCACCCTGCGCGAAGTGATTTACGATATCGGCGGCGGCATCAAAGACGGCAAAAAGTTCAAGTCCGTGCAGACAGGAGGGCCGTCGGGCGGTTGCCTCACCACTGCGTTCCTGGATACGCCCATCGATTACGATAACCTGCTGGCAGCCGGCTCCATGATGGGCTCGGGCGGTATGATTGTGATGGACGAAGACGATTGCATGGTTTCGATTGCCAAATTTTACCTCGAATTTACTCTGGATGAATCCTGCGGGAAATGTACGCCCTGCCGGATCGGCAACAAACGCCTGCACGAGATTCTGGTGAAAATTACCGAAGGGAAAGGAACCCGCGAAGACATCGACAAGCTGCGTATGCTGAGCCAGGTAATAAAAGACACCTCCTTGTGCGGACTGGGACAAACTTCGCCCAACCCGGTGCTTTCCACCCTCGACAACTTCCTGCATGAATATGAAGCTCACGTGGATTCAAAAAAATGTCCGGCAGGACAATGCAAAGCGTTGATGCAATATGTGATTGATGATGAGAAATGTACCGGCTGCACACTGTGTTTCCGCAATTGTCCGGTTGGCGCCATCTCGGGCGAAAAACGCAGCCCGCATTACATCGACCAAACCTTGTGTATCAAATGTGGCGTGTGTTTCGAGAAGTGTAAGTTTGATGCCATTAAAATCGTTTAAAAAGAAGAAGAACTATGGAAATGATCAATTTGACCATCGATAATAAACCCATCGTCGTTAAAAAAGGAACGACCATTTTGGAAGCGGCATCGAGCATTGGCATCGACATTCCCACGCTTTGCCACATGAAGTTGCACGATATGAACATTGAAAACAAACCCGGTGGCTGCCGCGTTTGCGTGGTAGAAGTGAAAGGACGCCGCAACCTGGCACCGGCTTGCTGCACCGAGGCTACCGAGGGGATGGAAATAAACTCACACTCGCTGCGCGCCGTCAATGCCCGCCGAACTGTGGTGGAGCTAATCCTGTCGGACCACCCGGCCGACTGCCTGGTGTGTGCCAAATCCGGGAACTGCGACCTGCAGGACCTGGCCCAGCATCTCGGCATCCGCGAAATCCATTATCAGGGATCGCAATCGCACTACCGCGAAGATACTTCGCCGGCCATTATCCGCGACATGGACAAATGTATTTTGTGCCGCCGCTGCGAAATGATGTGCAACGAGGTGCAAACTGTAGGCGTGCTTTCCACCATCAATCGGGGCTTCCATTCGGTGGTTTCACCAGCTTTCGAAATGAACCTTGACCACTCTACCTGTACTTATTGCGGACAGTGTGTGGCCGTTTGCCCTACCGGGGCGCTAACCGAAGTGGATCACACCGGCGCTGTCATCCGGGCCTTGTCCGATCCTACCAAAACGGTAGTGGTACAAACCGCACCTGCTGTTCGTGCTGCCCTGGGCGAAGAATTTGGCATGGAGCCCGGAACGCTCGTCACCGGGAAAATGGCCGCTGCCCTGCGCCGCCTGGGTTTTGATTTTGTGTTCGACACCGACT
Source organism: Mangrovibacterium sp. (assembly GCA_050178015.1). Lineage (GTDB taxonomy): Bacteria > Bacteroidota > Bacteroidia > Bacteroidales > Prolixibacteraceae > Gaoshiqia. Next base: position 117,504 of record JBFXGM010000008.1, read on the forward strand.
TTGCCGCCGACCTGACCATCATGGAAGAAGGCACCGAATTACTGGGGCGTCTCAATAAATACCTGGCGGGCGACAAGCAGGTAAAACTGCCTATCCTGACTTCCTGTTGTCCGGCCTGGGTGAAATTTTTCGAACATCAGTTTCCCGAGCTGAAGGACATTCCTTCCACAGCCCGTTCGCCGCAACAGATGTTCGGGGCCATTGCCAAAACGTACTTTGCCGATAAAATGAACATCAAACGCGATGACCTGGTGGTGGTCTCCATCATGCCCTGCGTTGCCAAGAAATATGAAAGTGGACGCGACGAGTTTGCCGTGAATGGTAACCCGGATGTGGACTACGCGCTGACAACCCGCGAACTGGCCCACCTGATCAACCTGGGCAACATCGATTTTAAATCGCTGCCTAACGAAGAGTTCGACAACCCGTTGGGAGAATCAACCGGAGCCGGGGTGATTTTTGGCACCACCGGAGGGGTCATCGAGGCAGCTGTGCGCACCGCATACGAAGTGCAGACCGGGAAAACACTGAAGCGACTGGACTTTGAAGAACTCCGGGGAATGGAAGGCTTACGTAAAGCTACGATCGACTTTGACGGAACGCCGATTCATATCGGAATCGCTCATGGTTTGGGGAATGCGCGTAAGCTGCTGGAAGAAATCAAAGCCGGACATAGTGAGTTTCATGCGATCGAAATTATGTCGTGCCCTGGCGGGTGTATTGGCGGTGGCGGCCAGCCCTATCATCACGGCGACGTGGAAATATTGAAAAAACGTCAGCGGGCTATTTATGCCGAGGACAAAAACAAGGTACTGCGCAAATCGCACGAAAATCCATATATTCTGAAGTTGTATGAGGAATTTTTGGGTGAACCGCTCAGCGAAAAAGCCCATCACCTGTTGCACACGCAATATTTCGACAGAAGCTAAGGAGATCATTAACATCAAAATTGAAAAGAAATGCCAAAAATAAAACTTGCAGAAAAGACCGTAGAATTGATCCGGGAAATCTGCGCACAATTCAATAACCAGGAAACCGAGCTGATCAATGTGCTTCATCAGGTGCAGCAGAAGTTGGGCTATTTGCCTGCCGAAGTGCAGGAAGTTATTGCCAAAGAACTGAATGCATCTGTGGCAAAAGTTTACGGTGTGGTTACCTTTTATTCATTTTTTACCATGCTGCCCCAGGGCCAGCACCCTATTTCCATTTGCATGGGGACGGCCTGCTATGTGCGGGGCGCCGAAAAGGTGCTTACGGAGTTTAAGCGTCAGCTGGGTATTGAGGTGGGCCAGACATCGCCCGATGGAAAATTCTCGCTGAGCTGCCTGCGGTGCGTGGGCGCTTGTGGTTTGGCCCCGGTAGTGCTCGTGGGCGAAAAGGTTTACGGACGCGTTTCACCCCAGCAGGTTTCAAAAATAATTGCCGAATACCAGGAAGGTTGTGCGAGCGCACAGTCAGCTTGATAAGGGTGTAAGTGGCATTTAATCAGTGCTGAAAAAATAGCTCCGTCGTTCGCGGGGCTATTTTTTTATCTAAAAGCCGGCGCGGTTAGCCATCAGTGCGGTGGATAATTGCTAATTTTGCCAGTCCATGAAGAACGAGGAGAACAATACGGTTTTTTACTTTTTCAACCAAGCCGACGAAATTATTTACGCAAACTTTACGGGAGAGATCGGTTGGAAAGAACTAGAAAATTTCTACAAGGAGATTGTGCGGTTTTACCCTCATGTAGCTGTACTGAAAATCCTTCAGGATGAGCAAAGGGCGACATTCCCGGAAACGGAGCAAGTGATTGGGAACAGCCGGGAATTAATAACGATACTGACCGACCAATATGCACGGGTGAAGCTGGCAGTGGTGCAAAACCGCCCGGTTGAAACTGCCTATAGTTTTTTGTTTTTCGATCAGTTTCACGGGATGAACGTGGACTATCGGATTTTTTCATCCGAAGAAAATGCAGTTGCCTGGCTGAGAGAGTGACCGGATATGAGTTTGCAGTCTCAGTCTCAGTTGACAGTCTCAGTTTACATTCGGCCACATTCATCGGTCAATAATCATCATTCGGCAATCATCAATCTCTAAGTTCTTCCTGGATAATGTCGCGGATGTCCATAAAATTACGTTCGAGAATGAGCATCTTTTCGATAAAGAAGTTGTAAATGTCGGGCCACTGGTTTTGCCGGTGAATATCGAGTCCCTGTTGCGCTGCAAATATGCGGCAAACCTGCTCGCCGCTGTCCCGGGTATAGCAAAGTTCCCAGTGCAGTCCTTCGTCAAAGCCATCTTCGAGCAAGGGCTTGTACTTTTCCAGCAGTTCAAACATGGTGAGGCGCCGGTCCTCGTCGCGGTGGTTGATCTCGATCATCACCATCGCCTCGTTCCGGTCGATGTCAAATTTCAGGTCCAGTCCGCTGATTTTTGTGTCGTACAAAACCCACTTTTTTTTTCGTCCGGCCAGTTCGGGCACGATTTCGCACCGCTGGCCAAAAAGTGTCCAGAATTTTTTACGCAGTTGTTTGGCTTCTTCCCGTGTGTACATAGGCTGTTTTCAGTCTGCAAAAATAATCATGATTCCCGGATTCGCCTACAGGGACGAAAGTAGATTAAACGAAAACTTTTCAAGTTGATTTGATGCTCTTTGATGGGGGTGGGCCTATTTTTATCAAAAGCGGAAGATGGAGCTTGCAGATAAAAATCAGCCTTGACTTTTTTGTTTATTTTTTGTGTCCCCGTCTGCCCAGCCGGGCAGGATGACAAAAAGTAAAATCCGTCTGATAAGACATTTGTTTTGAAACTGGGTTTTCGATAACGCCATGAAAGTCCTTATGTTTCAGCTTAAATAGGGGGATTTTTAGAAAAAACGATTATCGGGTTGATTCTTTTGCTTGTGGCTTTTTCGTTTTTCGGTAGGCTTTCCACCAAATCAGGAAGCCGCTGATGAGCACCATCAGCAGGCACAATCCGGAAAGCGGTACATACAGGATGTAAAACGGCCCGATCAGGTGTTCAAAAATACGTCCGGTATGCACCTCCAGTGCTGCATTCCACAGCGATATGGGGGATTTGTCCAGCAATTCTTCCGGCATTTCCCAGTTTGGTTGGCCCTCAAAGCTAAACATACCCCGGTCGTAATAAAACAGAAAATGCTCCTGGTTCGGCGTTTCGAAATACCCGGCCACCATGTGGTTGGATACCGGGCGTCCGCTGCCGGCCAACGGAGGCTGTTGAGTGAAGGCATCCACCACAAAACCGGAGGGGATGTCCCAAACAAATAAGCCGGAAAAGGAGCCAACGAGGTATTGGGTCGGTCCGGTTTTTTCGAGCACGTTGCAGCCCATCACGCTTACCGGCGGCTGCATGGCCGGTTTTTCCAAAGGCTTTTTCAGCGATTCGTCTGCCAGGTAAAAGCCGTCAGAAGTGGAGAACAGGTAACGCTGCAAATGATCGTCCCAGTTGGCGCGGCGCAGCTTGTCGAACCACGGGTTGGGCGAATCGAGGTGCGTGCCCGGAATCAGGCCGACTTTTACGCCTGCTACCGGAATGAGCAGCGGTGGCCGCAGAAAGATGCCGGCTGTGGTGTTGATAATCAGGAAGGCGACAAAAACGTATCCCACGACATTGTGCCAGCGCAGGTTGAGGCGGCGGGCAGCAGTGAGTTTCGAGTTGTTTTTTTGTTTTTGTTTTTGTTTGCGGTGTTTGGCAATCTTCGGAAAAAAGAAATGCAGCAAGCCGGTCACGGATAAAACGATGGTTACGATTCCCAGCAAATCGACCACCAGTTTTCCGGTCAGCCCGAACAGTTCGCCGCTGTGCAGCTCCCACAGGGTGTTGAACAAGCCTGTTTCGCGGCGGTAATTTTCGGGCGCCGGAAGTTGGATGGTTTCGAACTGTCTGCCGTCGGCAGATTTCAGCAAATAGTGGCGGCTCAAAACCATCAGGCTGTCTTGCTTGATGAAAATATCCGCGAGCCGTTCTTCCTTCAGCGGGAGCGGAACTTTTTCCCAGTTCCCGCCATCCAGCCCGCGCTGGTATAGCCCGAAGTGGGTGGCTGCAAATAATATTTCGCCCTTGAAAAGAATTGTGTTGTAAATTTTTCGTTGGTCGATTCCTTTCGGAAAGCCCTGGTTGAAATCGCTGATTCCCGATTTCGTTTTTTTCCAGATGCCGATGTTTCCGTAAAACAAGAAGTTGGCCGAATCGAGCGGAAGCCCGCCACGGACGGCTGCCAGGTTCCAGTTTTCGTACTGGTAACCGGGCGGCATCAGGTTGCGGTTGATATCGATGCCCGAAAACACCGGGCGGTGGTTTAGCACGATACCCGATGCGGCAAAAAAGATGGCCAGAAAAGCAATGATAATGCCTGGCCATTTATGCAGTTTCCGAAATAAGGTCACGGACCTGTTTTTTCTTTTCGTTGTCTTTTTCTTCATTTAATAAAACGCTGTTCGATCAGGTCGTTAAACGCCTGACGGAAATTGTTGCCCACCGGGAGTTTGTTTTTCCCGATTTCAACCTGGTTGCCCTCGATGGATTGAATGCGGTCGAGGCGGATGATGAAAGATTTGTGGATACGGAAAAACTCATTTGCCGGTAACAAATCTTCCATTTTCTTCATCGACAGGTTGGTTACCAGGTTGGTTTCTTTCAGGTGGATTTTAATGTAGTCGCCGAGTCCTTCTATAAAACAAATATCCTCGAATCCAACCCGAACGGCCTTCTTGTTCGATTTGATGAAAATGTATTCAGCGGTACTTTTGGGTTCGTTTCGTTGGTTGAGCAGCGCCAGTTGTTCTTCGGCTTTTTGAAAAGCTTTAAAAAAGCGGTCGAAGCCGAATGGTTTTTTTAGGTAATCCAGAATGTTGAGCTCGTATCCTTCCAGTGCATAATCGGTGTAGGCGGTGGTTAGCACTACCAGTGGCGGGTTTTTCAGGTTTTTCAGGAAATCGAGCCCCGAAAGCTTGGGCATGTTCACGTCCAGAAACATGAGATCGATCTCGTTTTCCCGAATCATTTGGTTGGCCTCAATGGCGTTGTTGCATGCACATACAATTTCGAGGTTGGGAATGTCCATGGCGTACTGCATGATCACCTGCTGCGCCAGGGGTTCGTCGTCAACAATGATGGCTTTCACATTCATAGCTTGGGTTTTTCCGTTTATTTCAGCATCAATTTTAAACGAACCGTAAAGATATTCGCTTTTTTGCTGATGTCTAAATCATATTCTTCATTTTTATACAGATAGGCCAGGCGCTGACGCACATTGGCCAGGCCGATCCCGTGCGCGGTCCCTTGTTTTTCCGGCTCATGGCAGTCGCAGCTGTTTTCTACTTCGAATAGTAGCTGTTTGCCTTCAATCGTAATGAAGATGTGTATGAACGCTTGCTCGGAGAACGATCGCGGCCCATGCTTAAAGGCGTTGTCGATAAACGGCTCAAACAACAGCGGGATGATCAGTTGATTGGAAACTTCGCCATTCACATCAAAGCGGATGTCGGTTTTTTCGTTCAGGCGGATGCGCTGCAGCTCAATGAAATTTCGGACAAACTCAATTTCCTTTTTCAATGGGATGAAGTTTTCGCGCGATTCGTACAACACGTGACGCATCAAATCTGAAAGTTTCAGGATTAGTTGCGGCGTTTTGTCCGAGTTCATTAGCGAGAGCGAATAAATATTATTCAGGCTGTTGAACAGGAAATGCGGATTGATTTGAGATTTCAGCGTGTTTAGCTCGGCTTCCAGCTTTTCGCGTTCCACCTTGTGGTAGCGCAGCGAAATGTCCTGAAGTTCGATCCAGTCGGTTACGAATTTGGCCAGCGAGGTGATGGCCACGTAGGCTGCCGAAGTGAAAAAGTGGGTGGAAAACAGGTGTTTCGAGAAAGCTTGCTGGTTCAGCAAAAAGAAAAGCGAAATGATGATCAGCGACGAGGCCGACAGCGTGATGATGAGCCAGAATACATAAAAGATGTAGTTTTTCTTTTTGAGCAAGCGCGGGATGAGCAGGTAAAAGTTGGTGTAAACGGCTACGGCAAAACCGAGGTTGATGATCAGCGCCCGCAGCATGATGTCGGGGGTCAGCCCGAGTTGGTGCTCCGAAACTACGTAAAAAGCCGATAGCGCAAAGCCGAGGCTGGCCAGCCAAAATAACAGGTGGCCGGCATTTTTTAGCCTGCGGTATCTTTTGCTGAGGGTCATTAAATGCGGTCTTTTCGGTTAATCAGCTTTCTGAAATAGTATTTTACCGGATTGGTATATTTCAGTTGCTTCCACGGGCGGCTGCTGTGTGGTTTATGCACTACCGGCAAGGTGGTTGCCAGGTAGTTTCGGAAGCCCTGGCTTTTCGATTTGCGCGAAATGAAAACGTCGTACCAATCTTTTTCCGCCGACAATTCCTTAAACGAAAAGCTTTTCAGCAGGTCAATCGTCAGCAGGGTGCAGCAAAAGCTCAGGCTGTGAGAGGTGTCGGCAATGGGCGCTTTTTCATTCTTAAAGTTGAGGTACGGAAAGTTTACCTCTCCTTGTTCGTCGGTTGTAATGGCTCCCAACATGCCGCACTGCTTTTGCGTTTGGCTGAGTTCGAGCATTTTCGTCAGCGTATCTTTTTTGATGATCACGTCCGACTCAATGATAACCAGCGGAACATTCATTTCAACAGCCTTTTGTTGTGCCAGCTGAAGCACCAGCCGGTAATTGGGCGAAGGCGTTTGGGTAATATCTTCCAGATTGACCAGTTCGTAGCCAAATTTGCTCTTATTTTTTTCCAGCACAGCTTTGTTTTCAGGCGAACTGAAATCGTTAAAAATGATATGGTGATGGTTCCCATCAGCCTGATGTACGGCCCGGATGGTTTGCATGGTGGTGTCGATGGAGTCCTTTACCGGTGTAATAACGAGGATATCAGACATGTTGCGTTGGGTTAAAAGTTAAGTTGAATTTTTGTGCCAGTTGTTGCAGGTCTTCCACAACCGCGTTTTGTACGGGGATACCGTTTTTCAGGCGTTCGTCGGTCATCTCGCGTTCGGGGTCGCCGGGGATCAGCACTTTTTCTTCACCCGCCACCACTTCTGCGTTGCGGAAGGTGCGGATCCAGTTGTCCATGTGGGCCTTAAATTCGCTGGCCGGGCGGAAGGCGTCGATCCGGAAGGCGCCCAGGAAATGGCCGATCCCGTCGCCAACCGGGTTGGCCGGAGGTTCCAGAAACGCTACAAAGGGCGGCACCCACGGGCCGTAGTTTGCTCCCGACAAAACGGCCGAAAAAATATCGACCATGGCGCCCAGACAATAACCTTTGTGCCCGCCGTGCAACCGGTCGCCCCCAAGCGGAAGCATTGAGCCGCCTTTTTTCAGTACAAAAGCATCGGTGGTTGGCTGGCCTTCCTTATCCTGCGCCCAGCCCAGCGGGGCATCTTCTCCTTTTCGTTGCAGTACTTCAAGCTTTCCGTTGGCCACGGTAGTAGTAGCCATGTCCATCACAAAGGGAGGTTCTTCCTGCGCCGGAATGGCCACCGCAATGGGATTGGTACCCAGAAATCGGCTTTTCGAAAAGGTGGGCGAAACCAGCGGGCTGGCATTGGTGAGCGAAATGCCGATCATATCTTCGCTCAGGGCCATCATAGCATGATAACCGGCAATGCCGTAGTGGTTCGAGTTTTTCACGGCCACCCAGCCGCTTCCCACGTTGCGGGCTTTTTGCATGGCAATGCGCATGGCTTCGGGGGCGGTAACCAGTCCCAGCCCCAGATCGCCGTCCAACACGGCAGTTGACGGGGTTTCGTGAACGATTTTCATTTGCGGGACGGCATTCAGCCTTTTTTGCTCCCACAGGCGGATATAGCCGCTCAGCCGAGCCACGCCGTGCGAATCCACGCCGCGCAGGTCGGCTTGGTTCAGGCAGTCGGCAGCTTCTTCGGCCTGCGCCGGAGGGCATCCCATGCGTTCAAAAACTTGTTTGGTAAATTCTTTTAAGTACGATGCCGGGATAGTCATTTCATTACTCATTGCCAATTATTTATTGCGAATTTCCACGCATTTTTTACTCATTTCCGAGTATTTATTACTCATTGTTGTTTATCTATTACTTATTTCCGTTTATTAATTAGTTGAAATCAATTAAATATTGGTTGTTACCAGTTATTTATCGATATATTCTAACTATTTATTAGTTGTTTCTAATTATTTATTGATTGTTTTCAACTAATTATTATTTACCGCTTGCTACTTTTTCCTAAAAATGTCGCGGGCCGAGGCTTGTGCTGTCGGCATGATCAGGATGTCGTCGATGTTCACATGGACTGGCCGTGAGAGCACAAAGTAAATAGTTTCTGCTATGTCTTTTGCGCAAAGGGGCGTAAATCCTTCATAAACCTTACCGGCTTTTTCCTGATCGCCATGGAAACGGACCAGCGAAAACTCGGTTTCCACTGCGCCCGGGCTGATGGTGCTCACTTTAATATTGTGCGGCGCCAACTCCATGCGCATGGCTTTGCTGATGGCATTTACCGCATGTTTGGTCCCGCAGTAAACCGAGCCCATGGGGTAGGCTTCTTTTCCGGCGATTGACGAAATGCTGATAATATGGCCGCGTTGCCGTGCGATCATCCAGTTCGAAACCGTTTGTGTGATGTACAGCAATCCTTTCACGTTGGTATCGATCATCGTTTCCCAATCATCCACATCGGCATGGGATACGGTGTCCAGCCCGGCTGCCAGCCCGGCATTGTTCAGCAACACCTCCACGGCTTTCCATTCTTCGGGCAGCGAGGCGAGTGCCCGGTCCACTTCCTGCTTTGAGCGGATGTCAAAATTCAGGAGGTAAATGTTGGCGCCGTTTTGCTCCAGTTCTTCTTTCAGCGCTTCCAAGCGGTCCATCCGGCGTCCGGTCAAAATCAGGGCATAATTATGCTGCGAAAGCAGGCGGGCCGTTTCGAGTCCGATTCCGGCTGTTGCCCCCGTGATCAAGGCAATAGGTTGTTCCATGGTATCATGTTTTAAAATTCATTCGTCAATTAAAATTCTTAATTGGTATGGAAAAATCAACTACTTGACTATTTTTGTTTCCATTATTCAAGCTTTAAACGAAACGATATGGCCGAAGTAATTGAAAACAAAGAAGTCTTTTCGATTGAACAGATTGAAGAGCCCAAAGATATTCATGATATTGTTTTTAACCTAATGGTGAACCCAAATTTGGCGCCGGTCAATTATTTCAATGATTTCAGCGAGGATGGGTTTGAACTGGAAAACCTGGCCAACGACGATACGGATGATGCCGGTATTTTCACCACCGACAGTGGGCAGATCATGTCGATGACCACGCATGCCTTCCATCATCATCTGGAGAATGACCCAAAAACAGCCACGGAAATTCTGATCAGCCGGGCAGCACGCCGCATGGTTTGCTATGGGGCAAAGCCTCAGGCTGTCAGCGCATTTTTATATCATATCAATATTGCCGATCCGAACGGGCAGTTTATCGCTTCGGGCGCTAAAAAGGGACTCGAAAATGCCAGCGCCAAGTTCGGGCTGAAGGTTTCGGACCGCAAAATCCGGTTCGATTATTTTTCGGCTCACGGGCCCGTGTCGCCCACCATCATCATTAGTATGATTGGCAGCGTTGACAACAAAGAAAAGGTGCTCACCCATCAGCTAAAATCCAAGGGCAACAATATTTTCATGATCGGCCACTCGTATGACGATTTGAATTCATCCGAATATCTCGAATTTTACCACGAAATTGACGACTCACCGCTTCCAGTTTTCGATATTGATATGGAAGTGCGCCTGCACCGGGTGATGGCCAGTCTGATCGACAAAGGACTGATTACCTCGGCCAGTCCGGTTGGTAAAGGCGGTTTGTTTTTCTCCCTGTTGCGGGCCGGCATGCCGTCGGGCCTGGGCTTCGATATTACCACTGATGCCGAGATCCGCAAAGATGCTTTCCTGTTTGGCGAATCGATGGGCCGTCTGATTGTTGGAGTGCCCAAACAGAATGTGGACGACTTCGTGGATTTTATGCGGACTACCAAGTTGCCGTTTTTCACCTTGGGACATGCTACTAAAGGTGAAATTCGCATCGACGACGAATCATACGGTTTTATTGATAAAATGATACCCAACGCCTAATGACGGTAGCTCCCTATCAGGATTCAGATAAAAATAAGAAACAACAGGTCGAGCAGATGTTCGACAATATTGCGCCCAAATACGATTTTCTAAACCATCTGTTGAGCTTGGGCATTGATAAGTTATGGCGCAAAAAGGCGGTACGTTTGCTGAAAACCTATCAGCCGGACCGGGTGCTGGATGTGGCCACGGGGACCGGCGACTTTGCCATTGCAACGGCCAGAATTAATCCTCGCGAAATTGTTGGTTTTGACCTCTCGGAACAGATGATCCGCGTGGGGGCCGAAAAAGTGAAACGGCTTAAACTGGATGGCGTTATTCATTTTCAAAAAGGTGACTCGGAAAATATGCCATTTGAGAGTGATTCGTTCGATGCGATTACTGTTGCTTTTGGCGTGCGGAACTTCGAGAACCTCGAAAAAGGGCTGGCCGAATTTAAGCGGGTGTTAAAACCGGGTGGCGCTGCCGTCATCCTCGAGTTTTCGAAGCCCCGCTATTTCCCGTTCAAACAACTGTATAAGTTTTATTTTTTCCATATTTTGCCGCTTATTGGAGGCATGGTATCCAAAGACGGTTCTGCCTATAATTATTTGCCCGAATCGGTGATGGCTTTTCCCGACGATCATGATTTTCTGAACATCCTTGAATCGCTTGGATTTTCCAGCTATCGCCAGTACCGGCTCACTTTTGGCATTGCCACCATTTACCTGGCCGAAAAATAGTCGGATTATTGGTAAACAGGCAGACAATATTTTTGTAAACTTGTTGTTTTGAAATAGTGTACAAACGAATCCTGTGAAAAAGCAAATTAGTGCCATATTATTTCTGCTGATCAGCTTGCAAGGCGTTGCACAGTTGGCCCACGTGAAACACCTGACCACTTTTGACGACAAGAAAATTCATTTCGGGTTTTCGATTGGGATCAATACCATGGACTTTTCATTGCGGCATTGGTCGCCGATTGGCGATAATCCGGATTTTGTTGAGAAAGTTTGGGGAAATCCCGATGGCCATGAAATTACTGCATCAGACACCATTCGTGCCGGGATGCCTGATTTGGTGCCGGGCCTGACGGTGGGAATTGTTACCAATTTGAGGTTGGGCGAATATTTCGATTTGCGGGTTTTGCCCGGATTATCGTTTGGCGAACGCAAGCTGGTATATAATGTGCCGGTTTATGACAACAATGCCGGTAACCAGGATGTGGAATTTTACTCAACCAAAGCAACATTTATCGACTTGCCTGTATTGGTCAAATACAAATCGAGCCGGTTGAACAATCAACGGCCGTACCTGATTGCCGGGCCTGCCTTGCGGTTGGATATTTCAAAATCGGGCAGTGAAGAGTTGGTACGGACAAAACGCGCCGGTTTTTATCTGGAAGGAGGCATTGGCCTGGATAGTTACCTGCGTTTCTTTCGCCTGTCAACCGAGCTAAAAGTCAGTCTTGGATTAGGCAACATCCTGGATGGTGCGCCCGACGAAACCCAGCGCGCCTACTATGCACATGCCATCCAGCGGATGACATCGAATGTTTTTACCCTGAGTTTTCATTTCGAATAGCAACCGGAAACGGATTTTCATGAAGAAAGATTTCAACTTATCACTGACCCCTAAACAGGCGTCGGACGAACTGTATTACCGTCCACTGGTCGCTGCCAAGCTGGGCGTAAATCCCGACGAGATTACCGCTATTGTTGTTCGGCGACGCTCCATTGACGCCCGCCAGCGACAGATTAAAATTAACTTGGGGGTGATGGTTTATGTGGGGGAAGAACCCGAAGTGGATACTGTACAATATCAATACGGATCGGTTGAACATCGTCCGCCGGTTGGCATTGTGGGAGCAGGGCCGGCAGGTTTGTTTGCTGCTTTGCGTCTGATCGAACTTGGGTACAAACCGGTGATTTTCGAGCGCGGGAAAAATGTCAGCGATCGCAAACGCGACATCGCCCTTATTCACCGCGAACATTTGGTCGATCCGGATTCCAACTATGGCTTTGGCGAAGGTGGAGCAGGGACTTTCTCAGACGGGAAATTATATACCCGATCCAAAAAGCGCGGCAATGTGCAGAAAATCCTGGAAGTTTTCGTGCAGTTTGGAGCCGATCCGCAAATACTGATTGATGCTCACCCGCATATTGGCACCAACAAGTTGCCTGGCGTAATTACCCGGATGCGGGAGCAAATCCTGGCTTGCGGTGGCGAAATCCATTTTAACAGCCGGGTAACCGACCTCATTATCCGAGATGAGGAATGTAGCGGGTTGGTGCTGGCTGATGGCAGTCGTTTTGAGTTTGTCGGCGTTTTGTTGGCTACCGGCCATTCTGCCCGCGATATTTATGAAATGCTTCACCGGAATGGCGTAAACCTGGAAGCCAAGTCGTTTGCGATCGGCGTTCGGGTAGAACATCCGCAGGCCTTGATCGATACCATTCAATATCATCAGGATGTGCGCGGGCCGTATTTACCGGCTGCCAGTTATTCGTTTGTGGAGCAGGTAAACGACCGCGGCGTATATTCGTTTTGCATGTGCCCGGGCGGTTTTATCGTTCCGGCTGCAACGGCCCCGGGTGAGCTGGTGGTGAATGGCATGTCGCCCGCTAAACGGAATTCACCGTTTGCCAATTCGGGTTTGGTGGTGGAAATTCATCCCGAAGATTTGCGCGAGTTCAAACATTTGGGCGTGTTTGCCGGGCTGGAGTTTCAAAAAAGCGTGGAACGGCTTTGCTTTGAGTTGAACGGCCATACCCAGTTTGCTCCTGCCCAGCGGCTGACTGATTTTGTTGCCGGACGAAAGTCTGCCGACCTTCCCGATTCATCTTACAAACCCGGCTTGATTTCTTCTGCCCTGCACGAGAAATTGCCCAAGCGTATCTCGTCGCGGTTGCGTGAGGCGGTTATACAAATCGACCGCAAAGCCCGTGGGTTTCACACTGAGCTGGCTGTGGCTGTGGGGGTGGAATCACGCACCTCGTCACCATTGCGTATTCCGCGCGATGAGGTATCCATGCAGCATATCCGCATTCGCGGACTGTATCCATGCGGCGAGGGGGCTGGCTATGCCGGAGGTATTGCTTCGTCGGCGATGGATGGGGAACGCTGTGCCGAAGCCTTGGTGCGCAATGTAGAAGGATAGCGGCCTTAATCCATCATTCTTCTGCGGAATTCGGCACAGCAGATGGCGGTGGCCGTTGCCACGTTAAGCGATTCACTGCCCGTTTGGCCTCCGGGAAAAGCTGGAATGTGGACTTTATCGGTCACCATGCGGGCCACTTCTTCCGAAATTCCGTTGCCTTCGTTACCCATTACCAAAATCCCGTTTTTGCTCAGCGGGTGTTTGTACAGGTTTTCACCTTCCAGGAAAGTGCCGAATATTTCTGTGCCCGAAGCTGCTGCCTGTTTCAAGGTTTCAACCAGGTCCAGGTAATGAACTTCGACACGAAAAATGGCGCCCATGCTGGATTGGATGACTTTGGGGTTGAAGCAATCCACCGTATTTTCGGAGCAAAGGATGTGTCTGATCCCAAACCAGTCGGCCAGCCGGATGATGGTCCCCAAATTGCCGGGATCCTGGATGAAGTCGAGCGCCAGCGTCAAATCCGGTGTAATATCTGTCAGGTTGAAATGCTGTTCCGGCATGTTTACCACAGCCAGCGCTTGTTGGGGCGTTTGCAGCAAGCTGGCCTTTTGCATTTCTTCAGGCGAAACCTCAATAACTTCCGCAGCCATTTTGGGAGAAATGTTATTTTCAGCAAGAAAATCGGACGTGCCGCAGAGCAGTATTAGTTGCCTGCCGGCATCAATGGCCTCCAGCACCATCTTATTTCCTTCAACAAGAAACACTTTTTCCTGTTCCCGGATTTTTTTACGGGCAAGCGATTGGATGAACCTGATTTTGTTTTTACTTAGCATGATTGGTTTGACTAAACATTTTGTAAAAATAAAAAGCCCGCTTGATTTGTTTGCTATCCAGAGTGTTTATTTTTGTGGAGCCGCACTTCTTAGGGGGCATTTCTCGGCTGAATTCAGAATGCCCGGTATTGTTGACTTTTATCAACGGTTTTGCGGGATAATGGAATGCCCGGAAGAATATGTCGAAACGGGCAAAATTTTTTCACAAACGATCAGTTTTTAGGTGAGAGACTTTTTATGAAGGGAAATCTAAACATATCGTCCTACCGGCTACCGGTCCTGCTTGTGGCTTTGAGCCTGCTTGCAGCCTGTTCATCTACCCGCTATGTGCCGGAAGGGAAGTATTTGTTGAATGACGTTGATATTAAGGTCGATCACCGGTCCATCAACAAAGAAGAACTGAAAGGTCAGGTACGGCAAAAAGAGAACCTGAAGATTCTGGGATTTTTCAAGTTTCATTTGGCTTTGTACAATCTGTCGTCGAAGAAGAAGGATAATAACTGGTTTAAGCGGATTGGCGAAGCGCCGGTTATTTATCAGGATTTCCAAACCGTTCGATCCAAAGAACAATTGGGCATTTATCTAAAGAATAAAGGATTTTATGACGGCGTAATTACCGATACGGTCATTCAGCATGCCCGGAAGCCCAAAGTTAATTTAGTGTTCAATGTTAAGGCCGGTGAGCCTTACCGGATCAGGAAATATGAGTACCAAATTGAAGATGAAAAGCTGGCACCATTGATCATGGCCGATACTGCCCGTCAGTTGATGGGCGTCAATGATATTTTTGATATTGACCGTCTGAATGAAGAACGCAACCGCTTGTCTGCCTTGTTGCGAAATCATGGCTACTACCGGTTTTCGACTGACTATATCAGCTATCTGGCCGATAGCAGCTTAAATACAAAGCAGGTGGATTTAGCAGTGGTGGTGGCCGATGCAGATCAGGCGGGAATGTCTGATTCAGTTGTTGCACACAGGAAATTCGTGGTCCGTAATTACCGTGTAAATCCGGATTATGTGCCGCCACAACTGGCAGAAGCAAATAATCGTGCGATACCCGACACGATTTTCGAACCTCCTTACACATTTATCTTCCGGGAGAAGCTGAAGTATAAACCGGAATTGTTCGAAAACCTGAACCGGATAAAAGACAGTACGGAATATTCCCTGCGGAACGTGGAAAAAACGTACCGGTCGCTGAACCAGTTACAACAATTTAAAGTGGTGAACTTGAACTTTAACGTGGTCGACTCACTTGGAAATGATTCGATTGGGGTGCTGGACTGCAATTTCCAGTTGACGCCTTTGTCGCGCCAGGGGTTTTCGGTAGATGTGGAGGGAACCAACAGCTCGGGGAACCTGGGCATGGCCGGGAACCTGAACTACCAGCACCGGAACTTGTTCCGTGGGGCCGAAATATTCAATGTTACACTGAAGGGAGCCATTGAACGCCAGCAGGCACTGGTGAGCGAAAGCCGACTTAATTTTAACACCCGGGAGTTTGGGCTGGAAGGGTCGCTCACGTTGCCCAAGTTTTTCAGTCCGCTTGACGACCGGCGCTTGTTTAGCTTTCAGGTGCCACAGACGAGTTTTACGCTGGGGTATAATTATCAGCGACGACCCGATTACACGCGTACTATTACCAACTTTCGGTTTGGGTACAACTGGAAAAGCAAGGCTTTCAGGACCCATTTCCTGAATTTGATCGATTTCAATTATGTGAATTTGTACGAATTTAACCCGGAATTTATCAATTCAATTGAAGATTTGTACATCAAAAGCAGTTTCACCGATCACCTGATTATGGCGATGAACTACACGTTAGTTGACAACACACAGTCGGTAAGCCGGAAAGACAATTATCATTATTTCAAGTGGTCGTTTGAGGCGGCGGGAAATCTATTTTCTGCCTACGCGCGCATGATTGGCAAAAAAGAGGTGGTGGAGATGGATTCGCTCACCAATCATGAATCGCGATACTACAAAATGTTGAATACCCGTTTTGCCCAATACCTGAAAACGGACCTGGAATACCGTTACGGTTATACTATTAACAAATACAACTCCATTGTGGGCCGTGCTTTTGCAGGGGTAGGACTTCCATACGGCAACTTTGATGTGCTTCCGTTTGAAAAAAAATATTTCACAGGCGGTGCCAACGGAATCCGGGCCTGGCAGGTACGCACCCTGGGCCCCGGCAGCTACAAGGCTCCCGAAAATGTTTATCCAAACCAATCGGGCGACATTAAGCTGGAAGCCAACCTGGAGTATCGTTACCGCCTGGTGGGACGCGTGGAAGGCGCTTTTTTCCTGGATGCCGGGAATATCTGGGCTATCAATAACAAAGACAACCGGCCCGGTGCTTTGTTTCAGTTCGACAATTTTTACAAGCAAGTCGCTATTGGGACCGGAACCGGATTTCGGTTCGACTTCACCTACTTCATTTTCCGTCTCGATTTGGGCATGAAACTACGCGATCCGGCTCTGCCTCAGGGGAAGCGTTTCATTATCGGGAATTACCCGATCACGGGAGATCATTTTAATCTGTCGTTTGCTATTGGATATCCCTTTTGATTTTTCTCCTTCGCATTGCAGGTTGATTTGTTTGTTTTATTTCCCTGACAAATGTGCGATTTTGTCCGGGAAGCCTCCGTTTTGTTCTGAAATTATTACTTTTATCCATCAGGTAATAATTATAATCGAATACACCAAAAATCACCCATATTATGGATCTGAAAATTCGAGAGATTGCCGATCGGTTAAGAGGTTTTCGTGATGCCTTAGACCTTTCGGAAGACAGTTGTGCCGCTGCTTGTGGTATAAGTGTTGACCAGTACAAAGATTACGAAGCCGGAAATACCGACATTCCGGTTAGTTTTTTGTATCGATTTTCAACGACTTTTGATATTGAAATCACTGCGCTGCTTACTGGCGACATGCCGAGAATGGCTGGTTATTCGCTCACCCGCAAAGGAACCGGAGTGGTGGCCGAACGCCGCAAGGAATATAAATATCAGGCGTTGAACGAAAGTTTTATCCACAAAAAAGCCCAACCCTTCGTGGTAACTGTTTCTCCCGATTTAGAACCGAAACCAATTGCGGTTTATCAACACCAGGGGCAGGAATTCAATTTGGTGCTGAAGGGGCGTTTGATGGTTGTCCTGAATGGAAAGGAATTGGTGCTGGAAGAGGGCGATTCGCTTTGGTTTAATTCCGGATTGCCCCACGGGATGAAAGCCCTGGACGGGAACGAGGCCGAATTTTTAGCTATGATTTTTTAATTTGTAGATATGGTTTTAAGTGAAAGATATTTGAAAAAATGCAGGTTTGAGAGCCTGTCTGATTTTAAGGAAAACCTGGAGTTTGTGATTCCGGACAATTTTAACTTCGGCTATGATGTGGTGGATGAATACGCCCGCGTGGAACCGGATAAATTAGCGCTGGTTTGGACAAACGATCAAGGTGAGCACCTGGATTTTACCTTTGCTCAATTGAATGCATACAGCGACCAGACCGCTTCTTATTTTCAGTCGCTCGGAATTGGCCGGGGCGATAAGGTAATGTTGATCTTAAAGCGCCGTTTTGAGTTTTGGTTTTCGATCATCGCCTTGCATAAAATTGGGGCTGTATGTATTCCGGCCACTCACTTGCTGATGAAAAAGGATATCGTTTTTCGGAATAATGCCGCCGGAATAAAAGCTATTGTGTCAGTGGGCGACGAAAATGTGTTGCACCAGATTGACCAGGCCATGGCGGAGTCGCCCACAGTGGAGCAGAAAATCTCTGTCGGGCCGAAGATTCCTACCGGGTGGAGTGATTTTTCTGTCGGGATTTCTTCGGCCCCAGCTTTTGTGAAACCCGCAAAAGCTTCCGAAAATACGGATATCTCCTTATTGTATTTTACTTCCGGAACTACAGGGAATCCTAAAATGGTAGCTCACGATTTTACTTATCCGATAGGGCATATCACCACAGCATCGTATTGGCAAAATGTGCAGGAAAATGGATTGCACCTCACGGTTGCCGACACGGGGTGGGGTAAAGCGGTTTGGGGTAAATTATATGGTCAGTGGTTGGCCGGTTGTGCCGTGTTTGTCTATGACCACGACAAATTCACTCCGGCTGATATGCTTGAAGTGATCAGCAAGTACCGGGTGACTTCTTTTTGCGCTCCGCCAACCGTTTACCGGTTTATGATCCGCGAAGATTTCTCGAGATACGATTTGTCATCGCTGAAATATTGCACCGTGGCGGGCGAACCGCTGAATGCCGAGGTTTATAACCGTTTTCTAAAATTGACCGGCATTTGCCTGAAGGAAGGTTTTGGCCAGACGGAAACGGTTGTTTCTATCGCTACGTTCCCCTGGATGGAAACAAAGCCGGGCTCCATGGGAGTTCCGAATCCCGCCTATGATGTGCAGTTGCTTCACCCCGAAGACCGCCTTTGCGAAGATGGAGAGATCGGGGAGATTGTGGTTTTCACCGGCGCAAAATTACCGGTTGGGCTGTTTAAAGAATATTACCGGGACCCGACTCAAACTGCAGCCGTTTGGTATGATGGTTATTACCATACCGGCGACCTGGCCTGGCGAGATGAAGATGGCTATTTCTGGTTTGTTGGCAGGGTTGATGATGTCATTAAAAGTTCGGGTTATCGCATTGGCCCTTTCGAAGTGGAAAGCGCTTTGATGGAGCATCCGGCAGTGGTGGAGTGCGCGGTAACCGCTGTCCCGGATGAAATCCGCGGACAGGTTGTAAAAGCCAGTATTATTTTATCTCAGGAATATCGTCCCGGTTCGGACCTTTTGGTAAAGGAAATTCAGGATCATGTCAAGCGCATTACTGCTCCGTATAAATACCCGCGTATTGTGGAGTTTGTGACGGAGTTGCCCAAAACAATTTCCGGAAAAATACGGCGTGTTGAAATCCGGGAAAAGCAATAATTTTTTAACCTACGAAAAAAGGGTGTCCGACGGGACACCCTTTTCTGTTTCATGAAAAATCTGATCTTATTTTAACTGGACCAGCACAACTGATTTTGCTGGAATTTCAACAGTCAGTTTGCCATCTTTCGGTTTTTTAACGTCGAATGACTTTAGGGTAACTTTTTCCTCCTGACCAAAGTCGTTGTAATCATTCATATTTTTCGCGGTCACAATTTGTCCGCTGGCCGAAGATACATCTTGTCCGGTAAGGGTGATGTCAATGCTTTCCGCTTTATTCGGGTTTAGGTTACACAGGGTGATGGAAACCTGTCCGTCTTTGGTTGAAGCCGAAGCATGAACGGCAGGAACCGACTTACCATCCAATTCATATTTCCCGGTTTTCAGGTTAACCGGAATAAGGTTGGCATCCTGGTGTACGCTGTACATTTTGAAAACGTAGTAGGTGGGGGTAAGTACCATTTGTTCCTCTTTGGTGAGGATGACCGATTGCAGCACGTTAACGGTTTGGGCGATGTTGGCCATTTTTACACGGTCGGCGTGGTTGTTGAACAGGTTCAGGTTGATACCGGCTACCATAGCATCGCGCAGGGTATTTTGTTGATAGAGGAAACCGGGGTTTGTTCCAGGCTCCACATTGAACCAGTTGCCCCATTCGTCAACAATCAGTCCAATGCGTTTGTCAGGATCGTACTTGTCCATAATAGTGGAGTGGCGTTTGATCAGTGTTTCCATTCGCAGGGTATTGTCCAGTACCGAGATCCATCCTTTTTCGTCGAAATCGGTGGCCGAACCTTTGTCCGTCCAGCCGGTAGTGAAGGTGTAGTTGTGCAGCGAAACGCCTTGTACCAGGTGGCGATGGCGGGTAGTTTTCTGCATCAATACTTCCATCCAGTTGTAGTCATCCACATTCGGGCCTCCGGCTATTCTGTACAAATCGCCACGGCAATAGCCGGCAAACCGGTTATAAAGGTCGGCGTAATACTCGGGAGTCATATTACCGCCACAACCCCAGTTCTCGTTTCCGATTCCCCAGTACTTCACGTTCCAGGGTTCTTCACGTCCGTTTTGTTTGCGCAGGTCGGTCATCGGGCTGATGTTCGCAGAGGTAACATACTCGACCCACTCGGCAGCTTCGCGTACGGTTCCCGAGCCAACATTCAGGTTGATGTAAGGCTCGGCGTTGATCAGTTCGCAAAAGTCCAGAAATTCGTGCGTACCGAAACTGTTGTCTTCGGTAACTCCGCCCCAGTGTACATTCACCATTGAAGGGCGTTTGTGTTTTGGGCCAATGCCGTCTTTCCAGTTGTAGGTGTCGGCAAAACAGCCGCCCGGCCAACGGAGCAGTGGAATGTTCATGTCTTTCAAGGCACCGATTACGTCTAGCCGAAATCCACGGATGTTGGGAATGTCAGAATCTTCGCCGACATAAATTCCACCGTAGATACAACGCCCCAGGTGTTCGGCAAAATGACCGTAGATTTCACGGTTGATTTTTGTTTCTGCCTGATCGGTGTGCAGGGTTAAGCTGCTTTGTCCCAGTGTGCTGAGGCTGATCAGGGATAGGAGGATGAATGAATAGATCGTATTCTTCTTCATGATTTAGTTATTTGATGATGTCCAAAAATAATAAAAGTATATAGTACTCTTATGAAACAGGTTTTATAACATCTTTTTACTATTGGCCCCTGGGTAGTCTCGGCTTGGTTCAGCCGGTGTACATTTAACAGGGCTCATTTTTCAGCGACAGCTAAGATAGTTCTATTACTTGGCATCGATGAGGACAAATAGGTAACGTGGGAGGACATATCAATAAAACATAGTTTGACCGTCAGGAAGCAGGTATGACTCGGTGGCGAAGATCATTTATTATTCTATTATTGACTATTTATCAGTGTGTTATGTCAAATGATATGAGGCTGTTTTCAAAACAGAAAACAGCCTCATATATTTTATCAACTTAAAAATCTTATTACCGGTGCTAAAAGTTTGAAGTTCCTGCTTCCGTTTGCTTCTCAGTAACAACTTTTACCAAGCTGTTCAGAAAAACTTCGAGGTTGGTATACCTGTTATCCAGTTTTTTGTTGTTGCGATCCGAGGGGTCCAGCGGATTAAGTTTATTGGTCGTTTCCCAAGTGTCAGGCATGCCGTCGAGGTCGGTATCTGTGGGGACGTCGCCGTTAGCCAGTGCCGACCATCCGCCTATGGCCGATTGGGTATCGATCAAACCGTTGGAGCTTCCGTTTCCGCCGTCCATATACGTTGGTATTCCGGATTCAGCTTCAGATGTAATCCGGATATCCACGGCATCGCGGGCTAAACTGGCCCCGGCATAAGCCAACACTTGCGCGAAAGCACTGGCAGCGGTATGCGTGGTAATTTCGGGTTCGTTCACGGGCTCGGTCAACTTTAAATCATTGAGGGTTACTCCCGGAGCATAAGAAGAAAAGGAAGAACTATGCATGTTGACGCCCAACCAATTGTCGGCAGTGTTGGCGCTGCTGGCGGTCATTACATTTCCGCTTACATAAAACTTACCATATACTCCGGCTGGTTGGGCATTGCTTCCGTTGTCGGCATACGGCTGAACGATTCTGCCTTTGTTGGAACTGGCAGGTCCGGCTTTGTAATAGTTATTGATGAGGTTGTAGGAACCTCCTTCGGCAGCGTACGCCGTGTTGCCTCCCCAGTTGAAAAGCACATTGTTGCGGAAGTCCACAACTTCCTCATCTGGTTTGTTCGAGTATCGGCTGCCGCAGAAACGCGGGTTGCGACTGTCGTGATGGGCCAGCAGATTGTGGTGGAACGAGGCTTTTTTACCTCCCCAAATGCCACCGTAGCCGTGTGTCCCCTTGTCGTGTACCGAATTTCGCAAACTTTCGGAAAGAATGCACCATTGCATGGTGAAGTTCGAATTGTCGTAAAACGAAGCGCACTCGTCGGTACTCCAGCTCATGCTGCAATGGTCAATGATGATGTCAGACTGGTTACGGCCCCAAATGGCGTCGTTTTCGGTTTTTGTTTCATCGCCCAAACGAAAGCGTATAAAACGAATAATTACATTGCTGGCATTCACCACTACCGAATGGTCGCGGATGCAAATGCCTTCACCCGGGGAAGTTTGCCCGGCAATCGTTAGGTCGCCGTTCGAAATCGTCAGGTTCGATTTCAGTTTTATTTCGCCCGAAACTGCAAATACAATGGTGCGGGCGCCGCTTTGGTTTATGGCATAGCGAAGCGAACCGACTGAATAATCATCCTGAAGGGTAGTCACATAATGAACTTTTCCGTCCCGGCCTCCGGTGGTGTATTTGCCGTACCCTTCGGCTCCCGGAAAAGCTGCAAATGGAGTCGTATCGGGATTCTCGTCCGGTGTTTCATCCACAACAGGAGGCGTTACCGGACTATCTTCGACATCGTTTTTCGAACAGGAAAAAAGGAACAATGCTGTAAACATCAACACAAAAAATCTCACTTTCATTACATTTTTCATTTTTTTTCTCTTTTTGAACGGGGTACAATTTTGCAGGCCCAAAAGTATCATTAATTGTTTGTTTTGTGTTGGATGATACCAGAACATCGTATTTAGACATGAGGGATTCGTGTTTGTTTGAATAAAACAGGGTTTACAGATTAAAATGATTATAAATAAAAGCGGATATTTCAGGAATAGGATTTTTTGAAAAATAGGGATGATTGTTCTAAATCCGCGTTGGCAAAGATTTTTAGCAAATCCGGCATGGGTGAAATTTCATTTTGTGCTTCTATTCTCAGGTTTTGGACGCTCTGTCTGTTTTTCCACCCCAGTCCAAAATCTTGATTTCTTTTTCCTGTTTGGCTATATTTGCCTGCCTTGCAAAGATGCCGCCGTGTTTCGAAAGCCTTTGCAAGACCAATCAATCCTAGTTCTTACATACTTATTGTGTGATCATCCGGTAAAATACGGTCCCGGTTGGGCGTTCTTTATCGGTAGTAAGGTCGTGCGGTAGTAAAGAATAACCAGGGATGATTGGCCAAACCAATCAATAGAACTGATAAATTTAAATACGATGAAAGCTTACAAAATTATCGTACTGGCCAAACAGGTTCCTGATACCCGGAACGTTGGCAAGGACGCGATGAAAGCCGATGGTACGATTAACCGTGCCGCTTTGCCGGCTATCTTTAATCCCGAAGATTTAAATGCGCTGGAGCAGGCACTGCGAATCAAGGAAAATTTTCCCGGGACAACAGTCACCATTCTCACCATGGGACCCGGACGTGCCGCTGAAATCATCCGCGAAGCAATGTTCCGGGGTGCCGATGATGGCATATTGCTTTCCGACCGGGCTTTTGCCGGATCGGATACGCTGGCAACATCCTACGCCATTTCCCAGGCGCTGAAAAAAGTGAAAGACGTCGATATCATCATTGCCGGCCGTCAGGCTATTGATGGCGATACGGCTCAGGTGGGGCCTCAGGTCGCCGAAAAATTAGGACTTCCGCAAGTAACTTATGTGGAAGAAGTGCAAAAAATCGAAGGTGGAAAGATCTTCATGAAACGGCGCCTGGAACGGGGTGTGGAAGTGGTGGGTTGCCCGCTGCCGATGGTGATGACCGTGAACGGATCGGCCCCCGACTGTCGCGCCCGTAACGCCAAATTGCTGATGAAGTACAAACATGCCAAAACGGTTTCCGAACTCCAAAACTCCAACGAAGATTACCTTCACCTGTACAACGACCGTCCGTACCTGAACATCCCGGAATGGTCGGTAAACGACATCGAGGTAAACCAGGCTGAACTGGGACTGAGCGGTTCGCCAACCAAGGTGAAAACCGTCGAGAACGTAGTCCTTCAGGCCAAAGAAGCAAAAATGATTACTTCGGCAGACAGCGAAATTGACGAGCTGATGCGCGAACTGATCGAAAGTCACACCATTGGTTAAACCTCTAATTAAACCGGATTATGAATAGTGTATTTGTATATTGCGAAATAGAAGAAGGTCAGGTAGCCGAAGTTAGTCAGGAGCTGATGACCAAAGGACGCGGTCTGGCCAGCGAGTTGGGCTGTAAATTGGAGGCGGTTGCTATTGGCCACAACCTCGATGGAATTGAAAGTCAAATCTTCCCGTATGGGGTCGATGTATTATATGTGGCTGATGATAAACGTTTGTATCCGTTCACAACGCTTCCACACACATCCATCATCGTAAAATTATTTGAAGAGCAAAAGCCGCAGGTGGCTCTGATGGGAGCATCTTCCATTGGTCGTGACCTTGGCCCACGGGTTTCGTCTGCTCTGCACAGCGGATTGACTGCCGACTGCACCAGCCTGGTGATTGGCGATCACGAAGATAAGAAGCAGGGGAAGGTTTACGAGAACCTGCTTTACCAGATCCGCCCTGCATTTGGCGGCAACATCATTGCCACCATTATCAACCCCGATTGCCGTCCACAAATGGCAACTGTTCGCGAAGGGGTGATGAAAAAAGAAATTCTCGACCCAAAATATAAAGGGAAGGTGGTTAAGCTCGATGTTTCTAAGTATGTAACTGATGCCGATTTCGCTGTGGAAATCGTCGAACGGCATATGGAAAAAAGCAAAGTGAACATGAAAGCGGCCCCGATTGTGGTCGCTGGTGGTTACGGAATGGGATCCAAAGAAAACTTCCAGTTGCTTTTCGACTTAGCTGCTGTATTGGGAGGTGAAGTAGGGGCTTCGCGGGCAGCTGTTGATGCCGGTTATGCAGTTCACGAACGTCAAATCGGTCAAACCGGTGTAACCGTTCGCCCCAAATTATATATTGCCTGTGGAATTTCGGGGCAGATCCAGCACCGTGCCGGTATGGAAGAATCTGCTCAGATCATTGCCATTAATACTGATCCGGAAGCTCCGATCAACGCCATTGCCGATTATGTGATCACCGGTGATGTTACGGAGATCATTCCGAAAATGATCAAGTATTATAAAAAGAATACCAAGTAATTATCTTTTAAAACTTTTTAGAAATGGCTAATTTTTATAACGATAATAAAGACCTGAAATTCCACCTCGATCATCCTCTGATGGAAAAAATCGTCCGTCTGAAGGAAAGGAATTTCTCCGAAAAAGGAAAGTTTGATTTTGCACCAATGGACCACGAAGATGCCATGGACAACTTCGACAAGGTACTGGAAGTGGTTGGCGAAATATGTGGTGAAATTGTAGGTCCCAACGCCGAGTCTATTGATGCAGAGGGACCGAGTGTGGTTGACGGGCATGTTATTTATGCCCGTGGGACAGAGGAGAATATTCAAGCGCTGAATAAAGCCGGCTTGATGGGAATGTCATTGCCCCGTAAATACGGCGGCCTGAATTTTCCGATCGTTCCTTATATCATGGCGGCTGATATTGTTTCGCGGGCCGATGCCGGATTTGTTAATATCTGGGGTTTGCAAGACTGTGCCGAAACCATCAATGAGTTTGCTTCGGAAGAACAAAAAGAAAAATACCTTACCCGCGTTTGCCAGGGCGATACCATGGCAATGGACCTCACCGAACCCGATGCCGGCTCCGACTTGCAGGCAGTTCAGCTGAAAGCCACCTTTGACGAAAAATCAGGTAAGTGGCTGCTGAATGGTGTAAAGCGGTTCATTACAAACGGTGATGGCCACATTTCGCTGGTGTTGGCCCGTTCCGAACCCGGCACAAAAGATGGTCGCGGCTTGTCCATGTTCATTTATGATAAAAATGATGGTGGCGTAACGGTACGGCGTATCGAGCACAAAATGGGCATCATCGGTTCGCCAACCTGCGAGCTGGTATTTAAAGATGCTCCGGGCGAACTGGTGGGCGACCGCAAAATGGGCCTTATTAAATATGTAATGGCCCTGATGAATGGTGCTCGTTTGGGTATTGCTGCCCAATCGGTGGGTGTTTCCGAAGCGGCATACCGCGAAGCCTTGGCCTACGCGAAAGAACGTACCCAATTTGGGAAAGCCATTATGCGTTTTCCCGCAGTTTACGAAATGTTGGCTACAATGAAGGCCAAATTAGATGCCTCGCGTACCTTATTATATGAAACGGCTCGCTTTGTTGATGTATATAAAACCTACATGCATATTGCAGAGGAACGTAAACTGGAGAAAGACGAACGCGATGAAATGAAGAAATACCAGAAGCTGGCCGACTTTTATACGCCTCTGGTCAAGGGAATGTCTTCCGAATTCTGCAACCAGTTGGCTTACGACGCGGTCCAGATTCATGGCGGCTCCGGTTTCATGAAAGACTATCCGGTTGAACGGATCTATCGTGATGCCCGTATTACATCTATTTATGAAGGGACCACCCAATTACAGGTTGTTGCAGCTATCCGTGGTGTAACTACTGGTGCTTACCTGGATCAAATCCGTGTTTATGAAGCTGAAAAGGTTTCGCCCGAACTGGAACACCTTCGCCGCGCGTTGATTATTCTAACTGACGATTATGAACATGCCGTTAATAAGGTATTGGCTGTTGATGACAATGAGTTCGTTGATTTTCATGCCCGCCGGATGGTTGAAATGGCCGGTTATATTATTATGAGCTACCTCCTGGTGCTGGATAGTAACCGGGAACCGTCCTTCCTGAAGTCGGCAAAAAACTTTCTTCGCATGGCAAAAGCACAGGTAAAAGCGCATGCTGAATTTATTCGCACCTCAGATTTGAGCGATTTGGGCACCTATAAATACGAAATGGAATAACATTCCTCGGTACATAAATCAACGGCAGGCCACCCGGTTTTAGGGTGGCCTGTTTTTGTTTCCAGAAAATGGTAAATTTTAAGTAGGAAAAGTTTTCTCCTTAATGAATTGATGGTCAGTGTGTATGTGTTTTGCATTAAAAATAGATTAGAAAAATGTTGCAAAATATGTTGCAGAACAAAAAAAGCTCTCTATATTTGCACCCGCTTTGAGAGACAAACGGGTTACACCGGGAGATCTGGAAGCAGCGTTCTGTAAGGGTTTTGGGTGATTTTGGTAATAGAAAAA
>JBFXGM010000009.1:0-136666 GCA_050178015.1 Mangrovibacterium sp.
TCCCGAAGGTCGCTGCCCTTGCCTGTTCCGAAAACGGTTCCTATAAAGCATTTGGATGTTGACAACAAAAAAGTAAATTTGAGTTATCTAATAAAAACAACCAGACAGAGTTTGCTTTACACTCCCTATTCCATTCAAAATTGTCGACTGCTTCTTCTTTAAGGCGCTTAAACTTTGATTCAATTCCTTCTCGAGTTGAAGTAAAGTCTCTGATTTTTTGTTCCAAATCGGCCTTAACTTCGCTAATTCCTCCGATAATTGATTCTTCTTCGTCAATTTGTTTTGCAATTCTGTCTTCAGGTTTATCAAGAGTTGACTCTCTCCAAGCTCTTTCTTCTCGCTCAAGCTCTTCTTTTGCTCGTCGAAGGCCCGCGTCTTTTCGTTCAAGCGATTCTCTTTTCCTATTATATCTCCTGTCCAGATCTTCAACGTACTTGTGAAAAGCTCTTTCTTCTTTATCAATCGCTCCTTCCTCTGTTTTAACACTCTCTCTTCGTTCTGAATACTTCCAAGCAAGCGATTCTCTTCTGTTATTGCAAATTCGGAACCATTGGTCTTGATGTTCTCTTGTATTTTCCTCAACTCTTGATATTTCTGATCTAATACCTTGTTCAATTTGCCTGTAATATTCTGATTCCAGGCATTTCCTAATTGTTCGTATGAAATTTCCAATTTGCGCTGCTCGGCACTTGTAAGATTCTTCGAAAAACTTTCTTTGGACTTCATCAATTGGTTGTATTCCCGCTGAATCTGAAACGGGAATTGGTAGGTATCTGGCATCTTCTTGCTCACGGTTGTATATCCATTTAGTGTGATTGGTATGATTTAGAGCTTCACTAATAGACTTTGGTGAATCTTTGGGAACGGCAATTTGAATTGTATCGATTCCTAATCGCCTTATTTTGATTATCTTTTCGTCAGTAAGTTTGTGTGTTGCAACCAGCTCAATAAACAAAATCGGCCTGTCGTCCTTGTCATAGAAAGTAACATCAGGTCTTATGAGAAGATATTTACCTTCGGCATCGTCACTTGTTCCAGACTTTATTTCTCCATTCTCATTTTCATAGAAAGTTCGTTCTATGCCAACAGAATGTGCTTCAATAAACCTGGCTTCAGCTAAAAGATTGGGTATGCCTTCCTGACCATGAGGAGGATATTTATAGACCGCAGGTACTTTGACTTTTTTCTGTATCTGCAGAAACTCCTTTGCAAGCTTATGCCGATATGTTTCATCGGAATAGGTACATCTTCCTTCACTTTTTGAAGCCTCAACGTCGTGCCTAAAATACGCCCTTCTTGTTTTTGGCTTCACAGCCTGCATGACCCGACCGCATCCCAAACAAAAATATCCCTTGCGACCACTTTCAACATCTCCAACGAAAACAATGTCGCTATTGACGTCATTGGCGTATACATTATCTGATGATTGGTGTTCGGACATATTTGAATAAAGATTCGATTAATTAACGAAGTGCAATCGCTGAATTTTCAACATCATACTTATAATTCACAATCTCGCCGGAAATGATCAGCTCGACGGCTTGTTCGATTACGGGCAGCGGGGCAATAAACCATTCGCGGGGGGTATGACGTTTGCCGTTTTCATCAAACACATCGACCTCCAAACAGGTATTTCCAAAGAAATTATGAATTAACTGTTCGAACTTCTGTGCATTCAGGTTGTAGCATTGCCATCCGGCGATGTATTCAACGGGTGCCATTAAATAGGTTGGTTCTTTATCTGCATTTTTGATGCGATCTTCAACCGAAGTTCGGGAATAGCCAATTTTATACAAGCTCTTAATGTGCTGTATTTCCGGTCTGGTGCTTTTGGATCGTAGCACATAAATAAACCCAGCTTCTTCATCTTCTTTGGTGATGTTGCTAAAGTTGTCGAGCAGGCGATCTTCATTTTCAGTAATCCGGCGACCATGTTTGTAGAGCTCGGCAGCCAGAGAACGCAACAACATATCGGACTCGGTTCCGTTTTCAAAGATGCACCGCAAACGTGCATTCACTTTGCCGTTTTCATCCGGTTCGCGCCTGCCTACTTCGGCAACAAACAACATGACACCTTTAAGCACAAAAAAGTATCCCTTATCGATTTGTTGCTCATTCTTGAACGGATATACGTTTCGCTTACCGGAAGTCAGTTCGGTGTGGCAAGCCTTAAACAGATGTTCAAACTGGTCAAACTCCTTACATGGTTTCCGGCTCGCCACATAATCGGGCATGGTTGTTTCTTTGGGAACATGCTTCAGATCGAACAGCCCGTTGTCATCGCCAGCTAAGATGTCGAGGGTGTCATCTCCCAAAATATCGTCAAGCGATTTTATCTCCTTCTTTTTCTTTTGATATTCCGGCTTAGGCTCTGCCAGATCACCCGATTCAACAGCAGGCAAAAGTTTATAGATGTCAGCTGCCCTAAGCACGTCAATTTTTCCGGAATCTTCACGCAAACTTTTAAGCCTGGTGTAGAGCTGGTATTCATTAATATTCGTGACCGTTTGCTGCGGTTCGCGATTATTGGCTTTCACAAACTCATTGATCTCGTTAAAAGAAGCCAGCAATCTTTCATCCGTTGTTTTTCCGTTCGAAGACTTCAGTTTCACTTTAATGATACCCAACGGATCGCTGTTGAAAATATCAGCCAATATTTGCTCTTTATCTTTAGCCATTTGCCGCTGCTCGTTTGCGTTTTTCTTCTTTTAGATAAATGATACATTCGGCCATCCGTTTTTCAAGCGGGTCGTTTGAATTCAAGCCAGGCTCCTTATTGAAAGTTCTCACAAACTCCTGGATTTTGGGCCAAAGAATCGCTGCTTCCTCAAAATCCATCTTGATGCGTGTTGCCTCAATGGTTTCCTGAATTGCTTTCAGCACCTTGGTTGTTACCGATTTCGACAATACTTCGAATGCTTTTTGGAACGGGTTAATCCGGTCGATCAGGTCGATGTGAATATCGTCGATATCGACAAAACTACCGGCCATCCGGATGAACCGTTTATCGCCGGTTTCTTTAATTTCGCCGTTTTTGATGACTGAATCGACAACCACATATTGACGGATTTCTTCGATTTCTTCATCCGATAATTCCGGATATTTCACCCGAATTATTTTCGGGATCAGCACTTTATTGATGACCTCCGGGTCAACGTTACCGGGCATCGCTTTCAGCATTTGATCATCCTGCAAGATAGTTGCTTTCAGGTCGTTCAAGTCCGATTCGATGATATCCTTTACCCGCTTGGATGAAGGCTGTTTGAATCCGCGTATTTTCAATTCTCCGGGCTTAGCCACATCATCATCGGACAACTTGGTTTTGAAGTTCCAGTTAGGAGCTAACACCTGCTCCATGAGCAAGGAAGCTGTGATGGCTTTCAGCATGTTGTTCACCGAAAGTTTCACCTGATCGTCGGCAGCATCGGGCTGTGCAATCAGGTTGGTAAATTGGGCGTGTGTTTTGTTGTTGCTATCACGCGTCGCGCGTCCGATGATTTGGATAATTTCGGTTAATGAACCACGATAACCAACCGTCAGGGCATGTTCGCAGAAGGGCCAGTCGAAGCCTTCTTTCGCCATACCGAGGGCAATAATTAAATCCATGTCGTCAACGGATTTAATACCGCGTAGATAACTCACAATTTTATCCCGCTCTCGCTGGCTATCTTCCACTAAGTCCGCTACTTTCAGCATCTTCCCATCCGAATGACGCTTTACATGGATGACACCTGTATCGGGATCTTGCTTGGTAACATTGCCAATTGCATCAATGATAAAATCGACTTCGTTGTGTTTATCCTTTGTTGATTCGCCCGAATTGACATTGGGGATATGCAGGATGGTTTTTTTATCGGTATCTAATATTTCGAGAATGGCATCGGTATAACGGCCCTGGTAGAAATGATAACCAATACCCAAGGATTTCAGGTAGGTATAACCATTTAACTGTTCGTAATAGTTGTACGTTACTTTCGTGAATCGGGCTTCGTCTTCGGGCATTAAAACCGGCACACTATCGCCCCGGAAATACGAACCGGTCATGGCAATAATATGGGCTGATGATTTTCGCATGATACTTTTCAGTAAGTCACCCAACCGGTTATTGACATCGGCTGAAACGTGGTGAAATTCGTCGATAGCAATTAACGTTTCGTTGAATTGTTGCTCTTCCAGTTCTTCGCAGGCAAAACGTAAGGTGGCGTGTGTACAAATTAAGATCTGTTCGCCGTTAGCCATGAAATTATGAAATGCCTGCACTTTACTTTTACTGCCATCGCTACCCGGAGTACACAGATTGTATTGATCGTTTGGAGTCCAATCGGAAAAAAATCCATGTTCTTTTAGCTTTGTAGGCGCAAATGAACCTCCAATTGAACGCTCCGGCACAGCTACAATTACTTTACGGATGCCCTGATTTT
This sequence comes from Mangrovibacterium sp., assembly GCA_050178015.1. Lineage (GTDB taxonomy): Bacteria > Bacteroidota > Bacteroidia > Bacteroidales > Prolixibacteraceae > Gaoshiqia. The sequence continues at coordinate 4,422 of JBFXGM010000009.1, forward strand.
TCAATTTATCCAGTGCCAGGAACATCAAGGCACGGGACTTACCTGATGCTGGTGGCGCTTTTAACAATAAGTACTGCGCATCGCGAGCTTCGTATGCACGGGCTTGCATATCGCGCATTCCCATTGGGTTTGTTTGGGTACTTTGACCGGTTTGGTTATAGGTGACTTTTACGATATCGGGCATTTTATTTATTGATTTAATTTCGATCTAATCACATTCTGAAATAAATAAACCACTAATAATTAGGCATATACGTATTTTATTTCGTGATTTATTTTTGATTTATTTTTTTTTAGACAACTGATAACTTCTATTCCTTTTTCCGCCTTCACCCGATAGCTCTCCTGCTTTTGCCATATTATATACAGCCTTCCTAACATCCTCTTCCGGAATTTCAGAAAGACGTTTCTGTATATCAGAGAGCTTACTGCTTCCATTATATTTAAGATCTTCGACAATCAACGCCCTCAGTTTATAGGGTTCCAGGGTTTTAAGAGACGGAATGATGTCTAACTTTGCTTGAGCAAACAGCTCTGGGTTCAGTAAATATTCAGTCCCCTTTTTTATTCCCTGATTCACAAGAATACCCTTATCAACCAAAGTTCCTATCCACGATCTCATTTTATCCTCTTGGTTCAACTGTAGTTTCGAGGAAAGCTGGGTTGAAAGGATTTTCTTCTCGGTTGCAACAACCCCCAATGTGATATATTCTTTTTGTGTTAATTGAAAATGACGATCGATATAATCGAGGATTGAAATAACATCCTGATCAACAATACCTGAGAATATTGTCACAGCAACCTTGGTAAAATCGGATTCAATCACAGGCAGCGGTTTTGCATCGCGTGTCAATTTCTCATAAACCAAATCATAACCAGAACCTTCACCTTCCATTAGCTTCAGGTCTCCGAGAATTTGGATTAAATGAGGGTTTCTTCTATGCCTCTCATGCAGAATATTATCCTTTGTAACTCCCAATGGAAGACCTCCAGGGTTGGTAATTGTTACTCGATTGTGGAAGACTTCGATAAATATGTCACCTGAGACCGTGTATTTTTTATGAGCAATTGCATTGATCAACAACTCCCGAATAACCTCTTTGGGATATTGGCGAATGGTTTTTCTGAATAATCCGTCAGGAAGTTCGGTGCTATAAGTCAGCTCAACCGCCTCCTTTTCTATCTCTTGCAAAAGCTCTTTGGGATTATGCAGGTGAAAATGCCAATCCTTTTTACGAATTTTTTCCTCTCGTTCGTTGTAAACAATATACTGCATTGTAATTGGATAGCTCAAACGAGCTCTTTGAGCGGGAGTTCCAATCCAAAGTACCCCCAAATTTGTAAGGTAGCCATCCGGACACAACAACTGGTAAAACTCCAGAATTTCAGAAACCTCTTTTGTTTTAATAAAATCAGAAACTTTATCTGATGACCTTAAGTCGTTAATGAGCGATTCAACTTTTTGACTATCTGCATGGTTCAGGTTTATTTTTTGAGCTACAACTATTTCCCATTGGAAGGCTGATTTTTCAGCCGCCAAATTTGTTATTTCCTCACTGCCAACCGGGAAACAGTTATCAGAAATCCGAATAAAGATTTTACCGGATGAAGTCGTTGCTATTGTTCTTGTTGATGGATAAATTATCAAACTGAAATATTGTCCTCCATTCTCATGCGTTAGAATATCGGAACAAGCAATTCCAACCCCATCAGTCAAGCCTCTCAGCTTTCTGGCAACTTCATTAACGGCCTCCTGATCTACTTTCTGGTTCTGAGGTGGAGCGTCTTCCTTATCTTCAATACCAATAATAATCTCGCCCCCCTGAGCATTTGCAAAACAAACGCATGTTTCGGCCAATTTCTTTAGGTCCGCAGTTTTGCCAATTACTTTTCTCAGGCTCTTAAAATCTCTATTTTTATCTTCAATCATACTAACGTAATTAAGCGGCAGTTGTAAAGTAATTCTTTACAACTGAATTCTCAATTAATTCTCTTTCTTTCAGGATATTAGATATATGCTGACCAATATTCTGCTTAGAGGTGTCAAAAAGGTCGGCGAGTTGATTTTGGTTCATCCAAACACTTCCGTCTTTGGCATAAAGCGCTACCGATGCTTTGCCATCGGGGGTGTTGTAAATGATGAGGTCTGAACTATGATTATTTTCTGATTTCATGATCGACTATGATTTTTTCGGATTCGGTTTCATGACGCGTTTAAGTTGCAGGCTGGTATTCCCAAAATTGATTAACAGTCCAATTGGCATGTTGTACGCTTCGAGGTAGTTAATCGCCTGTGCCAGGTGAACATCTTCCAATCCCTTTACGGCCTTTATCTCCACCATGATTGCATTCTCTACAAAAAAGTCAACCCGTCGTGTGCCGATGTCGAATCCTTTGTAGTGCAACGGCATTTCTTTTTCGCGTTCATGATTCAGGTTTTGCTTGTTCAGTTCGATGGACAAAGCACGCTGATAGATCACTTCCTGAAAGCCGTTTCCCAGTATTTTGTGGACTTCCATTGCACAACCAATAATTCGTCCTGTTAACTCCGATAATGGGAACTCGTTCTTAATCATAGTTCATCCTTTTTTCCGTTTAATCAACGTTTCAGACTTTTCTTCGGCAATCATTTGCTCGTAGAGCTTAAAGAGGTATTCGAGACGTTCTTCGTCGCTTTCGAAGGGGCGGCTGCGGTAGCAGCGCTCAATGACCAAATCGTTTTGCTGGTGGGCTTCTCGCAAGCCTTCGGGCATTTTATCGGGGTCGTACAGTTGTGCCAGGGTTTTGTCGGAGTGTTTTTCGCGTTCTGCTAAAATACGGAATACACATTGGGTAATTTCTTGTTTACGTTGATCGGAGATTGGTGGGAAGGGGAAATTATTATAACATAAAACAGAAGAATATCTTATTCGGGTTTCTAAACTACCACCTACAGCACGCAACCAAATATTATGCATTTTTGAAGTTAGCATTCCAAACAAGAAACTTTCAGGCGAGTATATTGCAAATGCAAGATTATTAATTATTACATTATCTGTATATAATCCTATTGGAAGGTATTCTCTTCTTTCAGAGGATGTTCCTGGAATTAGAAGAGCATCTCCTTTTTCATGCCGAATTTCAATAAATCGGTGTGGTTTAGCTGCAAATTTATTATAGGATTCTTTTTTGCTTTTACTTCGTTCTTTAGAAATATATTCTAATCTTTTTTGAATAGGAGGGAAAGTTTTAAGTTTCGTATAATCTTCTTCCTCTGCCCAAATACACCATCTTTCAATACCTTTAATAAATTCTTGAGAACCCAATACCTTTTTAAAAAAGATAAATGTTTCAGGATAATCTAAAATTATCTCATCTTTTTCCTCTCTTGTAAATTGAAGACCACCATAATCATTAGGCATATTACCTAAAACCATGTTTCTAATTTGCGAAATAGGCTTATTTCGCTTTGAGATCGCCTTTACTTTTGCAGTTGATAGATATGGATTTATGAAATCTACTAATTTGGTATGCCCGCTTTCGATAATAAATTTGGGCTTATTGATAATATTTCTTATTCCTGTAATAATTACAGTAACACCTGCCTTTTGTTTTGCATTATTTGCCCATTTGAATGATGTATGTGCAAAAAATATTTCTTTTGAATTGTTTAGTATTTGTGGCCAAAGTAATGCAACTTGCTCGCCTTGACAAATTGAGTTCGTTGAAACAAAAGCAAATTTAGATCCATTATGATTACTAATAAAATCTGAAGCAATAATATACCAGCAAGATATATAGTCTAGCTTAGTTGTAGAATTTAAAATATTGAATAAATCAGCTTTTTGCTCTTTCGTTTGTTGTGAAAAGCCACGGTAGGGCGGATTCCCCAAAATATAGATCTCATCATCTTTGCCTTTCGGACATACCTGTTCCCAATCCAACCGGCAAGCGTTACCACAAACAATGTTTCCGGCTTGCTTTAAGGGAAGGGTTGGGTTGGTACGGCCAAACTGTTTGTAAAACTCCACGTTCATTTGGTGCACAGCTAACCAGAGGGCCAACTGGGCTATTTCGTGAGCAAAGTCGTCGATTTCGATTCCGTAGAAATTTGAGAGTGAAATATCGCTGTATTTGGTGGTGTGGTTTTTTGTTAGCTGCTCAATTTCCAGAAAGATTTTCATTTCCAGGCGGCGCAATTCTTTGTAGGCAATAATGAGGAAGTTACCGCTACCACAGGCCGGGTCGAATATTTTGATTTTGGAAATACGCACCTGGAGCTCGTTTAACTTGCGGAGGTTGCCTTTTGCCTTGCCGAATGCCTCGTATAAGTCGTTCAAAAAAAGCGGTTCAATCACCTTCATAATGTTGGGCACCGAGGTGTAGTGCTGGCCCAGGCTTCCACGCTGGTCCACATCAATTACCGCCTGAAACATGGACCCAAAGATATCGGGGTTAATGTCCTTCCAGTGCAATCCGCCGCCATCAATCAGCATCTTTCGGGAACGTCTTGTAAACCGGGGCACAGGTGAGCGCTGACTAAACAAACCCCCGTTTACATAGGGGAAGGCCGCCAGGTAAGCCGGAATGTCTTTCCGGCCTTTATCCGGGGTGTCCAGCACTTCGAATAAGCGATTCAGGAACTCGTCCAGGTCGGTTCCATCGGCCTGGGTGTGTGAGCTTATGGCATTGGTAAATTGGTTATCACCGAAGATATTGGTGTCCTCGGCGAAATAACAAAACAGCAAACGCGACAAGAAAACATTGAGTTGATGCAGGAATTCGGGTGAATAGTCCTCATTTTCCTTTTTAATTTCATCGAACAGCTTCGCCATTCTCCCGGCTGCTTTCACATCGGCGGGGTTCTCGTTTTGGTGTTGGGCTTTTTCTATTCCGGCCCACGGCAAAAAGAAGTCGTAATAGCGGGGCAGTTCGTTGATTTCAATATCCAGCTTATCGGCTGTTTTCGTATCGATTGCCAGTAAGGTTTTAAAATCGGTAACAATCACAAAACGCTGGTCGTGTTTCGACTCACCGTGTAACCGCGAAATGGTTTTGTGCAAATCGGCATCGAGGACGGTTTTGAAAAAAACTTTTTTCTTCCAAGAGATTTCACCTTCATTTTTTGAAAGGTTTAGATTGCCCTTTTGCAGGCGGGTGATTGATGCTTTAGGCAGGCCATAAGCTAATAACAAGTCGTATAAAAAAGTTTCGGGTGTAAAAGACTTCACCAGTTTTTGCAGGTTCTGTTCAATTTGCGCACTGTTCATTGGAGGCAACGTATTAAAAAGGCTGAGCCGGTTGATTTTGATTGTGAAAATTCAATCCCAAATTTAATAAAATAGGGATAAAGTAAGCATAAGATTATGAAGCAATCTTTCTTTTCTATCGCTTTACTTACGGTATCTGTTTGTCGGTTCGGTTTGCTTCAACTTGCGCTTGTTGCGGAAGTTGATATCCAGAAAGATTTTATCGGGTAGCTGCTCCACCACTCTACCGCCGGTTAGCGTGAACTTTTTCAGTTCGATGGCATGCTTTGAAAACCTGCGCAATTGGTGTAGTTCCGACACGGATAAGTTGGATTCGGCGAAATTATTCTCAACTTCGATGAAGAAGTTCTGCCGGGCGATTGATTTCATTTTCTGGATTGTTGACTTAGGCAGGTCAATTGCTTTGGCCAAATACTCGAGCGGAAGGTTAAAGGATACAGGGGCCAGGCTCATCTTAGGACGCGCTTTTTTAATCCTGACCTGTTTATGCCCCTTATCCCTTAGCCTAATTTCATGTGTATCGTTGTAGTGTTTTCTTTTAGCATAGTAGCCAATAATACCGGCACAGGCAAACCCTTTAAATTTCCGGATGTCGTAATTTTCCCAAAGCACACCTTTCGAGATCGGTGAATTCGTTTTCCGGTGAATAATCTGAAAGCTGTTTACATGATATGTTTCGGACTTTGAATTGTAGCTGATCCATTTCTTGACGAGAAGCCACTTTAGTCGTTTTTGTAAGGTTTCTTTTGTGATGCCAATCTCGCGGATGGCCCTGAAACTTATTTGGTTGGTCAGGCAAAAACGGTGATTGCAGTTCAGCTTTAACCAAGTAAATAGCTGGGCTTCCTCGATGCATTGCTGCCGGATGGCATAGATGCAAACCGAGACTGGAATATTCAGGTAAGTCTGCGTCACTGGTTGTTGTAGCGGGAATTCAATAATCTTTCGACATCTGATGTTTTGTAGTAGATTTTTCCATCGACCTGGGAAAAAGGCAACGAGCCATTGTCGCGAAGCGACTGTAATTTCCGGGAACTGATTCTCAGGATCTGCAGGACTTTTTCCTTGTCAATCCATTCTTCGGCTAAATACTGCGCGTGGGTTTTGCTCAATTTCTCGACTTCCCGAGAAAGGGTTTCGATCTCTTTTTTAATCGACGAAGCTATTTTCAGAAACTCTTGCATTGCCTGGTCCTCCTTCAAATTTCGTTTCTGATTTCATCGACTGTTTTCTGGCGGCTCTCTTCTATCCACAAGTCGATGCTTTTCTTTGAAAATATTAAGCGTTTCCCTCTTTTGTGGAACGGTATTTTTCGGTTTGAGACTAACCCATAGATGGTTTGTTTGGCCGGATGACCGGGGAGGTAGTTGACCAGTTGGTCGAGGTCGAGCCACTGGTCGGATTCTGAGTTTTCGCTTTTGCCTTTTAATAAGTGCTCAATGCGGATCAGGCGACTGTTTAGTTCCTGTACGGCTAACGGGAGGGAATCGAATGATAGTTCTTTCATATACAATATTTTGTTTTGACCTGATATTTAATCACGAATTTACAGCGTATTGTATTTGCTCTTATTGATATTCAGTTGTTTGTAGTTGCGACAACTTAAAACAAACAAAAACAACTATTTGGGTAGATTTTCAGAGTGTTGTTTTATCTTTTCTGCGTGGAGTTCGACATTTTTTTGAATTTCTTTGTCCTCTCTCATTGTGGTTGTCATGAATTTATTAATTCCGGAATCTGCACCAATATCCCCGAAGTCGTTTTTAAGGGCTGCATAAAGCTCTGTTCTCTTGTGATAGGCAATTTGCATATTCTTTTCTAATGCCTGGATCATTATCGCGATGCTCTTACCTTTCTTACCGGAGTAGTTTTCAACAATAAAACTTAAAAGAGCTTCTCTTTCCTTCTGACTTCCAGTAAGAAAATTGATAGTTGACACCTTTTTGCCCGATCTGTCTTTTAGCCTCACGTCATTATCTACAATTCCCTTAATATCCAGTAAATCGACATCTGACTGGACTACTGAATTAACTCTCATCCCTTTCAGTTTTGACAAAATCTCTTCAAACGGCTTCTTATGAATTGTTTTTTCAAAGCAATCGGTCTTTATAAAGCGTTCAAAATAGTCCATCGTATTTACAATAAATTCTTCCTGCTCGTTTGGTTGTAGCTTTTCAAGTAGCCTTGTAAATCTTTGGAACCGGTTTTCCAGTTCATCCTTGTCAATACAATATTCACCAACCCATTTACACTCATCTGGTTTGGGATCCGGAACAATTCGAACATTTCTGATATTGGGGAAGCAACGGTAATTTAAAGGTGATTGCTTTTTAGCTCTATACCATTCGAAATCGAATTTATCCTGAGCTTCCTGCCCTGTGTAATAAGGCAATTCCGCTAATAGAGGCGCAATAAAGCCATTGCCTTTGCGACATTCTTTTATTTCCCAATAAGTTTGCATTATTGCATCGCTATTTGTGCTACTATAATATAGCCTTACGCCATTTGGAAAGTCATCGTAACGGACGTATACCATGTTATCTCTTTCGAAGGCAACCAGGTGGGCTTTTTCCGGGTACTGAGTGGTATCATATCCGATTCGTATTCGAAGCCATAGGAGAACATAAACATACAACAGATAGTCGGCAAGCTTCTTGCCTTTCTCATCATCCCTTGCAAAATTATAGTTTTCACAAACATGTGGCTGTCTGTTTGGCCCCATGACAACCATTTTATTATCTGTTCTCTGAAATAATATTGGACGGTGCGTTGAAATCGGATTGAAATAGTGTCGGGTAAAGTCAACCAATTCTTCATACCGATCAAATGAAAGCAAATCACGCAGCGGTAATTTTCGGATCTGATCTTTAAAGTTCTCGTTTAAAAGTTTTGCAATACGGCTATATTCAGATTTATAATACTCAAGTTGACCTTCGGGAGTAAGATAACTACTCTGATCTTTTATGCGGCCAATATGAAATCCTTGAAAGGATTCTGCCACTTCAATAATTTGATCAGTAATATTCATTGGTGGCAAATTAGAAGTCGAGTAATTTTTTGGTGTTAGCTTTACGGGTTTCATCTTCGAAGCTGTCCAGGTAGCTTTCGGTTGTCTTAAGACTGGAATGGCCCAATGTTTCTGAAATGTAGGTGGTATTTACGCCGGAACGTTTAAGGACAGTTGCATAGCTGTGCCGGGCTGTGTAAGTTGAAATCGGGGAGCTGATCGCAAGCTTTTCACGTAGCTTTTTCATGTATTTATTCACTTGTTTGGTTAGTTGCTTGATTTTGGCTTGTTGCTGTGTGGGGGTTAATCCGTCTGTTAATATAGGAAAAATATAAGTATCGGGCAATTCGGGTGTATTGCCCCACTGCTTAATGATCTGACGTGTTTCTTCGATGATCGCAATTTGGATCGGTTTGCCGTCTCGCTTGGTTGTGGCTAATTTCGCCCTGTTGAATTCAATGCTGTCACCTTTTATGTTTTTGTATTTCAGGAGACAGATATCTTTCATATTGATCCCGTTACACAAATAGCTGAATTTCCAGATATCAGTGTGGAAGTGCTCTGAGCTTCCGGACACCGGTTGATAACCGAAGATTGCTTTCAGGTCGGAAGTTGACAAGGCCTTTTTGATATTCCGCGGGGCCGGTGGGCTGTACAGTCCTTTTTGCTTGTTTCCAAAAGGGTAGTTTTCCGCTTTTGCATTACCGTCGCGCATGGCGTCATTATAGAGCTTTTTAAAGCACCTGACGTGATAACCTACCGAAGTGGGACTACCACCTGCCTCGACAATGGATCGTTCAAATTTGGACAGGAAATCAACTGTTAGCTTATCGAAGGGGAGTAGATCTTTCTTGCAATAATCGGCCAGGGCTTTTTTTGCGTAAAAGTAACTTACCTTCGTGCCGACCCTGCCTTCTTCTTCAAGCTGTTTGATGTAATTATCGAAATAGGGGAAGATGTTATTTGAGGTACGCTTATTGCTAAATTTCCTCTCAAATACTTCAAAGGAGAATTCAGGCATTTCAACAATGATCTCGTATGCCTTTTTTAGTTGTTCGTAAATGTGAATCCGCTTTGTTTTAATGTTGTTGGCCTTGCTTCCGCTACAGATTAACTCGTAGGTTTTTTCATCCATTGACATTTTAGTCGTGTAATATTTCGGAAAGCGCTGATAAATGATCCGTAGCTTAACGGTTGCTGTGTTATCCTTTTTTTTTCGGACATTATCAAAGAAGGCCACCAAAGAAACACCCTTTGCTTTTAACAGGTCTTCATTTAGCTCCGGATGGGTAATTACAGGAAGGCTCATTTTGTTAGTACATTTTCAAATCGTACTAACAAAAGTACTAACATTTGGGATAGAAATCAATAAAAAGAGATAAATAACGATAAATAAAAATGTCGCATCATGCTGAATTACAGCATATTTAAAAACATCCATTACTTGTAAATATAATACCGGATATGACTGGCAGTCAAAAGGTCATCGGTTCGATTCCGATATTCTCCACTGAAAATCAAGGAGTTACAATTTAAAATTGTAGCTCCTTTTTTATTTGCATACAATTTGCATACGATTTTTGCTTTTCTTGGGAAGGTCTGTTGCATAGCGGAAAGCCCAGGTAGCAACATCGCTGTTAGCCTGGAAGCGGAAGGCGTAGCGGGTGTTCCACTCGTTGCCGCTTCGCTCAAATGAAAGGTAGCGGGTAGGCGGATTATCATTATTGACGCTTGCTAATATCCTCGAATCGAATTTGCATGTTAGGCGTAAGAAACACTTGTTTATGAAAATCTACCCCGATTACATCGAATCGTTTCCCACTGTTTGTAATGACAAACAGGTCTTTCATATTGTAATCTACCTGATCGCCAAAATAGTTTTCGCTTGTGATATAGGTCACCCGCAATCCGGTAATTTTGTGCAGCAGCACAAGCTCAAACATGCGATAAGACTCATCCAACTCGCGTAGAGGTGAGTTTTTGTAGCCCACAGGGACATAGGTTAGAAATTGAGTCTTGTCGTAAATGGATGTATTTGTTTCTTTCCAAACCAGATGACGTTTTAATCCGATTGCCTCTAAAATTTTATCTTTATTTACTTTGTTTTTTTCCATTATTATAAATTGATGGTTAGAAATTGGGACTGTAACAAAGAAATTACATAGAAAGCACAGTGTTGAATCGGATACAAATCCCGACCAGCAGATTCGAGCAGCTGCGGGGTGTGTTTTTTGTCGTTACAAACGACGAGCAGAGAACCCCTTATTTCCGCTTCGCTTAAATGGGTAGCGGAAAGGAAAGCGTTTTTATTTGCTTTCCTCTTTTTTCGTATGTCTATTTTAATGTTTCCAGGAATCCATCCCCTTGATATATTGGATGTAGAACTTGTCCGGAGCCTCGGGTTTCATAAAAGGTATCTTTTCGCTACTTTTTTGTCCGCAAAACTCGTCATATTTATAGTCAAAAATTTCTTTGGACGGGATATTGGTTACTTCAGCAACATAGAAGTTATTCGCAAATACAACTGGTTCAGCTGTGCTTTCCAACAAATACGTGATCCGGTTTGAAAACTGGATCGGGCTTTCTGTTTCATTGAATGAAACACTATTCATTTGTTTCGCTTTTGGGTATTTAAATAATTGGCAGTCGCGCACCAAGGCATCGTTGATCGCAAATTCGGATATGATTACTGATGCTTTGGGCGGTATTGTCATGATTTTTTTTTCTGTGTATGACACAGCATCGCCAGAAGATGTCATTGCACTTACGTTCGAGGTAGCTGCCAGGGTATTGGTTTTTAATAAACCAAAATAATTGATCCCGCTTAGGGCAGATGCTCCTGTAACTCCTTTTGATGCTGCCTTGCTGATCGTTGATGAATAGGTAAACGTGCGATCCTGATAGTATTGTTTTGCCGTACCATTTATGATGAAGAAGCTTTTTTCCAAATCCAGCTGAATGTTTTCGTCTGTTTTGTTATAAAACTGAAATCCGATATTGCCGTTTCTTTCCCATAAGTTATAGGCCACCACGCAATTATCATCTTCATAGATTAGACCGTTATTCTCTGCAATCATTTGTTTATCTGTTTTCACCTGATAAACCTGATAAAAGTTTTTAGAACAAGAAGTCAGAAGACTCAGTGACACCGCAAAATAAAATAAATGTTTGTTTTTCATAGAAGAAATACATTAAGGGTTTACATTAATTGTTTTATTGAACACGTTACGTGTTGGGGATTCCAGACAAGATCCGGAGGGTGAATGCGTTGGCATATTAACACTTTCCCGAAATTCTAATCCTTAAAAATAAAATTAAGGAAAATAAAAACAGGATAATAAACAAAAGTTTATTTAGAAAGATTCTATTATTGGTTGTACCTGAGGCCACGATGTATCGTGGCCGTACAATTTGTCGTTGGAAACGATGGGCAGGGAACCTTCTGTTTACGTTTTTCTTAAATAAGTTATATCACGCGGGCACATTGATGAAATTGATAGATATCAAATAAATGACATTATAATAGGAATAAAACGACCGGTGAGAATATTCCAACACTGAATATGTGAAGCCACGAGAAAAGATTGATCATACGGAAAGGACAAAATCACTTTTTCAATTGTTAAGATAAACTATTTATATTTGTTTCAAATGAAGTATTGACAGTGGGTAAAGAGATAAATTATACTGATAAGTCGAGCATACTATTCCAACAGTTTAAGGAGGGTAATTCAAAGGCACTTGAGGAGTTGTTTCATCGTACCTTTCCTCGCTTGATTGATTTTGCAAGTAAGATTACAAAGGAAGTTCAGGTGGCCGAAGATATTCTTCAGGATGTATTCCTTAAAGTGTGGGAAAAAAGACAAGATATTGCCAGTGTTAATATCGAGGGATATCTATTTCGTTTGGTCAGAAATCGGTGTCTGGACTATATCAAGTTTGTGAAGGTAATTAGCGAGAAAGAGATAGAACTGAACTCATTTCAGAAATTCGAGGAACTTTATCGCATCGACTTTGTTCGGGATGAGCCTTATCTGTTGATACAGGAGGAAATAAAGAATGAGATCGAGAAGACGATTGAGTCCTTACCCCCTCGCTGCAAAGAGGTATTTCTTTTAAGCAAAATAGAAGGGTTGAGAAATCGCGAAATTGCTGAAAAACTTCAAATTAGCATTAAGAACGTTGAGCGACATTTGGCTAGAGCAACTAAAACCTTCAAGGACAAGTTTCAGAATGACATCCCTTTAGCCATAATTATTCTTGTTTTGAGAAATTTTTTTTGAAAAAAAATCAACTTCCAATGATGGGTTAAAGGATGGTTTTGGAGTTATAGAAGTATAACATCTATACTATGAATATTGAATCGTCCTTTGATAAACTAGCTTATCGTTACCTGCAGGGCAATTTGAAGGGTAGTGAATACGAAGAGTTCACGGCGTTATTGAAAGATAATGACAATTTTACCCGTCTTGATTACCTGAAAAGAAATTGGGTACCTGGAGAAAATCATTTCTCTGCGGCCAATTGGCGACGGTTATCCTACCGTATTTCAAGCTCCGGAAACGCCAAGATACGCAAAACACGCTTAGTTCTAAACTATTGGATTTCGGGAGTTGCTGCAGTTTTAATCCTGGGGCTGATCCTATCAACCACATTTTTTTATTTTAAAAGTGAAAGCTTTATTTCAGGCTACACCACGATTGAGGCACCAAGAGGTGAAAGGTCAAAAGTTATTCTTCCCGATGGAACTGAGGTTTGGTTGAATGCTAACTCAACGATTCGTTATCCGTCTTTTTCAAAGGAAAAGCGAGAAGTTAAGCTAGTCGGCGAGGCCTATTTCAACGTTAGACATAACAATAATATTCCGTTCATCGTCAGCACCAAACGATGCGACGTAACAGTGCTCGGTACAGAGTTCAATGTGATGGCTTACGAAATGTTGAACCGCGATGAAGTGACCTTGTTCAAAGGAAGCGTCGAAGTGGAAAGCGGCGGAAAATCAACCATCCTGAAGGTGGGTGAAATGTTCCATAGCTCGGACAAGGGGCAGTACATAACCAAAGTGAATCTCAACCAAACCCACAGTTGGGTCGAGAACAAGCTAAACTTCCAGAAAATTCCGTTCGGCGAGCTGATTATGCGGCTCGAAAACTGGTATGATGTTGACATTACATACGACCGGAAGCTCTTGGATAAAACCGAATTTACCGGCAGCTTCAAAAACGAAGAAACCATCTGGCAGGTTTTGGATGCACTAAAGGTTTATATGCCATTACAATACCGGATAGTGGACAATCGGCAAATTGAACTTGATGTAGAATAAAAAAGGCGAAAGTGGAGCTCCTACCTTCCACCCTCGCCGCAGTGTAATAATTTAATATACAAATGCAAACCAAAATTATGGAAAAAAAACATGTGATGCAAAGGCTGCACATTGGCCTCATGCTTAAAAAACTCCTAACAATTATGAAAATAACAACTTTGCTGCTCCTTCTCTCATTCATGCAGGTTAGTGCGATTGGCTATTCCCAATCTTCCAAAATCTCGATGGACTTCAAAAACAAAAGTCTGGAAGAGATCTTTACCTACCTTGAGCAGAACACCGATTATTCCATCCTGTATAAAAACGAGTTGTTGGCAAACTCCAAACTGAAAAGTGGCAATTATTCGGAAAAAGAAGTCCTGGAAATACTGAATGACGTGCTGAAAGACGAGCCTCTGAGCTTTGACATCAAGGGGAAAATTATTCTGATTGTGCCTGACACTACTTTACCAACAAAATCGGAACAGCTCGTGATAAAAGTGTCCGGAAAAGTGTCGGACGAATCTGGCTCGCCGCTCCCGGGTGTTACCGTGGTTGTAAAAGGCACGGCAGTTGGTACCATTACTGATACCGACGGAAGCTATTCCATTGACGTACCGGCAGACGGAACGCTGGAATTTAGCTTCATCGGGATGACTTCTCAGACAATCGAAGTCCTTGGCCAACGCACGATTCATATCGTGATGAAAGATAAAACGATCGGTGTTGAAGAAGTAGTGGTTATCGGCTACGGAACCGTTGCCCGAAAAGATGTGACCACAGCGGTTTCGACCGTTTCGACCAAAGATCTGGACGAGCGTCCGATTATTTCGGCAGCTCAGGCCATTCAGGGGAAAGCAGCCGGGGTGAATGTGTACCAACCCAACGGCGCTCCCGGCGGCGAAATGGTTATCCGCGTGCGCGGAACAACTTCTTTTAACGGCAGCAACGACCCGCTGTATGTGGTTGACGGCGTTCCGGTGGACAACCTGAACTTCCTGTCGCCAACCGATATTGCCAGCATGCAAATTCTGAAAGATGCCTCGTCGGCAGCTATTTACGGTTCGCGGGCGGCCAACGGGGTTATTCTGATTACCACCAAGCAAGCCAGTGGCGGGGCAAAAGTGGCTGCCAATGTTCAGGTAGGCGTAAGCAATGTAGCCAACCAGATCCACTCACTGAATGCTGCCCAGTATAAAGAACTGATCGATGAAATCCGTCCGGGAGCAATACCTGCCGGAACAACCGACAAAACCGACTGGTTTAATGAAGTTTACGGAACCGGGATTACGCAGAACTACCAGCTGCAAGTGTCTGACGGAAACGATAAAACACGCTACTTTGTATCGGCCGGTTATCTCGACGAAAAAGGGGTGCTCAGCTCGGCATTTTTCCGTCGGTACAACTTCCGCAGTAACATCGAGAGCCAGGTGCGTAAATGGATGCGCTTTGGGGTTAACCTGTCTTATTCCGACAATACCCGAAATGGAGTGACTACCGGGGCCGGCTCGAACCGTGGCGGCGTGGTGCTGGCCGTGGTCAACCTTCCGACGGCAGCCACCGTGATGGATGAGGAAACCGGCTTGTATAACCGCCTGTTTTTCGGACAAAATATTACCAACCCGGTGGAGTCGATCGAAAATGGCAAAAACAATAAGAACAACGAGAACCGCCTGATTGGTTCGGCCAGTACAACCATCACGTTTCTTCCGGAGTTAAATCTGAAAAGCTCCTTCACCCTGGATCGCCGTAATGGTAAAAATACCGGCTTCACTCCTCCGGTTCACGGCACCGACCGCGACGACTGGGGAAGTGCCTGGGACACCCGCAGCATGAACACTTTGCTGGTCTTCGATAATGTGCTGACCTACAAAAAAACTTTTGCCGAAAAACACAACGTCGAAGCCATGACCGGTTCGTCGTGGACCGACTCGCAGTGGTCGCAAAGCTACATCAACGGGTCGCACTACCGCGATGCCTTCATTCAGACCCTGAATGCAGCCAACAAAATAGCCTGGGACAACACCGGTTCAAGCGCTTCCGACTGGGGTATCATGTCGTTCTTTGGCCGCCTTTCTTATAACTACGAAAGCAAATACCTCTTCACTTTCAATATTCGCGAAGACGGTTCTTCGAAGCTTCACCCCGATCACCGCTGGGGAACTTTCCCTTCGTTTTCGGGAGCATGGCGCCTGTCGTCCGAAAATTTCATGAAAAATATGGATTGGATCAGCGACCTGAAACTGCGTGGAGGCTGGGGCCAAACCGGTAACCAGTCGGGCGTTGGCGACTATTCGTATTTGCAGCTGTATAATATCGTTCGGCAAGCTTGGTTCGAAACCGGGAATGAAGATGCGCTGGTGCAGATTACTCAAGCCAATCTTCGCACATCGGATTTGACATGGGAAACCACCAGCCAGATCAACTTGGGTTTGGATGCCACCTTGTTCAGCGACCGGCTGACCATTGCCATGGATTACTATTCGAAACAAACGAAAGATATGTTGATGTATGTTTCCCTGCCTAGCGGTGCTGCTGCATCAACCAGTATTGTGCGCAACGAAGGGGAGATGGAGAACCACGGTTTCGAGTTCTCGGCAAGTTCGCGCAACCTCACCGGTCATTTTACCTGGAACACTGATTTCAACATCTCGTTCAATAAAAACAAGTTGAAAAGCCTTCAGTTGCAGCAGATCTATTACGATGCCGAAACAACAGATGCTTTTCACCAAACCCGCGTAGTACGAAACGAACCGGGGCGTGCGCTGGGCGGATTTTATGGTTACATCAGCGATGGTGTTGATCCGGAAACCGGCGAGCTGATGTACCGCGACATCAACGAAGACGGAAAAGTGACCGCATCGGACAAAACCTATATCGGCGATCCGAACCCGGTATTTACTTTTGGTCTCACCAACACCTTTTCGTACAAAGGCTTCAACCTGAATGTGTTTATGCAGGGTTCGGTTGGTAACGACATTTTTAACGCCTCGAAAGGCGACATCATGGGAATGTACGACTTGAAAAACCAATCGACCGAGGTGCTGGAACGCTGGCGAACACCGGGCCAAATTACCGATGTGCCCAAAGCCGGTTTCAACATGCAACCATCGAGCTATTTTATCGAAGATGGTACTTACCTGCGTGTGAAAGACGTCACCCTTTCGTACAACTTCAAAGGCGGAATTCTAAACCGGGCCGGCGTGTCGCGCCTTCAACCCTACTTTACCGCCACCAACCTGCTGACTTTTACCAAGTACAGCGGAATGGACCCGGAAGTGAACCAATGGGGGAACAGTGGTGCCGTTCAGGGTATCGACTGGGGAACTTACCCGCACAGTAAAAGTTTTGTTTTTGGGCTGAATGTTGAATTTTAAAAACTGTAAAAAATGAAGTCAAACTATATTCTTACAATTCTTTCGGCCTGTTTGCTGGCTGCCTGCTCGCTCGATTACGACCCCGTTAGTAGTTACTCGGATGTAACCGAAGGGGTTAGCGAGGACAGCGTTCAGGTGATATTTAAAGATAAAGCGGCTGTTTTGTCGCACCGCGAAACCTTGCTCGACCGCTACAAAAACGGGCAGGAACACTGGTACCTCGATTTGCTGTTGCTGGGTGAGTCGCACTCGGACAATGCGTACGCCGGTGCGCCCAGCGCCGAAACCACTCCTTTCGAAGTCAATTCCATCGAAGGTTCGAACATCAACCTGAAACGCGATTGGAACGGCCACATGGCCAACGTAGCCCAGGCAAACCGGATGATTGTTGGTTTGGACAATGTAGGCGACGGCTCGCTGACCGAGGCTGAAATACAACGCTATAAAGCCGAAGCTAAGATTTTGCGTGCCATGATTTATTTCGATATGGTACGGATTTGGGGCAACGTTCCGCTGGTGACCACCATTGCCGGCGACATCACTGCCGAAACCATCGAGGAAGTGTACCCGGCTTATTTTCCGCCGCAAACCGATGCGCTGACCATTTATCAGCAAATTGAAGCCGACTTGCTGGAAGGCCTTCAATATGCACCTGACAATGATTCGCAGGATAAAACACAATTTTCAAAATCGGTGGCCCGCGCGCTGTTGGCCAAAGTGTATGCCGAAAAGCCCCTGCGCGACTACGACAAAGTAATTCAGTATGCCGACGAACTGGCTGCTGATGGTTTTGAACTGGTAGACGATTTCAGCGAGCTGTTTGGCGTGGTACTCACTGACCCCGGTCAGGCTCCCTCGCAAACCAATAAAGCCATCGATGCCCAGGCCCGCAATACCAAAGAA
Organism: Mangrovibacterium sp.; assembly: GCA_050178015.1. GTDB lineage: Bacteria > Bacteroidota > Bacteroidia > Bacteroidales > Prolixibacteraceae > Gaoshiqia. The sequence continues at coordinate 22,260 of JBFXGM010000009.1, forward strand.
TCAATTTACGAAGCACAGTTTTTCGTGGGCAACACCAACTGGGTAACCTGGATGTTTGGCCGTCCGCTGAACGACTGGACCTTCTACTTCACCTGGGTGAAATGGATTACCCCATCGCGCGACCTCATCAAAGCCTTCAACTCCGAAGTTGGCGATGAGCGCTATGCCCAATCGGTGGTTTTCTACCAGTGCGACTGGAACGTGTACTACCCGGCCAGCAACTATCCGTTTATGTACAAGTGCCGCAGTGCTTACAACAGCATCATCAAGTTGCGTTATGCCGACATTTTGTTGTTGAAAGCTGAAGCGTTGATTGCCAAAGGCGATTACGGTGCGGCGGCACAAATTATTAATCAAACCCGTCGGCGTGCGGGGTTGGCCAACCTGCCTTCGTCGGCATCGGCCAGCGAAGAGGCAATTACCGCTGCTTACCTGAAAGAACGCCGCCTGGAGCTGGCTTTCGAAGGTCAGCGCTGGTTCGATTTGGTTCGGTTGGATAAGGTAGAAGAAGTGATGAACGCTGTTTACGCCAAGGACGAAGGCCGCCCGGCACAAGTTTATCCGTTCACCAGCCTGTCGTACATCCTGCCCATTCCGCAGGAGGTGATTGACCAAAACCCCAACCTGGTTCAAAACCCTGGTTATTAATGCCGATGGCCTAAACATTTAAAAAGAGTCAACTATGAAATCAATCTATAAATTTTTCCTGTTCACCGGACTCATTTCGCTGTCGCTCGTTTCGTGCGAAGACGAATTTGGCCCCCGAAAAGAATCGACTCCGGTCATTGAGTCGGCCAGTGTCAGTCCTGTCAACTTCAACTTTGGCGACTCCATTACGCTGAACGCTCAAATTACCGATCCTGCAACCAAGCTCACTACCCTGGCTTACGAAGTGGTGTCGGCAGGCCGCGTGCTGGCTTCGGGCGAAATTCCGCTCACCGGCGACAGCTACGAGCTTTCTCAGCCCATTTTTGTTCCGCTGATGAAAAATGAAGACGATAATGCCACCGTCGTTGTCAACCTGGTGGCCACCAATGTGCTGAAAGGAACATCGTCTCAGCAGCTCACCGGCCTGACCGGAAACCGCCCCGGCTACAGCCAGCTTTATCTGGTTACCGACGAAGGTGCTGTGGCCGAATTGCTGCCTAAAAGCTCTAATACCAACCAGTTTGAAGGAGCCGAACTGACCCTCGACCCGTCTATCCGCTTTCGGATTGCCGAAAAATTGAATGCCGATAACAGCATCGATTACAGTGGCGACGTGTTTGGGAATGTGAACGGACAACTGGCGATGATTGATGACAAGGGCGAATCGGCCTTTGTTTACACCGCGAATGCCGACTACACCAAAGCGATTGTGTTTGACAGTTATGCGTTTGACATTGAAAGCACCGGGAGCACCTTGGGCGCCGACGATTTGGCTCTGGCTGCATTTGGCGATCAGGATGTGGACGGCGAAACCTTCCGCACCCTGACACGCACCCTGGAAAACGGGAAAACCTATACCGTGTTCGGCCAATTGGGCGATGCCCTCAATATTTATAACCCCGATTTCTTCGAACGCAACTCCGATTCGAAAGTCACCTTCCTGGGTGAAACCGGCGAGTACACGATTTATTTCAACCCGGTACGCAAAAACATTTTTGTTGGGGTCGACAGTCCGGCATATCCGCAATACCTGCTGGCTTGCGGTTACGGTTTGGGCTACCCGACCAATGTCAGCTCGGACGAAATTAATGCCGTGTATGGCGGTCACCATAAAGTGCACACCAGTTGGGGATTTGGCAACGTGCTGAATTATGTGCTGCTGCGCCGCGTTAGCGATGGCATTTACCAGGGAACGTTCTTCACCCCGGGCGACCACGACCATTATGCCGGCTTTAAACCGTTCGAAAATACCGGCTGGGCGAACGAAAAGAAAGCAGGTAATTTCACCTTCACCGGCGAACAGATCATTACCGGCGATAACGACTGGACCATTGCCAGTGATTCCGGAGTTGAATCGGCCAACTACCGCTTCACCGTCAACCTGAATACAAACACCGTGAACATTGAAAAAGTAACGTTATAAGATGATGAAGAATTTATTCGATTTGAAGATTTTAATTGTACTGGCCTTGCTGTTCGGAACTGTTTCGTGCAGCGATGCCAACGACGATAACGACAGCGAAATTGAAGTTCCGGTGGAGGAATCGGGCGATGTGACCCTTTACGTGACCACCAGCACCCGGAGCCAGGATTTCGAAAAAAGCTTTGTCGATTTCAGCGACAAAAGCAACATGTCGCCGACAACCATCCGGCTCGAACCGGCAACGCGCTACCAAACCATGGACGGTTTCGGAGCTGCCATAACCGGTTCAACCTGCTACAACCTGATGAAAATGACCGCGGCCAACCGCACGAAGTTTCTGACGGAAACCTTCTCTCCAAGCGAGGGAATGGGCTACAGTTATGTGCGCGTTGCCATTGGCTGTTCCGACTTTTCACTGAGCGAATACACTTGCTGCGATACCCCGGGCATAGCCAATTTTGGATTGACTTCGGAAGAAACCGACTATGTCATCCCGATTTTGAAAGAAATCCGCGCCATCAACCCCGAATTGAAAATCCTGGGTTCGCCGTGGACTTGCCCGCGCTGGATGAAAGTGAACAACCTGACCGATTTGCAAGCTTATAACTCGTGGACAAGTGGCCAGCTGAACCCGGCTTATTATGCCGACTACGCCAGCTATTTTGTGAAATGGATTCAGGCTTTTGCTGCCCAGGGAATCCCGGTTTACTCGGTCACCCCGCAAAACGAACCGCTGAACCGCGGCAATTCGGCTTCGCTGTTTATGGGTTGGGTTGAACAGTACGAGTTTGTGAAAAAACACCTCGTGCCGGCAATCCGCAGTGCATCGCTTTCGACCAAAATTTACCTGTTCGACCATAACTACAACTACGACAATATGGGCGACCAAAACGATTATCCGGTGAAGATTTACGATGCCGGAATGGACGATGACCTGGTTGCCGGTGCTGCGTACCACAACTATGGCGGCGACAAAGCAGAGCTGAACGATGTGCACGCGAAATACCCGGATCAGGAACTGCTGTTTACCGAAACTTCTATCGGAACCTGGAACGACGGCCGCAACCTCGAAGTGAGGCTGATGGAAGATATGCGCGAAGTGGCGCTGGGTACCGTCAACAACTGGTGCAAAGGGGTGATTGTGTGGAACCTGATGCTTGATAGCGAGCGTGGCCCGAACCGCGATGGCGGCTGTCAAACCTGCTACGGTGCTGTGGATATCGACCGCTCGAACTATTCCAGCATCACCCGCAACTCGCACTATTACATCATCGGGCATTTGTCGTCGGTGGTGAAACCCGGTGCGGTGCGCATTGGTACTTCGGGCTTTTCCGACAGTGGTTTCTACCTGTCGGCTTTCGAAAATACCGACGGAACTTATGCGGTGGTTTTGCAGAACAGTACCTCGGCGGCCAAAAAAATTACCCTCGACGACGGCTCCAACCACTTTAGCTATGAAGTGCCGGCCAAATCAGTGATTTCTTATCGATGGAAAAAATAAAAAACGAACACGTATGAAAAACTTTAAATACCTGATACTTATATTTCTGGGCTTTGTCGCCTTCATCTCGTGTACCGACGACGAAGCGAGCGAACCGGAACAAGCCGGAAACCCGGTAATGGAAATCGAAAACCAGTTTGCCGATGTTCATTTTGGCGATGTGGTGCCTTTTACCGTCAGCGTGAGCGACGAGCTGCCGCTGTCGACCCTGACTGCTATTTTGTATTTCGGCGACGAGGAAGTGGAGCGGACAACCATTCGTACCAAGGAAAACGGAGAATACAGCGGTTCAATCGAAGTTCCTTTTTTACAGGATATTCCCGACGGAACGGCCACGCTTGAGTTTGTTTTGGTGAACACCACGCTGAAAAAAGTGACTGAAAGTTTCGACGTGCCCGTTACCCGGGCGCAATATCCGTATTTGATTTTGGTGACGGATAATGCTTCGTACCCGATGTTGCCAACTGGCGTGGCGAACGAATATGCTGCTACGGCTGCTTTTCCTTCGACCGACCTTCCGGCTTACATTAAAACACCGGCACTTGATGACAAAGGCAGCGAAATTGTTTTTGGCTGGGAAGCTGGCGCGGTAACGCAAGGGGTTACAACGGCCATTCCTTTTGTTAGCCCGGTTGGCGGGAGTTATTCGGTGACTTTCAACACAAAAACCTACGCCGCAGCTCCGTTCTTCGAGATTTTGCTGAACGGTGAGAAAATGGATATGGTGGATAAGGAAAACTACCAAATTGATATGGATTTGACACAGGCACAAGAGATTACGGTGGAAGGTTTGGAAGACATCGCCGATTGGTGGATTGATGCCGATTACCTGACCAAACAGGAAGATGGTTTGTACCGCTTTGTCCCGATTAGCGGCAAATACCGCATTTCGGCCAACCTCAAACTGAAGTATTTCAAAATTGAAGCGATGAGCGGCAGTTCGGTTGCTTCGTTGAATGCCGACGGAACCGGAGCCATCTGGGTGATTGGCGACAATGTTGGCAAGCCTTCGCTGGCTGAAAATACAGTGGGTTGGAACACCGACAACGCCTTGTGTATGGCACCTATCGGCAACAAAAAATACCAATTGACCGTAGTGGGAGGAGTGAACATCAGTACCGATGCTATCAACTTTAAATTCTTCCACCAAAAAGGCTGGGGAGGTGAGTTTGGAAGTGCCGCACTCACAACCAGCAGCAATATTGTATTTGTTGGCGACGGCACCAATGGCCGCGACAGTGGTAACCTCGGCCTTGTTTCCGGAATAACACTGGAAGATGGTGCGACTTATGTATTTACTGTCGACTTGTCAGCTGGCAACGATCAGGCTGTGCTGACAGTTGTTAAACAATAGTAAATAAAAGGGGTCGTTATTCGAAGGCCGTGTGCTTGTCGTTCAGGCAGTGTACACGGCCTTGTTTTCAAACGTATTCACAAAAAATGAAACCATGAAACAGAATCGCTTAGGACTTATTGCGCTTGTCGGTCTGCTGGGCTGTTCGGGCCCGGCAACAACCGAAACCCAACCTCAGGCAGCAGCTCCGGTTCCGGGGTTTAGCGGCGAAGCCCGGAAAATTGAAGTTTACACCAGCTCGAAGGATTCGGCCCTAAGGTTGACCCCGACGGGCACTTATTCCTTCAGCCCAGCCAGCCAGCCTCTGGAAACCCAGAATTCCGTTTTTGTCAACCCAAACAAAACGTTCCAGACCATGCTCGGCATTGGCGGAGCCATTACTGATGCCTCGGCCGAGGTGTTTGCCAAACTTCCGGCCGAGCAACAGCAGCAACTGATAGAAGCCTATTACGGAAACGACGGCATTCGCTATTCGCTGATGCGCACTACCATTCACAGTTGCGACTTCAGCCCGGGAAGTTATACTTATATTGAAGAGGGCGATAAGGAGTTGAAGTCGTTCGACATTGCGCACGACCGTGAGTTTCGTATCCCGATGATGAAGCGGGCGATTGCTGAAGCGGGCGGAAATATGACGCTGTATGTCAGTCCCTGGAGCCCTCCCGCGTTTATGAAAGACAACAATAACATGCTGCGCGGAGGCAATCTGCTCCCTGAATTTTACCAGAGTTGGGCAAACTACTACGTCCGGTTTATTCAGGAGTACGAGAAAGAAGGGCTTCCGATTTGGGGATTGACCATCCAGAACGAACCGATGGCCACCCAAACCTGGGAATCGTGCATTTATACGGCTGCCGATGAACGCGACTTCCTGAAAAACTACCTTGGGCCGACTCTCGAAAAAGCAGGGATGGGCGACAAAAAAATCACGGTTTGGGATCATAACCGCGACCTGATTGTTGACCGTGCCAATACCATTTTGGGCGACCCCGAAGTGGCAAAATACGTCTGGGGAGTTGGCTTTCACTGGTACGAAACCTGGCGGGGCGGGGATGCGATGTGGAAAAATCTGGCTGCCGTGGCAGAAGCTTTTCCCGACAAACAACTGCTGTTTACCGAAGGCTGCAACGAACGGTTCAGCCAGGAAGGCTACCAACGCTGGACAAACGGTGAACGCTACGGCGAGTCGATGATCAACGATTTCAACAACGGAACCGTTGGCTGGACCGACTGGAACATTCTGCTCGACGAAAACGGCGGACCCAACCATGTGGGCAACTTCTGTTTTGCCCCGGTTCATGCCGACACGCGCACCAACGAGCTCATTTTCACTCCATCGTATTATTTTATCGGTCATTTTTCCCGATTTATCAAGCCGGGGGACAAACGTGTGAGTTCTGCCTCCAGCTATTCAGACTTGCTAAGCACTTCATTTGTAAGTGCCGACGGGCAGCTTGTCACGGTGGTGATGAACAAGGCCGATGAAACGATGAAATACGTCTTGTATGTTGACGGTTTTAAGGCCGATTTGGAAATTCCGGCCCACTCCGTTCAAACATTGGTCTATTAGGATAACATTTTAAAGTATCAGAAAAATGATGAAATTTCCGGTGCAGGCAATGTTAATGATACTGCCGTTTGTTAGGTGCAAACAAACCTCGCAGACGGCTGATGTTATTTATCGAAACGTTGATGAACACTGGCAAAATGACACTGAAGGAAAAGGCAAGGTAGCAACCCGGCGTTAGGGGCCACGGAGCGGGAGGCGTAGCGGGTGTTCGATAGGAAGCTGCTATGTAAAGATTGTCGGCGGGAGGAGTGGAAGTTTCGGGTTTTTCTCCCGACTCACGACTCGTTACTCACCGAAGCAAGCTTGGATGCTTTCCCAGAGCCGTTCAGCCGTTTGGTCCCAGCTGAATTGCTGTTGTTGTAACCGGCCTTTTTCAATCAGTTTTTGTCGGAGTTCCGGGTCATCGACTATCCGATTCATCGCAGCGGTGATTTCATGATCTGCGAACGGCTCAACATACAAAACCGCCTCGCCACCCACCTCGGGCAGGGAACTGGTATTGGAACAAATTACCGGCACCCCGGCGCGCATCGCTTCTACCACGGGCAAGCCAAATCCTTCGAAATACGGCACAAAAATAAGCGAAAAGGCTGCTCCTAACACCTGGTGAAGCTCTTCGGACGTTAATCTTCCGGTGAAAACTACCTCGCCCGGATCGTGCATGGCTTTATGTGTTTTGCGAATGCTAGCGGTTTTAAATAGCTCACCCCCGGCAATCACGAGTTTGAAATCCTTGTCGCTGCGTTTTCGGAAGGCATCGAAGGCCCGGAGCAACCCGGGAATATTTTTGCGGGGGTGCAGCGAGCCGACATACAAAAAGTAGGGCTTGCCTTCGGTGTATGTTTTTCGGGTTTTAAGCTGCTCCTCCCCAATCGTCGGCATGAACCGCGTATTCACGCCGTTGTAAACCACATCGATCTTGATGGGATTGATGCGATAGCTCCGAACCAGATCTTCTTTCGAATACATCGAAACGGTGGCTATGCGCGTTGCCCGCCGGGCAAACTTCGGGAAAAAATAGTTGTAATACCATGCGGTCAGCCAGGGCAAATCCTGCGGGCGGTGTACAAAGTTGAGGTCGTGGATCACGGCCAGCTGTTTCACCGTTGTGTTCAGCGATAAATAGCCATCGGGCGACAAAAACAGGTCGGCGTTGTATTTCCGCAACACACGCGGAACCTGCCATTGAAACCAGACATACCACAACAAGGGGTGGCGGGTTGGGGGCGGCACTACCACCGGGGTAATGTTGTCCGAAAAAATAAATTCCGGATCGTAGGGGCGGTCGAAGATAAACAGGAACCGGTGCTCCGGATGGTGGCGGGCGATGCGCTGCAAGGTTTCATACAGAAACCAGCCGGTTCCTTCCAGTTTTCCCTGTTGCAATAAGCGGGTGTTGACAGCAATAACCATACGGGCCCCTCGTGGTTGATTTCGTCCAAAAGTAAAGAAGTCTGCTTAAAAATTGCGTACTTTTAACCGGATAAATAGGCTAAATATATTCAGGACGTTGAAGCGGAAGTTTGTCACCAATTTGTTTTTATTGTTGTTGCTGAATGGTTTGATCAAGCCATTCTGGATTTTCGGGATCGACCGGACCGTGCAAAATGTAGTGGGGGCCGAAAGTTACGGCTTGTATTTTTCGCTGTTTAACTTCTCCCTGGTGCTGAACATGTTCCTCGACCTGGGCATCACCAATTTCAACAACCGCAATATGGCCCGGCACAGCCATTTGTTGCGCAAATACCTGGGCAACCTGGTCAGCCTGAAATTCTTGCTGGCCATTGGCTATACCTTGGTCAGCCTAAGCTTGGCCCTGTTGATTGGATATGACCGGCAACAATTCCACTTGCTTTTCTTTTTGATCGTGAGCCAGTTTCTGGCCTCGTTCACCCTCTTCCTGCGCTCCAACATCAGCGGCTTGCATCTGTTTCGCACCGATAGCCTGCTGTCGGTGCTCGACCGCGTCCTGATGATCGTGTTGTGCAGCGCCCTGCTGTTTACCAACTGGTTTGGCGGCAATTTCACCATCGCGTGGTTTGTGTATGCCCAAACCCTGGCCTATCTGATGGCAGCGCTCGTTACCTTTGTCGTGTTGCTGCGCTACTCGGGACGCGTTCGGCTGAATTTCGACCGGCGCCTGTTCGTGGTGTTCATCCGGAAAAGCTGGCCCTTTGCCCTGCTGATTTTACTGATGTCGATCTACTTTCGCACCAACGCGGTGTTACTGGAGCGCTTGCTACCCGAAACCGGGAAAGAACAGGTGGGCATTTATGCGCAGGCTTTCCGGCTGATGGATGCCTTTACCATGTTGGGTGTTTTATTTGCAGGCTTGCTGCTGCCCATGTTTTCGCGGATGATCAAACAAGGGGAAAAGGTGGGGCAACTGGTGCAGCTGGCCTTTTTGCTGATCATGGTGCCGTCGGTCTTGATTGGGGTGGCCGCCAATGTCTTTGGGCTTGAAATCATGCAACTGCTGTACCACGAACACACCGAAATATCGGCCCCCATGCTGGGCTTGCTGATGGTGGGATTTGCAGGCAACTCGGCCAGCTATATTTTCGGTACGCTGCTGACGGCAAACGGCAGCCTGAAACAACTGAACGGCTTGGCCGCCGGGGGCATGGCCGTCAATATTGGCCTCAACCTGCTGCTGATCCCCCGTTTCGGCGCCTTGGGTGCGGCCTGGGTGTGCCTGTTCACCCAATTGTTGATGGCAGCCGCCCAACTGCTCCTGGCCGTGCGTATCTTCCGGTTTCGGCTGAATTGGGTGCTGATCCTGAAGCTGACCGGCTTTCTGCTGTTCTCGGTGCTGGCCGCAAAGGTTTTGCACCTGATGGGTAACTGGCTGGCCGGAATAGCGCTTTTTGCGTTAGCCGGACTGATGTATGCTTCACTGGTTAAACTGATCGACCTGAAAACGCTGTTCCTTCTTTTTAAAAACGAAGCGAGATGAAACCGTTAACGCCGGAAGAACTGAAAGAAAGCGGCCAATTCGAATTGCTGGCCGAGGTGGAACATAACCAGATCCGGCAGTTCATCCTCGATCAGATTACCCCTGAGATACGACTGGTACGCTGGTTCTCGGCCTACCAGGTGGCCATGATCGCCTTGTTTGTTTTTTTGCTGGTGAAAGCGATCTTGCTGGCTTCGCGGGCGATGAACGATGCCTTGCTGTGGATCGGCCTGTCGGTGGTGTTTTCGTTTACCGTGCTGATTGTGCTGCACGAGCTGTTGCATGCCCTGGCCTATTGGTTCACCGGCGCCCGTAAGCTGAAGGTTGGCGCCATCTGGAAAAAGTTTGTCTTTTACGTGGTGGCCGACCGCCAGGTCATCGATGCCCGTTCGTTCCGGCTGGTAGCCTACGCCCCGCTGGTGGGGCTCAAACTGCTGTGCCTGGCGCTGGGGCTTTTTTTCTGGTCAAGTCCGGCGGCCTATTTCTTTTTCGGCATTATGTGTATTCACTCTTTGTTCTGTGCCGGTGATGTGGCCATGCTGGCCTTTTATCAAATCCATGCCGACAGGGAAATCTATAACTATGACGATGTGGCCTCCGGTAAGTCGTTTTTCTACTACCGGACGGAAAGGTAAATTCCCGGATCGTTTGGCCGTTTTGTAAATTTTCGGTAGCTTATGCTATTCTATTTAAAAACCTTATGACCGATAAAATCAAGTCTTTTGGCACTGCTCCGGTTTTCTTTACGGCCATCTCTACAATTCTGGGGGCCATTCTCTTTCTGCGTTTTGGTTTTGGCATTGGCACCCTGGGTTTTTGGGGTGTAATCCTGCTGATTCTGGTCGGCCATCTGGTAACCATCCCGACGGCTTTGGCTATTTCGGAGCTGGCCACCAACAAGCGGGTGGAAGGCGGGGGCGAATACTTCATCATTTCCCGTTCGTTTGGGTTGAACATTGGCGCCACCATCGGCATTGCCCTGTACCTGTCGCAGGCCATCAGCGTGGCGTTTTACATCATCGCCTTCACCGAGTCGTTCGAAATGCTGTTCAACCTGGTGCAAGACCAATACGGGCTGGCACTTCCCCGGCAGGTGGTGAGCCTGCCGGCTATGGCGGCGCTGGCCTTCCTGATCCTGAAAAAAGGGGCCAACATAGGGGTGAAAACCTTGTACGTGGTGGTGACCATCCTGGCGCTGTCGCTGCTGTTTTTCTTCCTGGGCAAAACGGATTATGCAGCAAACAACACCTTCAACCTGTTTTCGGCTGAAATGCGGAACATGGAACAGTTCTTCTTTGTATTTGCCATCATCTTTCCGGCCTTTACCGGCATGACGGCAGGCGTGGGCCTGTCGGGCGACCTGAAAAACCCGGCCAAGTCCATCCCGCTCGGAACGACGGCGGCCACTGTTACCGGGATGATTGTGTATTTATTTGTGTCGTGGAAACTGGCCTCTTCGGCCAGCGAAGCCGATATGCTGGAGCATCAGCTGATCATGAGTAAAATTGCCATCGGGGGAAGTATCATTGTGCCCATTGGCCTGGCGGCATCCACCCTGTCGTCGGCAATCGGGTCGGTGCTGGTGGCACCGCGCACCTTGCAGGCCTTGGCTGTCGATGAATCGTTCCCGGCAAAACGGTTGAATAGTTGGCTGAAGGCCAATGACCAGCGCAAGGCCGAACCGGTAAATGCCAGCTGGGTAACTATCCTCATTGCCTTTGTTTTTGTGGCCATCGGCGATGTAAACGCGGTGGCCCGCATCATTTCCATGTTCTTTATGGTTACCTACGGCTCCTTGTGCCTGATTTCATTTCTGAACCACTTTGGCTCATCGCCTTCCTACCGGCCTTCGTTCCGCTCGCGCTGGTACTTTTCGCTCACTGGTTTTATCACCTCGGTATATGTCATGTTCAAAATTGATACGGTGTATGCTTTTGCTGCCTTACTTGCCATGTCGGGTATTTACCTGTTTATCGACTATTATCATTCCGACCGGAAAGGCCTGGAGCTGATTTTTTCGAATGCCATCTTTCAAATCAACCGGAACTTACAGGTGTATTTGCAGCGAGTGCGTAAACGCAAGGTGTATCAGGAATGGCGTCCGAGTTCCATCTGCATTACCGACCGCAGCTTTGAGCGCAAGCAGGCTTTCCGACTGCTGAACTGGCTTTCCTACAAGTATGGTTTTGGCACCTTCATTCACCTGATTCACGGCTATTTCTCCAAATCGTCGAATGCCGAAGCGCAAAAAAGCCTGGAAGAGCTGATTTCCCAATTTGAGCGCATCGAAAACCATGTGTATGTCGATACGATCATTTCGCCTTCCTATACATCGGCCATTGCCCAGGCCATCCAGTTGCCCGGCATTGCCGGCATGGAAAACAACATGCTCATTTTCGACAGCGATGTGGACGACCCCGACGGGCTGAAACGGATCATTGAAAACTACGCGATGGTGAATGCCGGTAACTTCGATGTACTCATCCTTCGGACCGGCAAGCGGAAAATCGACACCTATAAGGACATTCATGTGTGGCTGCAACGTACCGACGAGCACAATGCCAACCTGATGATCCTGCTGGCCTTCATCATCAGTGTCCATCCCGATTGGAAGAAGTCGAACATTAAAATATTTGAAGTATCTCCCAAAGAATCCATTGAAAAAAGTAAGGCGGAATTACAGGAGCTAATCGTTCGCGGGCGCTTGCCCATCACCTTGAAAAACATTGAAATCCTGGAAGAGCGGCCCGATCGCAGTGTCCGCGACTGGATCAACGAGCTTTCGGTGGATGCCGGCCTGGTGATTACCGGTTTCCGGGGCGACCACCTGAAACATGCCCGGAAGCAGGTGTTTGAAGATTACCAGGTGGACGCCATGCTTTTTGTGAACAGCCACGATGAGAAGATCATTGAATAATCAGAAGAACGGTTAAGCCGATGGACCGCAAAGAAGAGAAAAAGCGTTTCAAGCAGCACGAGCAGGAATTGGAATCTGTTGCTTTGGTGGCGCATTTTTTTATGGTGAACCCTACTCCGAAGGAGTTGCATGTTCATCACCGCCAGTGTTACTGGCGGCAGACGAGAACGCTTCCTCCTGGAACTCTGAAGGAGTTCAACCAAATCCGGATAGTTCAACCCGCTTCGGGGTTGAGGGAGCGCTTTTATTATGCGCTGTCCCCCAATTCGATTGGGGGTGATCAATGGTTCGATCCCTTCGGGATCCGGCTTCAACGGGAGTTTTCAGTTGCCAGCGGCCAGTTTTAAATCATAACGATCAAATATTATTAACGTCATCTGCGTCTAATTTCATTCGTCATTAAAGATTGCTTCATTCCGTTGCGCTTCATTTGCCATGACGCCTGCTTGAAGCGCCCCATTCATCCTTCGACGTTCATCCTTTCATCCTTCCCAAGGTCTGCCTCCCATTCTTTTCCTGTCCTCAAGCCGGACTGGCTCTTCCTTTTCCAAACCTTGCCCGTCCGGTCAGGCGGGGATGAAAAGCCTGCATGGCGGCAGACAGGGAAGCAAAAATCTTGTCAATACGAACCCTCAGCCGGGCGTTCCCGATAACTATCGGGACAAGTCTTGACGGCCAACGCACCCGCTTCGATCAACATTGAGATCGGCTGAAAACGAATTACTCATCTGTAATATTTATGGCTCCCAGCGTTGTCTTTGTTTTCTTCTTGAAGCAGCATTTTTAAGATTGTCAGGAGCCGAAAAAAGAGAATGTCAGCCTTGATTTTTTTGGTTACTTTTTGGATTAAGCCAAAAAGTAACTCCTGTCCGGAAGGACATTCTTGTTTGTTGGGTGTCCCAATGACGAAAAAAGGAAAAAGCGTTTCAAGCAGAAGGTGATTGAGTTGGAGAACCGTCCAGGAGCAATTCCCGATAGCCATTCGGCCGTTTACACCGACGCTTTGCGGGAATGCCGATACATTTACTGGCTGGCTCCGGATGACCCGATGAAGATTCAGCTGCTTAATTTCCTCCGACCCCGGCATTAAACAACCGGCGCGATTCCCGAATGTCGTGCATATTCGCCGCTGCCCATTGTACAAGGCTGTGCAGGTGGGGCATCAGGCTCTTTCCCCGTTCCGTAAGCTGGTATTCCACCCGCGGCGGTATTTGGGGGTAAACCGTTCGTTGCACCAGCCCATCGGATTCCAGGGCTTTCAGGGTAACAGTCAGCATTTTTTGCGAAATGGTTTCAATGAGTTTCTGTATCTCCGAAAACCGCAACACTTCTGCCTCTTCCAGCAACAACAAAACCAGCATCGACCACTTGTCGCCAATACGGTCAATCACATTCCGAACCGGGCAGGCATCGGCATTGGCATAATTTTTCAAATTTCTTTCTTCCATAATCTGGTACAAATGAGTAATTCTAACTTCCGGGTAACTTAATGAACAATTTGTGCCTTCTTGTTTTTATAATACTAACCAAATAGCTTTGACTTACCAAAAGTAACTAATGGGATTGAAAATGCCAAAAGTGCTTAGTAGTGAGAAGGGAGAAGTGAGATATCCACAATCCAGTATCGAATACCAAACATCAAGAATCTAAAATAGAAAAACATGAAAACAGGAATTACAGGAGCAACAGGTCAATTGGGCCAATTGGTGGTTGCAAGTTTGAACGGAAAGGTTGACGCCGGTCAGCTGGTGGCCTTAGTTCGTAACCCGGGAAAAGCTGCCGGTTTAGGAATCGAAGCCCGGGAATTTGATTACTCGAAACCGGAAACCTTGCTGCCTTCACTGGCCGGAATCGACCGGTTGTTGCTGATTTCAGGCAACGAGTTGGGCAAACGCGCCGAACAACATGCCCATGTGATTGAAGCGGCTAAAAAGGCCGGCGTCAAGTCGGTGGTGTACACCAGTTTACTGCGGGCCGACCGTTCGTCGCTGAGCCTGGCCGTGGAACACCTGGCTACCGAACAAGCGCTGAAAGCATCGGGCTTGGCTTATACCATTTTGCGCAATGGCTGGTACACCGAAAACTATACCGGTTCTATCGGCGGCGCTTTGGCTGGCGGCGCCTTTTTGGGCAGTGCCGGTGAAGGTAAAATTGCCTCGGCTGCTCGTGCCGATTTTGCCGAAGCCGCGGCCGTTGTGCTAACCAGCGAAGGACACGACGGAAAAACCTACGAACTGGCAGGAGACAGCGCTTATACACTGGCGGAATTGGCAGCCGAAATTTCACGCCAAACAGGAAAAGACATCCCCTATAAAAACCTGCCGGAAGCTGAATATGCTGCCATTCTGAAAGGCGTTGGACTGCCTGACGTTTATGCCGAGGCGATTGCCAGCTGGGACACCGGTGCTTCGAAGGGCGACTTGTTTGACGACGGCCACCAATTGTCGAAACTGATCGGACGCCCAACAACCCCTTTGTCCGAGGTGGTTGCCAAAGCTCTTTGATAATTATCTCCTGCCGGTCGGGACAAATCCGGACCGGCAGCAACTTGGCAATGGCACCTGCACCCGGCGGTTGCCAGGCAAATAATTTGCATCTTCGGAGTGTTCATGGGCTGATGGTGCCGTTGTCATTGTCGTTGCCTTTGCCCCGGGATTTCCCGTCCTGTTCGTCCCTATGGGACGAATTCAACCCAACAAACTAAAAGATATAAGGTCCTTAAGCGAAACATCGATCCTTATCTGAACCATACCATCTTCAGATCTTCTGCGTTTCTTCTGCGTTATTTCTGCGTTTATACTAGGTTATATTACGAAGAAGAAATATCTTAGTAACATCGAATAAACGAAGTAACCAAGAACATGTTATGGCAAAGGTACGGGGAGGACTATTAGGATCTGTGGCCGGAAAGCTGGGCCCGTTGGTGGTGGTTCAGCGGGGCGAAACGACCTATGTGCGCTCGGCGCCGGTATTCACAAAGGATTCGTGGTCGGAGAAGCAGCTGAAAAACCGGCAACGCTTTCGCGAAGTGAATGCCTTTTGCAGGCGCTTCAAACAACAGGTGATTGTTCCCGTTTGGAACAAGCTGGCTGAAGGGAAAAGCGGTTACCACTTGTTCTTAAAGGCCAATTCACCGGCATTCGGGCAGGATGGCAACATTCAGGATATTTCGCTCCTGCGCTTTGCCGACGGGAAATTGCCACAGCCTTTTAACCTGAAAGCCGAACGGAACGAAAACGATGCCTTGGAAATCCGGGTGAGCTGGCAGAACGATGGCTTGCCGGCAGCTTCACGCCTTCAGGATGAGCTGTTGTACATGACCGCGGAAGCGGACCAGTTCAAGGGGATTTTTTCGAGTGGCATTCAACGCTCGCAAGGCGGGGGAGTGATCCGCCTGCCGGAGGGAACAACTGCCGAACGCGGCCTTTACCTGTTTTTCGCCGCCCCCGACCGGGCAAGCTTCTCGCCCGACCGGTACGTGGCGCTGTAGGTTCAGCTTTTCATTTCGATGGGCTTTTTTTTTCTGAACGTCTCTTTGTTTACCTCGGTTTCTCACCAGGGTATGTTTCAAAACCAAAAGAAAAAACCGATGCTTTCGATCGAAGCCCTCGACGACCAGTTGTCAACCGATCCGGCAACCACCAAGCCAAAAACCAGCAAACCATCCGGGTTTCCCTGCATGATTATTTTTAGTTGATAAACGCTTTTTTCCTAAATTTACCTTCTATTACAAAACTCGAAACGCTTTGATATGTCCGACAAACTCGACCTCCAATCACCCGACCTCGTCAACCGAAACATCCAACAAATAGCCGCGCTGTTCCCCAACTGTGTGACGGAAACCGATAGTGGTAAAGCCATCGATTTCGACCAGCTGCGCCAGGAGCTCAACCACGAGGTGATTGAAGGCACCAAAGAACGCTACCGCCTCGAGTGGCCGGGCAAGCGCGAAGCCATTGTTACGGCCAACCTGCCAACCACCAACACCCTGCGCCCTGTCCCCGAAGAATCGGTTGATTTCGAAAACACCGAAAACCTTTATATTGAAGGCGACAACCTCGAAGTGCTCAAGCTCCTGCAGGAGAGCTATCTCGGCAAAATAAAAATGATTTACATCGACCCGCCTTACAATACAGGGAAGGACTTTGTGTATAAAGACAACTATGCAAAAGACGCGCAGATAGAACTCATTGAAAGTGGACAAAGGGATGAATACAATCAAAGGTTGGTGGTAAATCCGGAAACATCAGGTCGTTATCATTCTGATTGGCTTTCAATGATCTATCCAAGATTGAAGTTGGCGAGAAATCTTTTGACAGATGATGGTGTAATCTTCATGTCTATAGATGATAACGAGGTGCACAATTTGCGAAAAATGTGTGATGAGGTGTTTGGGGAGACGAACTTCTTATCAAACATTATTTGGCATAAACGATATGCCGCATCGAATGATGCAAAGGGCATACCTTCGATGCATGACCATATATTAGTTTATCAGAAATCGGATTTATTTGAACGCAATCTTCTTCCAAGGGGCGAAAAACAGGACAGCCTTTACAAATACGATAGTAACGATGGTAAAGGCAAATGGAGACCTGACAATCTTACTGTAAAAACTGTTTCAGAGTCATACTTGTATGATATTATCAATCCGAATACAGGTAAAGCATATAAGCCTACACAAGGTCGATGTTGGCTAACAAGTGAAGAGCGGATGAAAAACTGGATAAAGGAAAATCGAGTTTTCTTTGGGCAAGATGGTCAAGGTGCTCCTCAATTGAAACGGTATTTGTCGGAGGTTCAACAAGGAGTCGTTCCAAATTCATATTGGTCATATGAAGAAGTTGGTCATACTGATAGCTCAAGAAAGGAACTAAAAAAATTATTTGAGACTTCTGCTCCCTTTGATAATCCAAAGCCGACAGGGTTATTAAAACGGATTTTACAGATATCTGTTCAGAAAGATGACATCATTCTCGACTTCTTCTCCGGCTCCGCCACCACCGCCCACGCCGTCATGCAGCTCAACGCTGAAGATGGGGGTAACCGCAAATTTATTATGGTGCAGTTGCCTGAGCAAACCGACGAAAAAAGCGAGGCATACAAAGCAGGCTACAAAACCATTTGCGAAATTGGCAAAGAACGCATCCGTCGCGCCGGTATGAAAATAAAAGAAGAATGGGAAGCGAAACAAAAAACAGAAGCCGGAAAACTCGATTTCGAAAATCATGGAAATCCGGTTAATCCTAAAAATCAGGGTTCAGACATTGGATTTAGAGTCTTCCGCCTCGACTCCTCCAACATGCAGGACGTCTATTACCGCCCGCAGGATTACAAGCAAAATAACCTCGATCTGTTTGCCGATAACCTCAAACCCGGGCGCACCGCCATGGATTTGGTTACGCAAGTCATGCTGGATTGGGGCTTGCCGCTATCGTTAAAAATCGAGGAGTTGAAGCTGTCCGGTAAAACCATTTACAAAGTAGCCGCCAATAGCCTTTACTGTTGTTTCGATGCCGGCATCAACGAAGCCTTTGCCAAAGAAGTCGCCAACGAACAACCTTTGCGCATCGTTTTCCGCGACAGCTCTTTCGCCAGCGACACCGCCAAAGAAAACGTCAAACAATTACTCAAACAACTCAGTCCCGATACGGAGATGAGAGTAGTCTGAACTATGATTTTTATTGATTGCTATGAAGACTTTGATTAAAGAGGAATATCCTGAAAGTAAATTAACCGCAAAAATTATTGGTTGTGCCATGGAGGTGCATCGGCACCTGGGTAACGGTTTTCAGGAAGTGGTCTATCAACGTGCATGGTCAATGGAGTTAAACAGGCAACAAATTAAACACCACAGGGAAAAAGAAAATCACAGTCCATCACAAAATCAGTTTAAATCATAGTTCACGACAATTATGGCACTACCAATCAATATACACGATCTCATACACGGGCAAACCGTTGAGTGGGAGCGCCTGGAATTCAAGCAAGGCTGGAATCCGGAGGATATCATCCATTCCATCTGTGCTTTTGCCAACGATATGCACAATTGGGGTGGTGGCTATATTGTGCTTGGTGTTAACGAACAAGACGGCCAGCCGGTATTGCCCCCGCATGGTTTGCAGGCTAACCAGCTTGATGCCATTCAGGGAAAGATCATCCAACTCGGCAATCAAATTCAACCAGCCTATTTCCCAATCGTTCAGCCTTATACCATTCAGGGCAAACATATTTTGGTACTCTGGTGCCCTGCCGGTGATAATCGACCCTATTCGGCGCCGGATTCCCTGGGGAAATCAACTACCCGGAACTATTACCTCCGCATGGGGTCCAGAAGCCTGGTGGCAAAAGGCGAGCACTTGCGTCAGCTGCACGAATTAGCCGCCCGAATTCCTTTTGACGATCGCGTGAACAATCAGGCTGCGATGAATGATCTGGATTTGGGTACCATCCGTTCGTTTTTGCAGGAAATAAAAAGTGACTTGTTCGACGAGAGTGCCCGGATGCCATTTCCCGATCTGTGCAAAACCATGCACATCGTCCGGGGGCCGGTTGAGGATTGTCGTCCCGTCAATGTGGGGTTACTCTTCTTCTCGAAACAACCGGAAAAATTTTTCAGTCGTTGCTGGATTGAATTGGTCTGGCACCAGGATGGATCGGGCAGAAATTTCAAGGAGTATTATTTTAAAGGCCCGTTGCATCAGCAGTTACGCGATACATTGTCTTTCCTTAAAACCAATATTATTGGCGAAAGAGTGGTGAAACACCCGGACCGGGCAGAAGCGGATCGCTTTGTTAACTTCCCTTTCGATGCGGTGGAAGAAGCTTTGTCTAACGCGGTGTACCATAAAAGCTACGAGCTGGGCTCACCCATTGAAGTACAGGTGTGGCCGGACAAGATCGAAATTTTGAGTTTCCCTGGACCGGTACCACCGGTGAATGCCGAAATCCTGAAAACGCAACGAAGAATCGTTGCCCGGGAATACCGGAATCGCCGGATTGGTGACTTCCTAAAAGAGTTAAAATTGACAGAGGGTCGTGGTACCGGTTTCCCAACGATTTACAATGCGATGGAAAGAAATGGTTCCCCAGCTCCTTTGTTTGCTACCGATAAGCAAAGTACACATGTGCTGGTAACGCTTCCGGCTCATCCACTTACCGAGCATGCTGACCAGTTAGCTAACCAAGTAACTAACCAAGTAACTAACCAAGTTAAAGAGCTTTCCTTTAGTAATATAGAAGATATTATTGCTTATACTAACGGAGTAAGTAACGGAGTAAGTAACGAAGTAAGTAACGAAGTAAGTAACGAAGCTCATGCCATATTAAATGCTGTTCTTCATGATAGAATCATTGATATCCTGCTTATTGCACAGAATTACGTCAAAGGTCGGGAAATATTGGAAAGGCTTGGTTTAACGAATCAAACAAAGAACAGAAAAAAGTATTTAGACCCGTTACTGGATTATGGCTGGATTGAAATGCTGAATCCGGATAATAAAACAGACCCAACACAGATGTACATTATTTCCAATTCCGGGGTGAGGCTGCTGGATCTGTTAACGAAAAAGACTTAATTCTGTAGCTGCCCCTTGAGCGCAGCGGAAACAGCTTGTCCCGATGACTTTCGGGAAGGGGTAATTGGTCAGTCGTTTTCAACGACAAAATGGAGAGCATTCCCTTATTTGACGAGATGTATCATTTCATGTTTAATAGAACAGTAAGGTGTTGATATATAGGTTTGTATTTATTTGATGGTTATTTGATGAATTCAGAGATATAGTTAAATAAAGACGCATAGGTGCTTATTTGATTGCATGAGATTCAATCGACACTGAATGAATGTAAAGCGCTGAATTTTAGGCAATAGTTTATTTGATGGTTATTTGACAAAGTAGAAAAATGAAACTATAATTTAAAGAACAACAATTCCAGATACAGGCAGTAGGCGCGGTAGTCGAATGCTTTAAAGGGCAGCCTATGGCTACCCAGCATTTCACCCTCGAACGTACGCGCGAGTTGCAGCGTCGCCAAAAGATGATGGCTGCAGGTGATACACAAGCTGCCTTGGCAATGGAAAACGAAATATTCGAGAACATCGGTTACCGTAACCGCCAGCTGGCCGTCACGGAATCGCAGCTACTCGAAAATATACAAGAGGTTCAGCACACAAACGAAATTATTGCAAGCTCAAAAGTCGAACGTCCGGCAGGTTACAAAAACGGATACCACCTGACCATCGAAATGGAAACAGGTACCGGTAAAACCTATACTTACATTCGTACCATGTACGAGCTGCACAAGCATTATGGCTGGAGCAAATTTATCATTGTTGTTCCTAGTGTAGCTATTCGCGAAGGGGTGTACAAATCATTCGAAATTACGCAGGATCACTTTCAGGAACGTTACGGACACAAAATAAAACCCTTCATCTACAATTCTGCCCGGCCACAGGATATCGAAAACTTTGCCGCCGATAGCCGCATCAGTGTGATGATCATCAACACGCAGGCATATGCTCGTCGCGGTAAAGAAGCTCTGCTAATCCATAAAGAGCAGGATAAATTCGGTACCCGGGCGCCCATCCAGATCTTGGCACAAACCAACCCCATCCTGATGATCGACGAACCACAGTCGGTCGATGGCAAAGTGTCGCTGGAAATGATGCAACACTTTAACCCGCTGTTTACCATTCGCTACTCGGCTACGCACAAAGTCGAATACAACAAAGTATTCCGCCTCGATGCCCTTGATGCCTATAACCACAAGTTGGTCAAAAAAATTCAGGTCAAAGGAATCAACCTGAAAGGTTCAACAGGTACCACCGGCTACCTGTACCTGGAGCAAATTGTACTGAGTAGCAACAAGCCACCAATGGCAATGGTCGAATACGAAAAGCGAAACGGATCAGGTGTCAAGCGGGTGCGCGAAAAGCTGAGTAAAGGAGCTAATATTTACCAGCTTTCCGGCGAAATGCCCCAGTACAAAAACTGCTCGGTTCAGGAAATTGACGGCTACTTCAACAAAATTGTTGTCAATGGCGAAGATCTTCACAGTGGCGAGGCGATGGGCGATCTGGATGAAAAAGCCTTCCGCCGGATCCAAATCCGAGAAACCATTCTATCGCATTTGGAGAAGGAAAAAGAACTCTATGAAAAAGGAATTAAAGTGCTGTCGCTCTTCTTTATCGATGCAGTCGAAAAATACCGCAAGTACGATGGAGATGGCAATGAATTGTTGGGCGAATATGCCCAAATTTTTGAAGAAGAATACAATTTGATCCGTAACGAATTTATCGACCTGTTCAACCAGGAATACAACGATTACCTGCATAAACACAGTACCTCGGAAATACACCGGGGGTATGCCCCAACATATCTAGAGTACTTAAACCGAGACGAAGCAAGCCAGGTGCACAATGGCTATTTTTCCATCGATAAAAAGAACCGTTTGGTTGACCCATCGATGAAACGAGGAACTGAAGATTCCGACGACACCAGTGCGTACGACCTGATCATGAAGAACAAAGAGCAACTCATGAGCTTCGAAGAACCGGTGCGATTCATTTTCTCGCACTCGGCCCTGAAAGAGGGTTGGGATAACCCGAACGTGTTCCAGATTTGCGCCCTCAAACATGCTGAAAGTGGCAGCACCAACCGCCGCCGCCAGGAAGTGGGTCGCGGGATGCGCTTGTGTGTCAATAAGCATGGTGTACGTCTCGATTACGATGGCATTGGCGACGAAGTCCACGAAATAAACAAACTTACCGTAGTCGCATCCGAAAGCTACGAAGCTTTTGCAAAAGGCTTACAATCCGAGATAGCTTCGACTCTGAAAGAACGTCCACAAAAAGCAAGTGTCGATTTCTTTATCGGTAAACTGGTGAAGGATGAAAAAGGGGTCGAAATTCGAATCACCAAAGAGCAGGCAAACCGGCTGAATAAAATCTTATACAAACATGATGTCATTGATGAAGATGATAAAATTACGGCTATTGGCCGCCAAATAATCGAATCCGGGAAAATAGACTTACCCGAAGAGTTCCAGCCTTTCCAGGCTGATATCTCTCGCCTGATGAAATCAGTCTATTCCGGCGAGTCCTTTATGCCGCAAAACGAGCGTGGTACGGTCAAAGTTTCGGTTAATCAGAACTTCCACAAGAAGGAATTTCAGGAACTCTGGAATAAGATCAACCTGAAAACGATATACGAGGTTAATTTCAACTCTGAAAAACTGATTGCTGACAGCATTATTAGAATCAATGCCGACTTACACATCTCAGATCGGATTTATGAAGTTAAAAGCGGAGAACTCCTGGAAACAACCAAAGAGGAACTGGAAAATAAGGAAGCGTTTAAAGAAACACGGCGGGCAACGAAAAAGCTGAATACGGATATTTACACGAATACGGCTTATGATATCGTCGGTGAGATTGTCAACAAAACCAACTTGACTCGTCGCACGGTAGTTGCGATTCTCAAGGGAATCAAAGAACAGCAATTCTACCTGATCCGCAAGAACCCGGAGGAGTTTATCGCCAAATCTGCCGGCCTGATTAACGAGGTAAAAGCCAGTTTGATCATCAATAACATCGTTTATCACAAAACCGAAGAGCGGCACGATGCGCATACAATTTTCACCAACGATAAATCAGCCTTGCGTCAATCCGAAATACTGAAACGGCATATTTACGACTATCTGATTACCGACTCGCAGGTCGAGCAGAAATTTGCCGAAGCACTGGAGAACAGCGAAGAGGTAACGGTTTATGCCAAGCTCCCGAAAAGCTTTCATATCACAACGCCGGTTGCCAACTATTCTCCCGATTGGGCAATCGTGTTCGATAAAGAAAAAGTCCGCCATATTTACTTCGTGGCCGAAACCAAAGGCTCCGAGAAAGATATGGATTTGAAAGGTATCGAAGCCTTGAAAATTCACTGTGCAACCAAACACTTCAATGAAATTAGTGACGGTTCGGTGAAATACCATAAACTGAGCAGCTACGAAAAAATGCTCGAAATTGTACAGGTAAAATGAAGCAGATAGAAAAAATAGGTTTCTATGAGATGGCCAACAGAAAAGGATTTAGATGATGCGGATTGGTCGAGATCCCTCGGGACGGCCTACTTTTTATCGAAGGTGAGAGGCGAACCGCAAGCTTAGTGAAACCGGGAAGCTCCGACGTAAGGAGGAGATCACCCGGCTGAACTTAGCTTGTGGAAGATGACACCTGATGATAAAAATAAGCCTTGAACTTTCTGTTTACTCTTTGTTTCAAGACAAAGAGTAAAATCCGTCTGATAAGACATTCATTTTAAGAGGAATTTAGGGAAAGAATATTTGTGGTGAATTAAAGGAGATAGGTAATAAACACTTGAAGTCGTATAGACAAAATAGACTTATGAAACTCATCGACAACATAAACTCACGGCTGGTTGACGACCTTAAAGTCGAAATAAAAAAGGGAAGCAAGCTTTCAATTGCTGCCTCAACCTTTTCGATTTACGCTTTCGAAGCGCTGGTAAAAGAACTAAAAAGCGTTGAGGAGATGCGTTTCATTTTCACCTCTCCCACCTTTATCGAAGAGAAATTTCAAAAAGAAGCCCGTGAGTTTTATATTCCGCACATCTACAACGAACAGCACTTGTGCGGCGGTGAGTTCGAATTGCGATTAAAAAACGAGCTGAACCAGAGAGCTATCGCAAAAGAATGTAGTGATTGGGTGAAAAATAAAGTGACCTTCAAGTCAAACATTCACACCAATCAGCCATTAAACGGGATGCTCCATGTCAACCAGACCGAATCGGAAGGTAAAGCCTATTCGAATATCAACGGCTTCACGACTGCAGACCTGGGTGTCACCCATAAGAAAGGTTTTCCGACGCTTATTCAAAAAGTCGATTTTCCCGAAAGTAGAGCCTACCTCGATTGGTTTAACCAGGTGTGGTCTGATAAAGAAAGCTTACACGATGTTACTGCTAAAGTTCAGGAGTATTTCAAAAATGCCTATAAAGAGAATAGCCCCGAGTTCATCTATTTTGTGACCCTGTATAACATTTTCAATGAGTTCCTGAGCGACTTGTCACTCGAGAACCTGCCCAACGAAGAGATTGGCTTTAAGGATACCGAAATTTGGAGGATGCTTTATAACTTCCAGCAGGATGCGGTCATTGGCGCAATCAACAAACTCGAAAAATACAATGGCTGTATTGTGGCCGATAGCGTCGGTCTTGGAAAAACATTTACCGCGCTTGGTATCATAAAATATTACGAGAAGCGCAACAAGGATGTCCTCGTGCTGTGCCCCAAAAAACTGGAAGATAACTGGAATACCTATCGGCACAACGACAAAGGCAATATGTTGGCCAAAGATAAATTCAACTACGATGTGTTATTTCATACAGACCTATCCCGTGAACGTGGCTTCAGCAATGGTCGCAAACTCGAAAATGTCAACTGGGGAAATTATGGCTTGGTCGTGATCGACGAGTCACATAACTTCCGAAACAACAACACAACCGTAGGAAAAGAAAATCGCTACCAAAAACTACTCCGTAAAATTATTCAGGAAGGGATTGATACCAAAGTCCTCATGTTGTCTGCCACGCCGGTCAACAACCGGTTTAACGACTTGAAAAACCAGCTAGCCATTGCTTATGAAGGAATGCCGGAACTGATGGACAAAAAATTGGATACGGAGAAAGGAATCGAATCGGTCTTCCGAAGTGCACAAAAAGCCTTTAACAACTGGTCCAAATTAGATCTGCAACACCGAACGACAGAGACCCTGTTGGAAATGCTCGACTTTGACTTCTTCCAAATTCTCGACAGCCTGACGATTGCACGTTCACGTAAACACATTACAACCTATTACGATACCTCGGCAATAGGGAAATTTCCGCAACGGAATAAACCGGTTTCAATCCAATGTCCATTGACCGAATCCAATGAGTTAGACTTTAAAACAATAGCCGAGCAACTTTCGCTCCTAAATCTATCCGTATATTCCCCCTTGAGCTACATCCTGGATAGCAAAGTTCAGAAGTATGCCGAGTTGTATGACAAAGAAGTTAAATCAGGTCGTTTTACGCAAGTAGATCGTGAGAAGTCACTGCAATTGCTGATGCGCATGAACTTGCTAAAACGGATTGAGAGTTCGGTAATGGCCTTTCGTTTGACGATCGAAAATATCCTCAATCAGATTTACGATGCACTGAAAGTAATTACAAACAATGCAGGTGGAGATTTTACCTCCGCACAATTTGATGCTACGACTGATGACCTCGATTGGGAACCGGATTGGGGGGACGAAGAAAACATTATCGGGAAAAAAGTGAAAGTCCACATCGGTGATATGGATATTGCACGTTGGGAAGAAGACCTGAACGAGGACCGGATTATTCTGGAACAACTACTGGATGGAGTAAAGGATATCACGCCCAAAGAAGATTTGAAACTCATTCGCTTAAAAAAGAACATTGCCGGTAAAATCGAAACACCGGTTAATCCAGGGAACCGGAAGATAATCATCTTTACCGCCTTTGCTGATACCGCAAATTATCTCTATGCATCATTAAAAGAGCAGCTCAAGAAAGATTTTGGGATGAATACGGCTTTGATAACAGGCTCAAAGCGAACCTGTACAATTAAAAATATTCCCTACGACCTAAATTCTTTATTAACCTGTTTCTCGCCGGTATCAAAAAACAAGGCACTGGCTCATGCCAGCCTGAATGCGGATATCGATTTGTTGATTGCAACCGACTGCATATCGGAAGGGCAAAACCTGCAGGATTGCGATTACTTAATCAACTACGATATTCACTGGAACCCGGTGCGGATCATTCAGCGCTTTGGTCGTATCGATCGGATTGGGTCCATTAACGAGGCAATCACGATGGTTAACTTTTGGCCGGATGTGACGCTGGATACCTACATCAACCTGAAACAGCGGGTCGAAAATCGCATGTTAATAGCAAACATGGCCGGTACCGGCGATGATAACATCCTGAATGCAGAGGAGAAAGACCTGGAGTATCGAAAAATTCAGCTCCAACGCCTGAAAGAGGAAGTAGTGGATTTGGAGGATTTACGGGAAGGAGTAAGCATTACCGATTTAGGACTGAATGACTTCCGGGTTGATTTGTCCAATATGATTAAGGAGTACGGTTACCTGAAAAATATTCTGGAAGGGCTGCATGCCGTAACTGGTGCAAACGAGTTCCTGCCGCAGGGCGTGATCTTTGTGCTCAAAAATGTGAACACCCAGGTCAATATCAACAAAATGAACCGCTTACATCCGTATTATTTGGTTTATCTGAATAATGACGGTGAATTGATAAACAATCATGTTGATGCGAAGAAAATTCTGGATAAGTTCCGCATATTGTGTAAAGGCAAGAAAGAACCTCTGAATCAACTGTGCGAGGAGCTCAGTGCAGAAACAGGTGATTACAGGAATATGGATAAATATTCAGCCTTACTTCGCAGGTCAATCAGCTCAGTCCTTCAAACGGAAGAGGAGCGGGATGTGCTTTCCCTGTTTAAAGCTGGGGGAACAACAGCTTTGCAGAACAACATCAAAGGAATTGAGGATTTTAAGCTGATCTCATTTATAATCGTTAAATAGTCAGATGATGTTCCAACTGCCGCCAACAACAATCGTAAACAAGGTAATTCCGAAAAACGCTTTCGACAATTATACCTCTTCGAAGCAAAAGCGAATGTTTACAGATAAGGTGGCAAAAATCAAATGGGAAAATAAACTATCTGCCAGCACAATCAACCTGGGAGGCAATGAAGTTGAGGAAATTCAGATCTTTAGTATCGTTCTAAAGGAAAAGGATCAGATCGGTGATCTGTTGCAAATTATCGATCGTTCTATTCCATATCCAATCATTTTCAGAATTACCCACGATGATGAAACGATGATTTCGCTTGCAAAAAAACATCCGCACCCAACAAACGAAAATACGGCGGTGATTGATTGGATCTTCACCTCTGGCTGGTTTGTTAACTCAGAAAATCCATATCAGCTAAATCTCAAGCAAAGCCTCGACTTCATTTTCAACGACCTTTGTTTTCAGCTTTCCGGTAAGCCTCAGTCCGAGTCCTCGGACATAGCAACATTAATTGAAAAAGAGCAGCAAATCATGCAGCTCCAACAGAAAATCACCAAACTCGAACAAGAAATAAAACGCTGTAAACAATTCAATCGAAAAGTCGAACTAAACCTGGAACTTCAAGAGTATAAATCAATTTTTCACGCCTTATAGAATGATATGCATCAAAAAGATCTTTCGCCCCCTCCATCTCAATTAGTAGGTGTAATTTTTAAATAAGGAATCGTAAGAAAGCCCATAAACACAACTTTAAAGTTGTCGTATACTGGTAATGTTATATAATATGCAACTTTATCGTGCAATCAATTGTTTTAATAATTAACTTTGTACCCGATGGCAACCAAATCAGAGGTTGAACGTTTTTTGAAAGACTTCAAAGTCAAAATGAGCATTTACCAAATCATTTTTCTTGATGAAAGAGGTAAAAATGCTCAAGCGCTCTTGGATATGGACGTGAGTCCAATGAGTAGGAAAGAAACGATAACGAACCTGAAAGTAGAAGACTATTCAGAAGGCCCTTTAGAAGAAAAAATGCGTGGCATGTTGCCGATGTGGGTGTTTGGTAAAACGGTGAAAAAAAAGGAAGTGTATATTAAAATCAGTTTGGGAGTTGAAAATTCACAAACGATCTGCATCTCCTTTCATCCGGCTGAATATCCGATGAACTATCCATTGAAAAAACAAAAATGAAAAGCCCGTTTACCGGAAAAGAAATGGCGCCCATGATGGAATGGCGTGAAATGGAATACCGCAAGGAAAAGTTTCAGGTTGTGTTTCATTATTACCGGTGTGAAGATACTGGTGAGCAATTCGAAGATGAGCGTTTCTCACAATTAAATTATAACCAAGTCGTCAACCAGTACCGCGTCCGACATCATATTCCGTTCCCGGAAAAGATCAAAGCCATTCGTGAGAAATATGAACTTTCCGCAGCAAAAATGTCGGAGATTTTGGGCATGGGAACAAACTCCTGGAGGAATTATGAAAGCGGTGAAGTGCCTTCAAAAGCACATGCCAATCTCATTCAATTAATTAGTTTATCGAAAAATTTTGCACTTTACCTTCAGCAATTTTCAGAGTTAGAGGATAAGGAAAAACACAAAATCCTGAACCGAATAGAAAAGTTAGCCGATGATTGCATCGACTTTGATGATCCGTTGCTTCGTTTTGAAAATCAACCGGACATGGCAACCGGGTTCAAAAGTTTTGACCGGGAGAAGTTGTTTCAGCTTGTCCAATTCTTTGCAGAACAACTGAAACCTTTCAAAACGAAGTTGAATAAACTGCTGTTTTATGCAGATTTTGTTCATTTCCGGGAAACAGGTCAATCGATTACCGGATTGAAATACACGGCTATTCAATATGGTCCTGTGCCGCATAACTACGACATACTTTTTGGCTCCTTGTCAGCCATGGATTTCATTAAACTGGAATACGACATGACCAGTTTGGGAGAGGTGGAACGCATTCTGCCCAATCCGGCACACCAATTCGATCCATCAAAATTGTCTGCTTCCGAAATGAAAGCCATAGAACTTGTTGCCAGTCGCTTCAAAAGCACCTCGGCAACCAATATTGCCGAAATCAGCCACCAGGAACCAGCATGGAAAGACAATATTGCCGAGAAAAGGATTATTCCATTTCATTATGCCTTCTGGTTGCAAATGATTTAATGATATGCATTCGGCAAATTCAGTTTGGGTTCATGAGTAATAAGTACGCTGCGTTCAAAGTTTTCCTCCGACTGAAAGTACTTTGGAGCTGAATAAAATTCTAAATCCAATTATGAAGCGCCTGATGAAAATAAATAACGAAATCCAGCAACTCGCTTCTCTTCGCGATTGGTTATTGCCCATGCTGATGAACGGGCAGGTAAACGTTGGAGCCGCTGGCAGCAAAATGGATATAACGGGTGAGGGGATGGATGTGGCTGCGGAACCAGAAAAGTAGTATCAGGTGATCAACGTTCTCGTTAGCAGGATAAGTAGGGTCTGCTGAAAAACTCAGATCGCAATTTTTAGATTGATTAGATTTGTTTTTAATATTCGTCTTGCTGAAAAACTCAATACCAATCTGACCATAAGGCATGGGAGTGCCGCCCCGGCCAACTTGAGCAGGTTAAATACCAAAAAGATGCAGGCAATCCATGTTTCGCTGGTATCTTTGAGCCTGGCCTTGATTCGTTTATTCCATAACCTGTTTTGGCCTGCCCAAATTTGCCTTCAACCGGATTGCGCTCTCCCGGACTTACGTGAACCTGCACTGCCGATGACCTTCCTAGAGGCTTAGCCAAAAGTTTTATACCTTTCTCTTTCAATGCTCCACGATTGGATCTGGTACAATAGGGTCTGCTGGCAAATATTCACACATATGACTATTTGCCAACAGACCCTATTTACGTATGAAATAAAATGGTTTTGCATGACTTTAGAAATAAACCCAGCAAAGCAACAGTTCGGCTTCGCCTCCTGTTACTTGAACGTTAGGGGATTTTTAGGCATCAACTGAATGCGTGTGAAATCGAAAAAGTGTAGCTTTGTAAACCAAAACTACACTTCACGCTATCAGGTCTGGTATTCCTTGAAGAGTTGCCCCCAGAAGAGCTCTTCACCGCTTCACCAGACTATCCAAAGATAAAACAGGAACAACAAAAAAGTAAGATGAATTATTAACAAACAAGTTGTCAGTTCACTCTTTTTTGTCACCTATATTTATGAAATGACTTGAAACTCGAAACTTAAATCCGGCAGTGGCCGGAGTAACCACTTGGAAATTAAAACGAAAGAGATGCCCGATAATAAACTACAACTCTACCTGCAAGAAGGACGCGTGGAGGCTGGCTGCGATGAGGCCGGGCGCGGATGCCTGGCGGGGCCGGTGGTGGCAGCAGCCGTTATTTTGCCCGTTGATTTTAAGAACGACTTGCTGAACGACTCCAAAAAACTCACCGAACGGCAGCGCTACCAACTTCGCCCGATAATTGAAGAACAGGCCGTCGCTTTTGGGGTGGGTGTGGTCAGCCACACTGAAATCGACGAGATCAACATCCTGAACGCTTCGTTTTTGGCCATGCACCGCGCCATTGAACAGTTGGGCACGATGCCCGACCACCTGCTGATCGACGGGAACCGCTTTCGCGCTTATCCCAATATCGCTCACACTTGCGTGGTGAAGGGCGACGGCAAGCTGTTGCCCATCGCGGCAGCCTCGGTGTTGGCCAAAACCTACCGCGACGACCTGATGAACGAACTCCACCATCAGTTTCCCCGGTATGCCTGGGACAAAAACAAAGGCTACCCCACCCAGGCCCATCGTTCAGCCATTCGGGAGTATGGCACCTCGCCTTTTCACCGTATGACCTTCCGCCTGCTGGACGACCAGCTGAAGTTGGATCTGTAAGAAATCGCCGCAAGTTTGTTAACATCTCTTAACGGGCCTGGTCTTAGTGCCTGATTCTTGCTATTTTAGCGGGCAGAACCAAATACACCTAACCCGTTTTTCATGAAAAAATCAGGTCTTGTCCTATTTCTGCTGACAGCATTATTCCTCTGCCAATCCGCCCAAAGCCAACCTGCCCCCGGGCCCAATGCCGTACGTGTGTTTATTGATGCCCCAGGCATTGACCTGACCTTCCTGCGCGAAGAATTCAGGTATGTCAACTATGCCCGCACGCGCGATGCGGCCAATGTTCACTTGTTGGGCACGTTGTCGCAAACCGGTGGCGGAGGCAGCGACTATGCCTTTTACTTTATCGGTTTGCACGAATTCAGCGGAAAAAGTGACACCCTGCATTATTTCTCATCGGGCACACAAACCGACACCGAGGTACGCGAAGGGTACACCAAAGCGATCAAGATGGGACTGGTACGCTACCTGGCCCATGCCGAACAATGGGTCGATCTGCAATTCAACGGGAAAGCAGCCGTGAAAGCTTTGCCTGAAAAAGATAAATGGAACAGCTGGGTTTTCGATATTGATGTGACCTCGCGCATCAGTGGCGAAGAAGCGGAACGACAAACCGACTTCGACATTTCTGTTGAATCGACCCGCATCACGCCGGAATGGCGTTACGAGTTTGATTTTGACAACCAATATGATGAAGACTGGTACGACACCGGCGAGGATGAAGTTATTGCTACCCGAAACTTCCGTCAGTTTGAGTCGCTGGTTGTAAAAAGTATCGGCGACCACATGGCCGTTGGTATGCAAAGCGGAATTTCCCGCAGCAGTTACGACAACATCAAACTTAACTATTGGTTCTTTCCGGCCATCGAATACAACTTGTTCCCCTATGAGCTTTCGAGCCGCCGCCAGTTGCGCTTTTCCTATTTCCTGGGCTACAACGGGCGTCAGTACGAAGACACGACCATCTTCAACAAAATTGAGGAGGATCTCATCCGGGGAAAATTTGCCATTGCCTACCGGGTAAAAGAAGAATGGGGCTCGGCCTATACCACCATTTCTTTCCAAAACTATTTTCACGACTTCAACAAAAACAGCCTGTCGGTTTGGTCGGGCGTTTACGTCAGGGTTTGGCGCGGGCTTTCGCTAAACCTGTCAGGCAACTATTCGCTGATCAACGACCGGCTATCGCTCGAAAAAGGGGAAGCCAGCCTGGAAGAAATCCTGCTTCAGCAGCGACAGCTGGCTACAGCCTACCGCTACCAGATCAACATGGGACTTTCGTTCACCTTCGGGTCGCTGTTCAACAACGTGGTCAATCCCAGGCTGAAGGGGTAAGTTTCGAGTGTTTACTCCGGCCACTGCCGGATTCAAGTTCCAAATTTCAAGTTTTTCTCATGACTCATTACTCACGACTCATTACTCGTTACCCGCTGCTCACCGAGGCAAGACTGGATACTTCCCTGCAGTAAGTCCGCCGATTGATCTCAACACAATTACCGTTGCCTAACTTGCAACTGTTTTTTATCACTTTTTTTCCGTTGCCGATTGTTTTATTTTGTAGAGAACGCTAAATCGACGCAGTATGTACGGAAAAATGAAACAAGACTTGCAGCATACCCTGGAAGAATTAAAAGAACAGGGACTTTATAAAACCGAGCGAATCATCACTTCGTCGCAAAGTGCACGGATTACCGTGGGCAGCGGACAGGAAGTGCTGAACTTTTGCGCCAACAACTACCTGGGGTTGGCCAATCATCCCGAGGTGGTGAAAGCCGCTCAGGAGATGATGAACGATTGGGGATTCGGCTTGTCATCGGTGCGGTTTATCTGCGGCACACAAGCGATCCACAAAGAGCTGGAACAAAAAACTTCCGAGTTTCTGGGAACAGAAGACACCATTTTATACTGTGCCTGCTTCGATGCCAATGGCGGCGTATTTGAACCCCTGCTCGGCGACGATTCGGCCCTCATTTCGGATGAGCTGAACCATGCCTCCATCATCGACGGCGTCCGGCTCTGCAAAGCACAACGATTTCGATACAAACATTCCAATATGGACGAATTGGAGCAATGCCTGAAGGATGCCCAATCGGCCAAATACCGGCTGGTGGTGACCGACGGCGTGTTCTCGATGGACGGCGACCTGGCCAAGCTGCCCGAGATTGTTGCGCTCTGCGAGAAGTACGATGCACTGGTGATGGTGGACGACTCCCACGCCTCGGGTTACATTGGCGATACCGGTCGCGGCACGGCCGAACATTTTGGGCTGCTCGGGAAAATTGACATCATCACCACCACCTTCGGCAAGGCGCTGGGTGGCGGAAACGGTGGCTGTACGTCCGGGCGTAAAGAAATTATTGAGATGCTGCGCCAACGTTCGCGCCCGTACTTGTTTTCCAACACGCTGGCGCCGGCCACCGTGGGAGCCACGCTGAAAGTGCTCGACATGCTCTCCTCTTCGTCCGAACTGCAACACCGCACCATGCAAAATGCCAACCACTTCCGCAGTAAAATGGAAGCTGCCGGTTTTGATCTGGTGAAAGGCGAAACAGCCATTGTCCCCGTCATGCTGTACGATGCGCCGTTGGCTGTCCAATTTGCCGACAGGCTCCTGCAGGAAGGCATTTACGTTATCGGCTTCGTGTATCCGGTAGTACCGAAGGGAAAGGCCCGTATCCGCGTGCAGCTTTCGGCTGCCCACACGCCTGAACAGATCGACCGGGCTGTGGAAGCCTTCATCAAAATGGGGAAAGAATTGAAGGTGATCTAGGGAAGAATAACCGTGATTCCGTTGTAAGTCTGTGCAGCGCTTAGGGAAATTGCTTTTAGGAATTCAAAAGCTATTCTTTCTCATAAAGGATGTTAAACTGCCCTTTCAGGTTCGTTACCATCCGCCCGGTCACGGCATACCGTGACCCTACGCGCTGGATAAAACCCGAAACGTCGCAAACGGAAAAGCCAGGTTTAGACGAAACAATATCTTCAGCTTTATCGTTTGAAAACCTATTGAAAACTAAATCTGAACGATGAAACGAAAAACCTTTACCGAAGGCCTGAACAAAGCAGAAACCGTAAAACAAACCAAGGCGGTTTTGAAACAAATCGGCGAACTTCAACACCAACTGTACGCTGAATCCAAACACAGTCTGCTGCTGGTTTTTCAGGGAATGGATGCGTCGGGGAAAGACGGCCTGACGCGCGATCTGTTTAAGTATTGCAACCCGGTGGGCATTTCGGTGAAGAGCTTCAAAAAGCCCACGCCCGAAGAATATGCGCACGATTTTCTGTGGCGGGTGCACCGGCACAGCCCGCCCAAAGGAGCTGTCCAGGTGTTTATCCGCTCGCATTACGAAGATATTCTGGTACCCACGGTGGAGAATCTTTTTACACCGGAGATCATTGAAGAGCGTTATCAGTTGATCAACAACTTTGAGCAACTGCTGGCCCATAACGGAACCCGAATCCTGAAGTTCTTTCTGCATATTTCAGCCAAAGAACAAGAGTTACGCCTGACCGAACGCATGGAAAATCACCGCAAGTTCTGGAAGCACAACGATGGCGACTGGGAGACCCGAAAAAAATTCGATCAGTACCTGGAGGTGTATGAGTCTATTCTCACCCGCTGCAACCACATTCCCTGGCAAGTCATCCCATCCGACCGGAATTGGGAAAAACTGTGGTATGTTGCCAACAGCGTTTTGAGAGCATTGGAAGAAATGAACATTCAATGGCCGGCCTTGAAAACCGAACTACGCTAGCACCGCCTTTTTCCGGTAGAATGTTGGAACTGTTTCAGGGTGCTTTTCGTGTCAATCATCAAAAACACAGATAACATGCGCTATAAAGGAAGAAGACAAAGCTCAAACGTGGAAGACCGCCGCGGCCTGTCGAGCCGGCAAATTGGTTTTCGCGGAGGAATCGGGACCATCGTCATCGTCATCATCATCCTGCTATTGGGAGGCAATCCGCAATCGCTGCTAAACCTGTTTGACACCGGACAAGGCTTTACCGAAAGCGCCACCCCGTACCAGCCTTCTGCCCACGAACAAGAGCTGACCGAATTTGTAAAGGTAGTCCTGGCCGATACGGAAGATGTTTGGCGCCTGCTCTTCGATGACATGGGCCAGACTTACCGGGAACCGAAACTGGTTTTGTTCAGCGAACAGGTGCAATCGGCCTGTGGGTTTTCGGGGGCAGCTACCGGCCCCTTTTATTGTTCCGGGGATGAGCGGGTTTACATCGACTTGCAGTTTCTGGAACAACTGCAGGAACGGCTTGGCGCGCAGGGCGATTTTGCCGTTGCCTACATCATTGCTCACGAAGTAGGCCATCATGTTCAAAAGCTAACCGGTACGCTCGACCAGGTACACGGACTGCGGGGTAAACTGAGCGAAACGGCCTACAATAAGCTGACCGTCCAGCTGGAGTTGCAGGCCGACTTTTATGCCGGTGTATGGGCCCACCATGCGCAAAAGATGAAAAACATCCTGGAAGAGGGCGACCTGGAAGAGGCCTTCCGAGCTGCTCAGGCGGTTGGCGACGATCGCATCCAACTGCAATCGCAGGGCTATGTTGTGCCCGATTCGTTTACCCATGGCACCTCGGCCCAACGCATGAGCTGGTTTAAGCGCGGTTTCAGCACCGGCGATATAACCCAGGGAGACACGTTCAATTCAGCCAATTAAGAACATTTATCTTTTCCTGGCGCGGGTGCCGGTTGATTTAATTCCCAAGACCCCCAGCAAGCCCCGGGTGACTTCGCGGGCAATGGTTTGAGTAACCGAACTTCTCAATATTTTCTCAAAGGAAGAAGTTTCTTGTCGCTGGCTGTCTCGTCCGGTTTTTGGTCGTGTACGCCCGGAGATTTCTTTTTCCTCATCGCGCTGGTTCCTGGCCATTTCGTCCATCCGTTCGTTTAAGAGTTCAAAAGCGCTTTCCCGATCCAGATCGATGTTGTATTTTTTACTGAGCGCAGAATCCTTTAAGAGCTGGCCTATTTCATAATCGGTAAGCACATCCATGCGCGAAAAGGGAGGACGAATCAAGGTGTGAACCAGTTCGGTAGGGCGACCCTTTTCATCCAGGCCGGTTACCAGCGCTTCACCGGTACCCAACTGCGTGATCAGATCGGCCACCCGGTAATGTTCCGAGTAGGGATAATTCTCCGAGGCAGCTTTGATGGCTTTCCGGTCGTTGGCAGTAAAGGCCCGTAAGGCATGCTGCACTTTGGTGCCGAGCTGCCCCAGAATGGCTGCCGGAATATCCGTTGGCGACTGCGTTACGAAAAAGATGCCCACGCCTTTCGAGCGAATCAGCTTAATGGTCATCTCCAGCTGATCCAGCAAGCTGCGCGACGCATTTTTGAAGATCAGGTGCGCT
The DNA here is from genome assembly GCA_050178015.1 of Mangrovibacterium sp. Taxonomy (GTDB): domain Bacteria; phylum Bacteroidota; class Bacteroidia; order Bacteroidales; family Prolixibacteraceae; genus Gaoshiqia. The sequence goes on from JBFXGM010000009.1 coordinate 58,535, forward strand.
TCGTCGATAAACAATACCAACTCGGGTTTTCCGGTATCGCCCTGTTCCGGCATTTTCTGAAAAATCTCGGCCAACAGGCACAACATGAAGGTACTGAACAGGGCTGGCTTGCTCTGCATATCGGTCAAGCGAAGCACACTGATGATGCCTTCACCGGTTGCTGTTTTCCGCATCAAGTCGAATATATCGAAAGAAGGTTCACCAAAAATGGCCTCCGCGCCTTCCTGCTCCAACGCGATGATACTCCGCAGGATGGCCCCGGAGGAATTGGAGTGGATAAAGCCATACTCTTTCTGGAAATCGTTCTTCCCATCCTGCTGAATAAAATTCAAAACCGTTTTCAGGTCTTTGATATCCAGTAGCGGCAATCCCCGGTCGTCGCAGTACTTGAAGATCATGGACATGACCCCGCTTTGGTTGTCATTCAGCCCCAATATTTTCGACAACAACACCGGGCCGAACTCCGAGATGGTTGCCTTCATTTTGGCTCCGGGTTCATCCGAAATGCTCAAAAATTCCAGCGGAAAACCTTTCCCCTGCCAGTCCATTTCAATCTGTTGGGCCCTTTTTTCAATGATCGGATTGGAGGTTCCGGCAGCGCCCAAGCCACTTAAATCGCCTTTTATATCCATCACCATGACCGGGATTCCGGCTTCCGACAGGTTTTCGGCAAATACCTGGAGTGTTTTGGTTTTTCCGGTTCCGGTGGCTCCGGCAATCAATCCGTGCCGGTTGATCGTGTTCAGGGGCAAGCGCACCTGGCAGTGCGTTTCGTAGTCATCCTGATAAACCGCTGAGCCAATTAAAATCGACCCGCCTTTGAATATGTGTGAGCTACGGATTGCTTCAATGAATGCTTCTTTACCCATAAGTGTTTTTCATTCAAGTTAATCATTTTTAAGGATTCAACATACCTCCACCTGCGGATCCAGTAAATTTTTGGTCACTTTTTTCTTACGATATTAGAAATGAAACCGTATAAAAGAAACTCACATAACTTAAAACTAAAAAATCATGATTGATGAATTTCTTAAAACCATCAAAGGGGAATTAGGGGAAAAACTCTTATCCCAGCTAAATGTGCCTTCAGACAAACTAGAGGGTGTGACCAGCACCGCTGCTACAACCGTTAAAGAGGGAATAGCTGAAAAACTTCAATCGGGAAAGATCAATGATATCCTGGGACTTTTAGGCCAGGGCGGGGGCAGCTCAGCCTTTGCCGGAAGCCTGACAAACAACATGATCGGAAATTTTGTATCCAAGCTTGGCCTTTCCAAAGAAATGTCAGGATCCATTGCCACAGTCGCTGTTCCTTTCATCATTGGAAAACTAAAAGACTTTGCCGATCGTAAAGGAAAAAACAACGCCGAGGGGCTGACTGATTTGTTAGGTGATGTGGTGAAAGGCTCTTTAAAAGACAAACTCTTGGGCGGATTAGGCAAGAAATTAGGCTTTTAAATTATCTAGTCACTAAATCCATAAAGTTATGGCAAAGAAAATTACTGAAATTGAAGGCATTGGCCCCGTGTTCGCTGAAAAATTAGGCCAGGCAGGTATTACAACCGTTGAAGGCTTGTTGGAAGCCGGAGCATCCAAGACAGGCAGAAAAAAAATTGCGACCGATTCCGGAATTGACGAATCCAAGATTCTGGACTGGGTAAATATGGCCGATCTGTTCCGGATAAAAGGCGTGGCCTCGCAGTTTGCCGAACTGTTGAAGGCTTCGGGCGTGGACACCGTTAAGGAACTGCGTAACCGGAACGCCGAAAACCTTCATACCAAATTGCTTGAAGTCCAACATGAGGAAAAAATCACCCATGCTGTACCGGCCCTAAAACAGGTGAGCGATTTCATTGATCAGGCCAAAGCGCTAGACCCAATTGTGACTTACTGATTTTGAAGAACAAGCAGAATAGAAGAGGCTGTCCTGAATTTGATCGGGACAGCCTCTTTTTTTAGGGGAAAGGATCTTAGACTATTTGCCCAGCAAATACGTCAGGGATAAAGTCAGGACTTTGTTTTTCCAATCCATTTCGTCATAATTCGACAGATTATTTAAGCCCAGCGTGTAGTTTAGGGTTACCTGGAATTGCTGAATTTCAGCCCCTACTCCCAAATTCAGGCCCAAGTCAAGGCTCTTTAACTGATCATCATCGCTCCCAAATTCAATATCTTCCTCTTCGCCGTCATATTCCTCTTTTCCACTCAGGCCGAACCCAAAATTCGGACCGGCATGGAGCAGCAAGTAGGCTCCGGTGAGATCAACCTTGTAAAGTGCATTTACCGGAATGTCGAGATAGTTCATACGGCCTTTGACATCTTCACCATCTCCTTCCATTTTAAAGCCCTTTTGCATAAATAACAGTCCGGGGTTGATGAACAGGGATTCTCCTACCGGGAATTCGCCCACAACACCGAGATGGATGCCAAAGCGGTCATCGGGTGAAATACTGATGCCTTCAGACTCAATCTCAATGTTTGCTAAATTGAAACCGCCCCGGATACCGATCGTTTGAGCATCGGTAAGTAAATAAGCGCACAGGATCAATGCAATTACAATTAGTTTTTTCATGTTTATTGGGTTTGATGTTGCCTACTCGTACGATTTTCGGCGTCTTCGCCTTGCTGTTGGATACCCGACTGGTTGCACAAGGAAAAACCACCCGGTAGTGGTTGGGGAGGCAGGCCCCGTCATGCCTATTTTTCGGAATTGGTTATGCTACACTAATTTATGAAATATGAAAGACTTACACTCCACTTCAATACCTGATTTTTATTGTTTTGTAACAGAAATTGTCAATTCATCAAAACGGGAATAACGCAAATTATTCACCAAACAGATAGGCAAGTGACATGGCAAATACCTTGTGTTTGATGTGCACGTCATTGGAATGGGTAATATCTGATAGGCCAAAAGCATTGTTAACGGTCAGTTGAAGGTGCCCGTATTCCAGTCCGCCGCCGATGCTCAGTCCAAAATCCATGCGATCGAATTGGTCATCATCGCTTCCAAATTCGATGTCTTCCTGGTCGCCGTTAAAAAAAGATTTTCCATTTAGTCCAACTCCAAAGACCGGACCGGCCTGCAGCAGCAGTTTCGGGCCTTTCAGGTCAGCCTTAAACATCAAGTTGACCGGAATTTCGAGGTAATTCATGTTATCCTTACCGCTAAAGCTACCAAGCCCGAATTCATCATCAAATCGGTATTTATATCCTTTTTGCGAGAACAGCACACTTGGGGCAAGAAACAGGCTCTCCATCAAGGGAAATTCGCCTGTAAAGCCAAAATGAATCCCGGTTCGACCGTCGGGTGAAAGATTGAGGTCCATAATTTCGAAGTTGGCATTTGAGAAACTGACGCCCGCCTTAACTCCGATACGTTGTCCGGTGGCAGAAATGCCGAACAGGACAATTGCCAATATGAACAGAATTCGTTTCATTTGATTTCACTTGCTGATTAGCCTACTCTTCCGATTTTCGGCCTTTTCGCCTTGCCGGTTCTGACACCTTGGTTTCGCAAGGAAAAACCAATACGCATCATTTGGGTGGGCAGCCCGTATCGCCTAATGTTTTTATTTGAAAAACAACAAACTACCGGAACGTCCGGGCTATTTTACGATAAAGGGCAACGGATTGTTTTCGAGCCTGGCAAAGGCCCCAATAAAAGAAACTGCTTTGAAGGGATGGCAGATGAGGAAGGAAGGAAAAACGGAAGTTGTTCCGACACGAAAGCAAATTCACCAGGTGAATTTAAGTCGCCTGGTGAATTTCTCGCCTTATTATAATTCAATCGGGGTGCCGTTGTAGAAATCGAGGATTTTGGTGCGGAAAATATAGTCGTACTTGGCTTGTGCCAGGTCGCTCTTAGCTTTGGTGAGGTTATTTTTGGCCTGGTTGTATTCAACCGAATTGAGCATGCCCACGCTGAATTTTTCTTCGGTGTAGCGAAAAGCCTCCTGCATGGAATCCACGGCTTTGTTGCTGGCCATATACTTTTTCAGCGCGGCCAGCGCGTTGGCATATGCCTGCTCAATATCCTTGCGCAACAGGTTTTTCGTGTTTTGAACCGTCAACTCCTGGTTCATCACCTGCAACTCGGCATTTTTAATCTGCGTGCGGGATTGGAATTTATTGAAAACCGGAATAGACAGGTTCACCCCAAGTCCATACCGTTCGTTGTTTTTCAGTTGATCGGAAAAAGAAATATCCGCTCCCACAGCATCCTTGTACTTATTGTTGTAGGAAGTGTAGTAGTCGGCCCCGAATGAAAGCGTCGGGTATAAATTTCCTTTGGCAATGGAAACCTGCGCTTTAGAACTTTCCAACCGATATTCGGCGCCTTTCACTTCCGGGCGTAGCTGAACAGCTGTGCGGAACACGTCCATGGAGTTGAGCACGGTGCGGTTGGCCGAAACTACCGGCAAAACGGGCTGACTGATTTTAAACTGGCCGGTTGACGGAAGTTCGAGCAACTGGTACAGGTTCAGGTAGGAAAGTTGCAGGTTATTTTGCTCATTCACCAGGTTCAGTTCTTCCTGCGCGTACTGGGCTTCAATCTCGAGCAAACTGCCTTTGGCCAGGCTGCCGGCCTCCACCAGTTTGCGGGTACGGTCAATCTGAAGTTTGGTCACTGCCAGCTGGTCCTGTGCCACCTGCACCAGTTCTTCCGAAAACAAAATCTGCAGGTAGGCAGCCGTGACGTTCAGCATCACATCGTCTTTCGCCTTTTGCAAGTCTTCCAAACTGGCTTTCAGGTCGTAATGAGCCATGTCCACCGAATGTTTCAGCACCAGCCCTTTCAGCAAAGTCACGTTGGCGCTGAGGCTGGCCCCGGTTTGGTTCGAGTTGTAATCGGCGTAGGTGTTGTCGTACTGCAAGGTACGCCCAAAGCTAAAACTGTTGGACAGACTGCTGTTTATCCCGGGAAGCCGGTTGTTTTTGGCCTGTTGCAGCTCGTTGCCATAATAATCGGTACTGACGGCCTGCTGCTGTATCTGAATGTTGTTCTCCAGGGCATAATCGATGCACTTGCGCAAATCCCAGGTTTCCTGGGCGTGCAGGCCACCGGCAACCATCAGAAAGGATGCAACTATGGTAAAGAAATAGTTTTTCATAGGTCTGTTATTTTTTTAAAACCAAGCTAAATTAATCATTCAGTTGAACTTCAACTTAGCTTAGCCTTGCTTATTTTCATTTTCTTTCAGCTTCTTCGGATCGATCTTTTCGCCTTTCACCTTATCCTCTTTTGCCAAGCCTTCCACAATCTCAATATTGATGCCGTCGGACAGGCCGGTTTTCACCTTGCGTTTTTCGTAAATGCTTTCCACTTCGTTAGTGAGCACTTCCACATAGGCCGAATCGTTCTCAAACTTCAGCATCCCTTCGGGGATCACCATCACGCTGTCCTTCCGTTCGAGCACAATGTTGGCGTTGGCGCTGTAGCCCGCCCGGATGAACTGGTTTTCTTTCAGCGAAACATCAGCTTTAATTTCGAACTGGATGGCCCCGTTTTCTTCTTTTCCTTTCGGTGAGATATATTCCAGAATGGCTTCAAACTTATCTTTTTCGATGGCGCCGATTTCGAGCTCAATGGGCATGCCCACCTTGATTTTGCCAACCTCGGTCTCGTCCACTTTACCTTCAAAAATCATGTCCTGCATATCGGCAACGGTGGCAATGGTTGTCCCGTCGTTAAAGGTGTTCGACTGGATAACCGAGTTACCGACCTTGATGGGCACATCGAGCACCATGCCGTTGATGGTGGAGCGCACCAGCGTGTTGGTGGCTGTCTCGGCCTTTTTGGTCACCCCGTTTTTGATCAATTCGAGGTTGTTTTCGGCAGCGGCCAACTCTTCTTTGGCCGAGTCGTAGCCCACCTTCGATCTTTTGAACTCTTCGTAAGAGATCACATCGCCATCAAATAACTTTTGCTGACGTTCGTAATCAATTTTGGCATCCTCGAAATTGATTTTTGCCCGGTTCAGGCGCGATTCGGCCGTATTCAGGTTTACCATGTCGGGGATGATTTTGATCCGCGCGATCACCTGGTCCTTTTTCACAAAGTCGCCGGCCTCGATATAAAGTTCATCTATAATGCCCGAAACCTGCGGCTTGATTTCAATTTCCTGACGAGGCACCACCGATCCGGTGGCCACCGTTTTTCTGATCACATTGGAAACAAAAGGCGTTTTTGTTTCAAAAATATCGGGCTGCTTCTTTGATTTGGTGTACAGGAAGTAAATCGTACCTCCAAATATGGCCACGATGATGACAATTCCTAAAATCCTAAAAATCTTTTTCATTTGTGTTCGGTTTTTATTGTTTCTGTTTTCTGTTTGTTTCTTTAAAAGTGCCTAAGTTCCTGAGTGCCTAAGTACCTAAGTGGTACCAACCTGATAGCTGATACCTTCCTGTTCATTCATCAATAATCATTCATAAATCATCAATCATCTCACTCGTCGCGCAGGGCATCAATCGGCTTGATACTGATGGCGCGTTTGGCGGGGATCAGGCCGGCAAACATGCCCGAGATGACCAGGACGCTCAGGGCTGCCAGGGCCATCGTCAGGTTCACTTCCGGATTGCGGAAGAAAACATCATCGCCGGCTGCTTCCAGAATCTTATTCAGTATTTCGAGAATGCCGACTCCCAGTGACAGGCCGACGTAACCGGCCATCACGGTGAGGAACACACTCTCGGCCACGATGTGGGTGATAATTTTTGCCGGTGTGGCGCCAATCGCCCGCTGAATGCCGATTTCCTGCGTCCGTTCCTTGATGATGACCAGCATGATGTTGCTCACGCCAATCACCCCGGCCAGCAAGGTGCCAATGCCGACAATCCAGGTCAGCACCTGGATACCGGTAAACAAGGCGGAGAATTTGATAAATTCGGCTTCAATATTAAACGATCCGATGGCCTGCACATCGTCGGGCGAAATCTTGTGGCGTTCTTTCAGGATACGCTGCAATTTTTCCTGCAGGCCGCTGACACTGTACCCCTTCTTCGCGGTGACAGAAAAGAAATGAATGACATTGCCATAATTGTAAGCCGTTTGCATGGTCGTAAACGGGATGATGATGGTTTCTTCCTTCTTCCCTCCGCCAATATTGATCTGGGTTTCGGGATGAATGACACCCACCACCTGGAAGTACACACCACTGATTTTCAGATACTGGCCAATGGGGTCTTCCGCTTTGTCGAACATCACCTCAACCACCCGTTCGCCGATCACGCACACTTTGCGTTTTTGCAACACATCGATCTCGTTCATCAGGCGCCCCTTCACAGGTGTCCAGCCGTCAATTTTGAAATAGTCGGGATAATCGCCGTAAATATTGAAAGCGCCTGTACGTTCGCCACGAACCGTGTTATCGCCATTTTGCTGCCAGCCAAACAGGCGGGGCGACAGGTATTCGACTTCGCGTACATTCTGGCGGATGTATTCAATGTCCTGGTTGTCGTAATTCCAGCGTCGCCCGCGTTGAAAACCTTCGTACGGAATGCTGGTCCGCTCGGTCCAGAAGAAAGCAGAGTTGGTGGCAAAAGCTTTTACGCCTTCCATCACGCCGTTTTCCAGCGCACGGCCTGCCCCCGACATGATAATCAACATGAAGATCCCCCAAAACACGCCGAAGGCGGTCATGAAGCTGCGCATGCGGTTTTGCTTCAGCGCGCTTAAAATTTCTTTCCAAAGATCAAGGTCAAACATAAAGCCTCCCCCCTGCCCCTCCAAAGGAGGGGTGATTAATTCGTTCAGCGTTTTTTATCGTATTCATTTTTCAGAGCAAATGGTTTAACAAAATTGTTATTTTAAAGTCCTCCCCTTTGGGGAGGATTGAGGAGGGGCCTTTATTCGTCGCGCAGGGCGACAATGGGTTTAATACTGGCGGCACGTTTGGCCGGGATATATCCGGCAATGGCGCCTGCAACAATCAGCAGCAGGGTAGCGGCAACGGCCACATTAAAATCCACCGTCGGGTTCAAAAACACCGTTTCGCCTTGCTGCGCGGCCTCGCCTGCTGACTGTACCATCATGTAGTTAATGCCCTCCATCAGTCCGGTACCCAGCACCAATCCGATATAACCGGCAAGGGTGGTAATCAGGATCGATTCGAGCAAAATCAAACCAATAACCGATGCCGGACTGGCGCCGATTGCCTTTCGGATACCGATTTCCTTGGTCCGCTCCTTCACCACAATCAGCATGATGTTACTTACCCCAACAATACCGGCAATGAGCGTCCCGATGCCAATGATCCAGATAAAGATTTTAATGGCCTGAAAGATGCGCATCGTCTGGATGTAGTTTTCCAATTTATTGTACATGCCCAGCGCACTTTCGTCTTTCTCGTCGAAACGCAGTTTTCGGGCAAAGGTGCTGCGGATGCGTTCTTCAATCTGCTGACTTTCTTCCAGCGTCTGCCCGTTGATGGTGATGGCAAAATTGTGCAGGCGGTTGCCGCCGCTAAAGATTTTCTGGGCCGTGGAAACCGGCATGTAGGCATTGCGGTTCCGGGTTGAACCGGGCTCAATACAAACACCAACCACTTTAAAAGGTACTTTATTGATGTTTACATACTCGCCCAGCGCCGGGATATCTTTGAAAAGCGCCTCCTTGATATCTTTCCCGATTACCACCACTTTGCGGGTTTCCTGTATATCCACCCGGTTGATGAAACGCCCTTCCAGCAGTTCCATGTTTTCGACCGAGTTCAGTTCCGGATGGCAGGTGACGGTAGTATATTCGCCCGACTCCTTGCCATAGGAATAGCGGGTATTTCCCATGTAGTAACGCCCCGACGCCGTTTCGACACCGGAAAGCGACTTGATAAGTTCGTAATCGTCGTTGTGAAACTGCACCGGACGGCCAGATTTTAATCCTTGGTGTGGAATGGTGGTTTCGCCCGTCCAGATCCACATAGCGTTTACCGCATCGTTCATAAAATTATTGGCCACGCCATTGCTCAGCCCGTTGCCCGAACCCAGCAGGATCATCAACATGAAAATCCCCCACGCTACCGAGAAACCGGTCAGAAACGTGCGCATTTTATTCTTTTTGATGGTGGCAAAAATCTCCTGCCACTTATCGATATCAAACATGGCTTAACGTTTTAGGCAGGTTGCAATTCTTTCGAATATCGATAGCGGAACTCACTCAGATCACCATTCCGGATGATTTCGTGGATCCGGCCATCTTTCAGGCGGACAATTTTCTGGGTCATGGCAGCAATATCATGCTCGTGGGTGACGATGATAACCGTGATACCAATCTCATTGATTTCCTTGAGTATCTCCATTACTTCGTACGAAGTGGTGGTGTCGAGGGCCCCGGTAGGTTCATCGGCTAAGATAATTTTGGGTTTCGAGATCAAGGCACGCGCAATGGCCACCCGCTGTTTTTGTCCGCCCGACATTTCGCTGGGCATGTGTTCGGCCCAAGGTTTCAATCCCAGCTTGTCGAGGTATTCCATCGCCATCACATTGCGCTTTTTACGGCTCACACCCTGGTAATACAGCGGTAGCGCCACATTTTCCATGGCATTTTTAAACGAAATGAGGTTAAACGATTGGAACACGAATCCGACCATTTCGTTGCGCAGCTGGGCAGCTTTCTTCTCGCTCATGTTGGCAATCAGTTTGCCGGCCAGGTGGTAACTGCCTTCGTCGTAATTATCGAGCATGCCCAGAATGTTCAGCAAGGTTGACTTTCCCGAGCCCGACGAGCCCATAATGGAAACAAACTCGCCTTGCTCAATATCAAGGTCAATCCCCTTGAGCACGTGCAGCTTGCTGCTGCCCATCTCATAAGATTTGTGGATGTTGTTTAATTTAATCATGGTTCTGTGGTTTTCTGTTTTCTGTTTCTGTTCCTCAAAGTTGGTCAATCAGACGTTCATGTGCAGAATTAATTCGATGAACTGTTGATTTTTACATGTAAATGCCTTTTTTGAACTGGTAATATGGATGGCCAACTACCATGTCAACCGGTTTTACACTGAGTAGGACGACCAAGTTGGGACTACGTTACAGCTTGCAGAAATTTTTTTGAGTTTTCGGACAGTGGGACATAGACTGGAAAACAGGAAAAGGAGAAGGAGGTGCCTGGCTGTTGGACACAAAAAAAAATGCCACCCCCCGCAGGCGATGACATTTTTCGTACTATGTCAATAAAAAACTAATCTTGGATAAGTTGACGAGCCGGCTTATCGTTTCAACCGGAGCCCACGAATTACTTTATTTTTTCGAGATACAACTTGCGCAAACATTTCAAATATTCCAGATCCAGTTTGTTGGAATAGATCCGTACAAAATCGTGCAAACGATTCTGATAATAGAATGCCCCCATGGCAGCATCGAACTTACTCTCTTCCCAATTGTACTTCACGCGGTCGGTCAGCTCGTTAAATTCCTTCCAGCTGTGCTCTTTCGGAAGTTCCAGGTAGGCATGGTAATCTTCTTTGTTGTCCAGGTAAATGCCTTCGTCCAGCTGAGTCAGATTGAAGAACTTTTCGAGGTTGATTTGAACCGATTCTTCCATGTACTTTTTATGTTTTTTCAGGAACAATATTCCGTGTTCCTCATAAGCCTGCTGCAACTGGCCAATCAGGTCGTACCGGTTAAGGTGCCGGATACGGAGCACTTGATAGCTTAGATCATAAACCTGAATAACACCTTTCCCTGCATCAAAGGTTTCATGAAAAACCTTCTCCACTTTTTCGGTCGCCTTAAGAATATCCATCAAGGTGTACTGTTGCGCCAGGGCCGGATACATGTAAATTGGCTTGGTGGCATCGGGTCCATCGTTATAGTAACCGGGAAAAGGCGCCAGGGCTTCAAAAACCAAAGTCCCGGGAAGAACTTTTTCATCAATCGTAAAAACAGGTTCCTGCTTGGTAAGGGTACCGAATACTTGAATTGCATTTTTTAGTTCCATATCTCAATTTTTGTGGGATTCACTATCTTCGTCGTCAATACTTCATGACAACGACGGATACATACTATCATGTTGACCCCATCGGGGCGGTACGGATCACAAAAAGTCACCGTTCCCACCGGATACGGCTACGGGTAAAACCCGATGGCCAGGTCCACGTATCCATGCCGGCTTTGGGGTCTGAACAAAAAGCGATCGACTTTGTAAAGTCCAAACTGGAATGGATACAAAAACAACAACAAGATATTAAAGCCGGTTTAACCATATTTGGTTCCGGGAACTGTTTTAAAACAAAATTTCATTCCCTAAAAGTTATACCCGTTGATCATACAAAAGTTTCAGGACTGGTGGGAAATGGCGTCATCCAGATTAATGTTCCTCGCCAGCAAGATCATCAACGAGCCGATATACAGCAGTTTATACGCCGGGCCATTGTTCATGTGATGCGTCAGGAAGCAAAAGTATATTTGCCGGTACGCCTGAATGAACTGGCCAAACGACATGGGCTGGTTTTCGGAAACGTGTATGTAAAACATGTGAAAAGCCGATGGGGAAGTTGCTCCTCCATAAATAATATTAACCTGAACCTGCACCTGATGCGCCTGCCCGACCGAATGATCGACTATGTGCTGCTGCACGAGCTGGCACACACGGTGGAGAAAAACCACGGGCCCGGTTTCTGGAAGCTGCTGGAGCAAATCTGCCCGGGCGCAAAAAGCCTGGATAAAGAGTTGAATAAGTACCATGTGGACATTTTTTAACGTACAAACCCAAACCGCATTGGACAAAACACGAACGCTATGATGAACTGGAACCAATTGATATCGACACGGCGGCTGGGCAAAGGCCCGGCGGTGAAAGAAGAAGACCTGTATAACCGAACTCAGTTTCAGCGCGACTACGACCGTATTATTTTCTCGTCGCCCTTTCGCCGGATGCAAAACAAAACACAGGTATTTCCGTTGCCGGGGAGCATTTTTGTGCACAACCGCCTCACCCATTCGCTCGAGGTGGCCAGCGTTGGCCGCTCACTGGGCAACATCCTCTCGGAAAAACTGATCCAATCGGGTGAAAAAAGCCCGTTGCTGTATGAGTTGGGGGCAGTGGTTTCGGCAGGCTGCCTGGCCCACGACATGGGCAACCCGCCCTTTGGCCATGCCGGCGAAGAAGCCATCTCCAATTATTTCAGGGAAGGTAACGGGAAAAGCCTGGAAATGCTTGTGTCGCCCGAGGAATGGAGCGACTTTCTGTATTTCGACGGCAATGCCAATGCCCTGCGCCTGTTGGGGCACCAGTTTGAAGGACGGCGCGAAGGCGGCTTCGCCCTCACCTACACCACGCTGGCTTCGATTGTAAAATACCCGTTCGAATCGGTTGGGGTGAGCAAACCCAAGTTTGGCTTTTTTCAATCCGAAAAAAACCTGTACCACGATATTGCCCGGGAGCTGGGGATTATCCAGCTGGAAAGCAACCCGATGAAATTTGTCCGCCACCCGCTGGTTTTTCTGGTGGAATCCGCCGACGACATCTGCTACCAGATTATGGACCTGGAAGACGCCCACAAGCTGAAGATCCTGGACTACAAAACCACCAAACAACTGTTCCTGAATTTCTATGATGAACAGCGCGACAAGCATCTGTTCGACAAGATTGAAAAGACCTTCAAGGTTGTGACCGACCAGAATGAGCGCATTGCCTACCTGCGTGCCGGGGTAATCAACAAGTTGGTACACGAATGCATCCGGGTGTTTGAAGAACAGCAAACCGCTATCATGGAGGGAACGTTCCAATCGGCGCTCATCACCCAGGTAGGTGGCAGTTCAAAAATGGCCATGGAGGAAATCGGCCCGCTGTCGGTAAAAAAAATCTACCGCGACCGCTCGGTCGTTGAAATTGAAATGGCGGGTTACCGAATTCTGGGCACCCTGCTCGATGAGTTTATCACCGCCGTGCTTTCACCCAAGGCGGGCCTGTCGAGGCGCCTGTTATCGCTCATACCCCTGCAATACCGGGGCGACCATCAAACCAGTTACGAAAAAATCCAGTCGGTCATCGATTTCGTGTCCGGCATGACCGACCTGTACGCGCTGGATTTATACCGAAAGATCAAAGGCATCAACCTGCCGGTAATTGGATGATGATTGGTAATTGGTTATTAAGTCATTAGTTGCCGCGGAAAACCTGAAACTTGAAACTTCTGCTTTTCACAACTCCGTGATGCGGATATTGCGCCAGCGAACTTTGATGCCGCCACCATCGTGGATTTGCAGGGCGATGGCCCCTTTGCCTTCCGCAATTTTGGGGTCGTTCAGGTCGCATAGCTGGTGACCGTTCAGCCAAGTGGTCACTCGACCACCTTGCAGTCGGATTTTCATCAGGTTCCAGTCGCCCATGTTCAGGTGCCCGTCATCCTCGTCGGGAATCTGGTACAGCCAGCCCCTTCCGTACGATTCGTAAACTCCGCCGGTGTCGTGGTTGGGTGGCGCCACTTCCACCTGCCAGCCGGTCACTTTGTTGCCCTCGAAAGTGGAACGGAAAAACACGCCGCTGTTGCCATCGGCTTCCTGTTTAAATTCCAGCTCCAGCTCAAAATCATCGTACCACTTTTCGGTTGACAGGTAGCCGTAAGCCTTGTCAGGCCCACTTTCACAAATCAGCTCGCCGTCCTCAACATACCACTTCTCGGTGCCATGAATGAGCCAGCCATCCAGGTTTTCGCCATTGAATAATGCTTTGGGTTGTGCCTGTGCAGTCAGCACAGCCGATGTGGCCAACAGGCCGATGAGGTAAAGAAATCGTTTCATATTGGTTTATGGTTAGGATTGATAATCAGTTTAGTTCCTGCAAAAAATCTTCCCTCCATCTTTGCCTTCTTCGCCTTTCTCTTTTCCTGAATTTTGCCTTTTAACTTTTATCTTGCTCTATTTCTCCAACTCCCTTTTCAGCAAGTTGACATTGTTGTTGAGCCGTTCAATGGTTTCATCCTTCTCCTGAAGCTGGTTTTTCAACTGCTGGATTTCGGCTTTCAACCTGGAAAGTTGTACTTCCTGCGCTTCGTATTGTTTATCCTTCAATTGGCGTTGTTGCTCCAAACGTTCGGCCTCGTCCTTTTTGCGTTTCAGGTCAAACTGAAGGTCGGACAACTGGTTTTTCGTCTGGTTGAGCTCACCCGACAACGATTCATTTTCGGCCCGAAGGGCAACCTGTGCCGATTTGCCGGTAGCCAGTTCTTCCTCCAGCCGCCGCTTTTCGTATTCAAAAGCATACAGCTTTTCTTCAATCGTGGCATCTTTTTCCTTCACGTTGGAATTTAATGCATTGATTTGTCCGTTCAGGTTAGTGATCAGTTGATCTTTTTGGGCATTGCTTTCCAACAACTCCTGTTTCATTTTTTCGAAGTCGGCAATCATCTGCCCGATACGGGTGGCCTTGGCTTCGTTTTCGCCGGTGAGCTCGCGCACCCGCTGTTCGGCCCGCAACTTCGATGATTCCATCTCTACAAATTTCTTCTTGGAAACACAGGCTGTAAGCCCTATACTCCCTATCGTCATCCATAAAAGCAATGTCTTTGTCCTCATATTTTTCGTTTTTTGAACACGGCTGCTTGCCCTAAGTTGTTTTTCATTTGGCTGGTGTTCGTTTCATTATCAACAGATTTTTTCCTAAGTTCGGTGCTTGTACTCAAAACGCCATCCATCGAAATATGTTATTTCGCCGGTAATTTTTTTACCATCCGGGCGTTTAAACAAAGGTACCTAAAGTAGGAAAAATCATTCAGCAAAAAAAATCGGGCCCCGTCCCACAGCATTTGCCGGATAACGAAAACACCTTTCACTGACTTTAGGAAAATGAACCATCATAAAATTGACAGCGATGAAACGAGCCATCTTATTTCTTTTCTTACTGATAACAACACAGGTTTTTGCACAGCCCCAAACGCTGAAAGGCCGCATTGTTGACGCCGACACACAAGAAGGGGTGGCCTATACCAATATTGGCATTGAAGGTACGTTTTACGGAACCGCCAGTAACCTGCAAGGTTTTTTTGAGCTGAAAGTGCCCGAGGAGTTTTTTGGTGAAAAACTGTACGTTTCGGCTGTAGGTTACGAAAATGTGACCTTCGCGGTGGCCGATCTGCTGAAACAGGATTTCAACCGCGTTGCCCTGAAGGAACAAACCTACAGCATCGAAGGGATCGACGTGGCTGCCCAATCGCGGGTACTGTTCCGGGTGATCAGGACTGCCGCGAAACAGGTACCGGCCATCTTTCAGAAGGGACCACTCGGACTGACTTTTCATTATCTGGAAACGACACAGGTTGGCGAAGCCGAACCCCTCATCCGCGAAGCGATTGTTGATTTGTACGATGAAACCGGTTACCAAAACCCGTCGATTACGGATGCCTTTACGAGCCGCAATTACCACTTCACCCAGGTAAACCGAAATTTTGAACCATATTCCTTTCCATCGGGACAAACCGGGTTCGACGAATTACTGGACATGGACCTGGCACGCCTGTCGAACACCATTTTTGCCGAACCCTTGCTGAATGATTTCGACCTTCACCTGGAAGGAATAAGCGCATACGATGGCGATTCAGTTTGGGTGATTTCGTACAAGACCAACCAGCCCGGCCTGGCGCATACCGGCGACTTTTATGCTAGCCGGTTGGATGGGAAAATGTACATTTTGAAAAGCAACTATGCCCTGGTGCGCAACGAAATGGTCATCGAAGCCACTAAGAACAACAGCCAAAACCGTTCGCTTTTTACAAATAGCCAGGAGCAGCGACAGGTACGTTACCACCTCACCAGCCTCTACCAACAACAAGACGGGAAATACGCGCTGAGTTATCTCGACTGCGACAAAACCTACACCAACGAAAAAGGGGAAGCGGTATCGTATTCCCGTAAAGCCGGGGTACTAAAACGAACGGACAGCCCCGAAAAGATCGGCGGGCGAGACTATTTTGAAAATACCGCTTACGCCGAAAGCTTCTGGAAAAGTTTTCACGCAGAATAGAAATAAAGTTGCAGGACGAGTGTCGTATCAACAATAACTATTTGTTGGATTTAAAGAGTTCCTTTTCATCAACCGGCTTTACCAACATGCTGTCTTTCAAGGTGCGGCTAACCATGTTGAAAGGCCCGGTAATAATTTCATCGCCAACCTGCAGGCCTTCAAGAATCTCAATGTTCGTATTATCCTGAATACCGGTAACTACCGGTCGCTTCCAGGCCCGGCCATCCTTGAGCACAAAAACCAGTTCTTCTTTCTCGTCTTTCCCGGCCACTTCCGCTGCTTCATTCTTCTCCCCTTCGTTGGCAACACGGGTGGTAACCGCCTGAATGGGTACAGCAATGACATTCGGACGGGTTTCGGTTTGTATGTCCACCGTAGCCGACATGCCCGGCCGGAAAGGCGAACGGTTCACCCCCGCAGAGTCCATTAAATCGGCATAAGATGATTGGAGCAAAAGCACTTTCACATCGAAAGTGGTTACCTGGTCGCTGGAGCTGCCCACGGTGTTGGCCGAGTTGGCTATTTCGGTGACCAGACCGGTAAACTTCCGTTTCAAATATGCATCCACTTCCACCAGCGCCGTATCATTTTTCGTGACTTTCACGATGTCATTTTCATTCACATCCACCTTCACCTCCATGCGATCGAGGTTGGCAACCACCATCGTTTCGGTTCCCGCGTACATATTGGTGCCCACCACACGTTCACCCTTTTCCACGTTCAGCCGCGAAACGGTGCCGTCCATCGGAGCATAAATCTTGGTTTTTATCAGCTGTTCATTCGCTTCGGCAACACTGGCTTCGGCCGATTTTACTGAAAAGCCGGCTGCCCGCACTTCTGCCTCGGCCACTTTGTGGGCAGCCTGTGCCGTCTCAAAATCCGAGGGGGCAATGGCCTGCTGATCAAACAACGTTTGCGCCCTTTTAAAGGCCAGCTCACTTTCTATTAAACGGGCTTCGGCCTGGGCCAGGTAGGCTTTCGACGAATTTAAGGAAGCCTCGGCCCGGTTAAGTGCCTGCACGTACAAATCGGGTTTGATAACCATCAGCAGTTGACCTGCCGTTACCTCATCGCCCTCTTCCACGTGCAATTCGATAATTTCACCCGAAACATCGGGGCTGATCTTTACCTCGGTCTCCGGTTGAATTTTCCCATTGGCCGTAATCAGTTCCGTGATGGTCCGGCTCTCGACAACCTGGGTCACCACTTTCACTTCAAATTCTTTTCCGAACCACCCTTGTTTCTTACCAACCAGCAGGACGATAATCACCACAACCAAAAAGCCAATGGCATAAGGCAGTCGCTTGTTTTTCTTTTTTGCAGTTTTTTGCATGAGCGTGGTTTTTTTGATCGTAAGTTGCGATAACGATTCATTTCAGAAAATCAGCGAACTTGGATAACCGGAATGATCTTATTGAAATCAGGTTCCCGATGGGTTTTCACGGCGTAGTTCTCGTCGGATAAGTCGGTTTAGCGGACGCTGCACCCGAAAATACCAGCCCAGCATCCCGGCAACAAGAAGCAGAGCACTGATAATTAAGGCTCCCAGCATCACCGGCTGAATGGATCTTTCCCGAAGCTGTTGCTCATCGTACAAATCTTTTTCCAGGTTAAGCTGCTTGGTACGCAAATCAATTTCGGCCCGGCATCGCTCCAACTCTTTCCGCATCTCCATAAATTCGGGAGTTGCCGCCATACTGTCGTTTGCTGCCAGTTCTTCTTCGTAAATTTTAATCCGGTTGATCAGCGATTCGCGCTCCTGCCCCATTTGGACCAAATTGCGCCTCACCTGATTGGTTTCGCGGATATTCAGTTCGAGGAAGATGGCAGGCAAAAGCACGCAGGAAAAAAATGACAGTAGTCCGAGAATCGACATAAACTTGTAAAGGTTTCCGGAAGGAGTAGTCATATGTCTGGTTTTTTGAAGATTATTTATCCGTGAATCAGCTAACACACTCTCACAAGTTACGGAAAATTATTCATTGACAATTCCCTCGAAAAAGAAAAAACCAATGACCCTGTCAGTTGATAATTACCTGCAAGTCATTGGTTCTCTTAGAAGAAGCTTTTCTGAAAATAAAGCACTCAATTATTTCAGCACCAAACGGGCTGTACGACGGCTCTTTTGTTCCATAAACACCTGGCGTCCAGCCTTCATCTTTGCCAGCGAGGCATCGTCATAAAACCGGATAGTTGCCAACACCAAGCCGGTATTGTAACGTACATCAAATTTCTTGCGCAGCTCCACCACCAGTGACTCCAGTCCCACTTCGGGCTCGTCAACGCAAAGCGACAAGTCGATGGCCGACTGCTGGATCAGGTTCACCTTGATGCGGCGGCCCTTAAATAAGGCGAATACTTCCGACAACACATCGATGCTGATGAACGAAAAGTCATCGGGCGAAAGGGTAACCAGCGCCTGTTTCTTTTTCAGAATGTACACCGGGACCAGATCGAGCTGGTGCCCCACTTCATGGATTACTGTTCCGGCCTGATCGGGATAATCGAACGGACGCACCCATAAGGGAATGTTTTTGTTACGTAACGGTTTAATGGTTTTCGGGTGAATGACCTTTGCCCCGGAATACGACAACTCAATCGCTTCTTTGTACGAAAGCTCTTCCAGCTTTTCGGTTTCGGGAAAATCCACCGGATCGGCATTTAACACACCCGGAACATTTTTCCAGATGGTCACGCTTTCAGCGTTCAGCAAATTTCCCAGAATGGCCGCGGTAAAGTCGGAACCTTCGCGCCCCAGCGTGGTGGTTTGGTTGGTGGTGGTTGATCCGATGAAACCTTGTGTAACATACAAATCGACACCATTAAAGCTGAAATTGTTGTTGACCAGCATGCCCGACCAGTCCCAGTCCACAATGGCCTCGCGGTAAGTTTCGTCGGTGCGCAGGCTTTCGCGGATGTCCACCCACTTGTTTTTCAGTCCCCTTTCATTCAGGAAAGCCGAAATAATGGCTGTTGAAATCAGCTCGCCGAAACAAACCAACTGGTCATATTCATAATCAAATTGCAGGGACGGTGTGCGCTCCAAGCGCTCCTCCAGCTCCTCAAAAAGCCCACTCACCTGCTCCAGGTTTTCATCGGAAATACCCAACTCGCTGATGATCCCATCGTGATAGTTCCTGATCTGTTGAAAAATCTCCGCTTTCTTATTATCCTTTTTGAAATAACTGCGGACCAGGTCTTCCAGCGCGTTGGTTGTACTTCCCATAGCCGAAACCACAATGGCCTTCTTGCCCGGGTACATGTCGATAATAGTCGCCACATTATTGATGGCTGGCGCCGAACTGACAGAGGCGCCCCCAAATTTGAATACCTTCATGCTAATAATTTTATACCATTTTCTACCGGCAAAAATAGCTAATTCAAAGGAAGTTAAAATAGCTTTCAAAAAAAGCTGACGCAAGTTGCCGGTAACCTAATTATCAACCGATTGACGCCTGACCACAATCCGCATTTCCCCGAGTGGTGAATTTTCTGTACATTCAACCCTCATTCAACAGAACAGTTTCTGTCGTTGCGATGTTAATCCTGAAAAACAATTTTAATATGACACATCCATCTGTAAAACTTAGCAATGGGTTGGAAATGCCTGTTTTGGGCCTGGGCGTTTTTTTATCGAAAGAAGGCAGCGAGGTGATCAACGCCGTAAAATATGCCTTGGAAACTGGCTACCGCAGTATCGATACAGCCGCCGTTTACAAAAACGAAAACGGCGTTGGGCAAGCCATTCGTGAAAGCGAACTGCCCCGTGAGGAGGTATTTCTCACTTCGAAAGTGTGGAACTCCGACCAAGGTTACCATAACACCCTGCGTGCTTTTGACGAAAGCCTGAACAAGCTGCAAACCGATTATCTCGACCTCTATCTGGTGCACTGGCCAAAAGGTGAAAGTTCACACGAAAGCTGGACGGCCCTGGAAGAATTGTACGACAGCGGCCGGGTGAAAGCCATCGGCGTGAGCAACTTCATGGTACCCCACCTCGAAGACCTGATGAAAGGTTGCCGTATCAAACCCATGGTCAACCAGTACGAATTCCACCCCGAGCTGGTGCAACCCGCGCTGCTCGATTTTTGCAAAAGCCACCAGATTCAGCCCGAAGCCTGGAGCCCGATCATGAAAGGGCGGGTAAACGACATTCCCGTACTGAAGGCGCTGGCCGCCAAATACCAAAAATCACCGGCACAAATTACCCTACGCTGGGACATCCAGAAAGGCGTGGTTACCATTCCGAAATCGGTGACCCCGGAGCGGATAAAAATCAACGCCGAAATATTTGATTTCGAGTTATCGGAAGAAGATATGGCCAAAATTGATGCCCTGGACCAAGACAAGCGGATTGGCCCCGACCCCTTTCATGTGGACTTTTAACCGGGAAAGACTTCCTAAAAAAGAAAGGTTTGCCGCGGCCTGAATGATGGCCGGCAAACCTTTTTCTTTTTCGTTAATCCCACGGGACAGGAAAAATTACTTCAGCATAATGCCGGACACCATACGCCCGGTCTTGACGCCTTCGCGCCGGTAGGAATAAAACAATGGCTCGTGCGAATAGCTGCAAAAGCCCATTACCTCGATGTTTCCGTCGGGAACACCCGAGTCGGTCAATACCATCCGGTTGGCTTCCCACATGTCGAAGTAGGCTTTCTGCGCGTTGTCGGCAGGTTTCAGCAGGCCCCGGTGGTCGGGAAAACTCTCGCGCACGGCCACCATCACTTCTTCCCCCACTTCATACGCGTGTAAATGGATGGAAGGGCCGATGCCCGCCAGTATATCCTCGGGCTGCGAGTCGAAATTACGCTGCATAGCATGGATCGTTTTGGCCACGATTTTATTGACGGTTCCCCGCCAACCGGCATGTACGGCAGCGACTACCCTTTGCACCGGGTCGAACAACAGGATGGGAACGCAGTCGGCTGTTTGCACGCAAATGCAAATCCCGGGCTGGTTGGTGATCAACGCGTCTGTATCGGGGACATCGGCTGAATGCAAAGGTCCGTCCACCACCATCACCTGATCGCCATGCACCTGGCGCGGAAAAACAAACTTTTCTGCCGCTATCTGTAAAGAACGGGCAAGCTCGCCGCGAAAAGACGCATACTCGTCAGCCTGGTCGCCGGTAAAACGCGAATATCCATCTCTTCCCCAGCCCAGCCGGGTAGACGAAAAGTGAAAAACGCCCCGCTTATCCAAGTTGCTGAATTTCAAAAACGATTTTTGCCCTACATGAAAAATGTCCATCTCAATCCCTCCTATTTAATCGCACCACAAATGCCACACTGTGAGCTTGCTTTTCCTAGCCCTTCAACAAATCATTCATCTTTTGCTTGTCCAAAATGCGGACCGAGCGGCGCTGTACCTCAATAAAACCTTCCTGATCCATTTCGCCCATAGCGCGGGCCAGGGCAGGGCGCGTCACTCCAAAAAACTCGGCCAGCTGCGCTTGCGACAAGGGCAACTCAACTACTGCCAGCCGGTCGCCAGCCAAATCGAGCAGATAATGGGCAATCTTTTGCCGGATGGTTTTAAATGAAAGGAATTTAATCCGCGAAGAGAGGAATTGCGCCCGCGACGAAATGGAATTCAAATAATTCGTCAGTATTCGTTGGTCTTTTTGCAACAGCTTTAAAAATTCCGGCTTCGGGATGTAGAGCAGTTCCACCTCGTTGTTGGCCAGTACCGTTACCGGAAAACGGTTGTTCTTTCCAAACAAAAAAGCCGCTGCCAGCGGCCGGGGCGCCTCTATATCTTCAATCTTAATGGTTTTTCCGGTATAGTCGGCCATTTCGCCTTTCACACTGCCCCAGAGCACAACAACCAGGCTCGAACACTCGTCGCCGGCATGAACAACCAGGTCGTTTTTATCAAACCGCTTAATCTGGTAATGTACATCTTCAAAAATACCGGATAACCGGTCGGGGGCCAATCCCATAAAAACCGGCGACTTGGCCAGTAACTCAAAATCGATCATAAAAATCCCTGTTTGTAATAAATGATACAAAAAGAGGAACAGTGCCGCCCTACTTTTGTTGTGGAAAATAACAGAAAAAAGATGATACGCGAAATAGTTAAGATAGACGAAGAGTTGTGCGATGGTTGCGGATTGTGCATCCCCAACTGCCACGAAGGAGCCTTACAGGTGATTGATGGCAAGGCCAGGCTGATTAGCGAGTTGATGTGTGACGGGTTGGGAGCCTGCCTTGGCCATTGCCCGCAGGGCGCCATCGAGATTGAGAAACGCGAAGCCGAAGAATACGATGAAGTGGCTGTGATCCAGCAAATGGTTCCGAAGGGCGAGAACCTGGTGATTGCCCACCTCAAACACCTGAAAGATCATGGAGAAACCGGCTTTTTGCAGGAAGCAGTCCGGTACCTGAAAGCCAACGAAGACAGTTTGGAGCTGGATGTTCCATTCGTAATCAGCCAGGTACACAACAGCAAACCGCAGGCACAAGCCTCGTCGGGATGCGCCTCGGGCGGATGCCCCGGATCGGCCCCGGTGAGCTTCGAACGCCCCGCCTTCATGATGGCGCCGGAAGCCCAGACTACCCCTGCCGGACAATCGGAACTGCAGCAATGGCCCGTACAATTACATTTGATCAACCCGGCTGCCGGATATTTTCAAGGCTCTGATTTGCTGATCGCTGCCGACTGCGCCGCGTTTGCCCACGGCGACTTTCACCGCACCTTCATTCGCGGCAAAAAACTGGTGATCGCTTGTCCGAAACTCGACTCGGGAAAAGAAATTTATGTGGAGAAAATACGGCGATTAATTGACGACTCCCGTATAAACACCATCACCCTGGTGATTATGGAAGTTCCTTGCTGCGGCGGCCTCACCCAACTGGTGCAGATCGCGGCACAGCAAGCCAAACGCAAGGTCCCGGTAAAAGAAATTGTGGTCGGAATCAAAGGCGACATCCTGTCGGAAGAGTGGATTTAACCGGACAAAGCCGGGAACGTTCTTATTTCCGCCATTTTAACCAGCAGAGGCATTCCGAACTTCCTGCCCGCCTGACCAGTCGGGCAGGAAGTTCAGGATGACCCGGCTCAAGAGTCTTTGGAATTTAAAAAAAATAAAAATTAAATATTAATAGAATTTAGTTATGGAAAACATGTTTTGCTATCAGTGCCAGGAGGCATCAAAAGGAATTGGTTGTACCATTAAAGGCGTTTGCGGAAAAACCAGCGACGTGGCCAACTTACAGGACACCCTGCTGTTCGTTTTGAAAGGAATTGCCATCCTGAACGGCCAGTTACAAACAGTCGGCAAGGCTGAAAAAAGCGTAAACAAAGCCATCTTCGACGGTCTGTTCAGCACCATCACCAATGCCAACTTCGACCATACCGCATTTGTGATCCGCATCAAACGGATGCTGAAACTGCGCGACGAACTGAAAGCCAAAGTAGAAGCAGCTGGCCTATCGGTAGGCGCCCACGAATCGCTGCACTGGACTGCCTCAACCGGCGACGAATTTGAAGCCAAAGCACAGGAAGTAGGCGTTTTGAGCGAAAAGAACGAAGACGCTCGCTCGCTGAAAGAACTGATTATTTACGGCTTGAAAGGACTAGCTGCCTATGCTGAACATGCATACAACCTGAACCACGAAAAACAGGAAATCTTCGACTTTATGCAAGATGCCCTGGCCGCTACCACCAAAGATTTGTCGGTTGACGAACTGGTTAACCTGACCCTCGAAACCGGTAAATTCGGTGTGGACGTGATGGCCCTGCTCGACGCTGCCAACACCTCGGCCTACGGAAACCCGGAAGTGACCAAAGTGAACATCGGCGTGCGCAACAACCCCGCGATCCTGATTTCGGGCCACGACCTGCGCGACATGGAAGACCTGCTGAAACAAACCGAAGGTACCGGAGTGGATGTTTATACCCACAGCGAAATGTTGCCGGCCAACTACTATCCCGAGTTCAAGAAATACAAGAACCTGGTGGGCAACTACGGAAATGCCTGGTGGAAACAAAAAGAAGAATTCGAAACCTTCAACGGACCGATCCTGTTCACCACCAACTGCATTGTTCCGCCGCTGGAAAAAGCAACGTACAAAGACCGCATTTACACCACCGGCGCCAGCGGACTGGCCGGATCGATGCACATCCCCGACCGCAAACCGGGCGAGATGAAAGATTTCTCGGCCATCATTGAACATGCCAAAAAATGCGCTGCCCCCACTGAAATCGAGAGTGGCGAGATTGTCGGCGGATTTGCTCACAATCAGGTATTCGAACTGGCCGGGCCGATTGTTGAAGCCGTGAAAACCGGCGCCATCCGTAAGTTCTTCGTAATGGCCGGTTGCGATGGGCGCATGATGAGCCGCGAATACTATACCGAGTTTGCTCAAAAACTGCCGCAGGATACCGTGATCCTGACAGCCGGTTGTGCCAAATACCGCTACAACAAACTGCCCCTGGGCGACATCAACGGCATTCCGCGCGTGATCGACGCCGGACAGTGCAACGACTCCTACTCACTGGCCGTGGTAGCGCTGAAACTGAAAGAAATCTTCGAACTGGAAGATGTGAACCAGCTGCCCATTGCCTACAACATTGCCTGGTACGAACAAAAAGCGGTGATCGTATTGCTGGCCCTGCTGTACCTGGGCGTGAAAAACATCCACCTTGGACCAACCCTGCCGGCATTCCTGTCGCCAAACGTGGCCAACGTGCTGGTACAAAACTTCGGCATTGCCGGAATCACTACCGTGGATGAAGATATGAAACTGTTCCTGGGCGACGTAGCCTAAGCAAACTGGTTTTCATGATAGGTTGAGTGAATGATTGGAAGGTAGAAAACGGGAGGGCTGTCCGCAAGGACGCCCTTTCGTGCTTTTACGGGTGGCGCGGATCCTGCCCCGCCCAAGGCAAATTTGTAATGTGTGCCTTATCCGGCAAAAATTCCAATTCCAAATCTGTTGAATCGCACACCGATTACAGATCGGCACGTGCAAGGAGAAGGATAATTAGCAGCAGCGCTGCGAAATATTTGTAGCTGCGCATGTCACAAATAAATTAAAGGTGCAGCGCACCGAAATATTTAGCATCGAAAAAGACGAAATAAGGTTAGCGGTGCGCTGCACCTTTTGTTTATGTGGCTATATTCATTCTACAAATATAGCAGTGCTCTGCACCTGTTCCGCTATACGTTCTATCGGTTCCTTTCGGCCCCCGATGGGATCGCACCTTTGCGACATACGCCAATTCTACTTGCACATCCCGGCCCTAAAACTTTTATTTTCATGCTCTTTCTTTACCGATTGCGTGTAAAAGGAATCAACCTCCTGCGATCCTGCTTTTAAAAACGTGTTAATGTCACTGTCTGATTGGCTGTTAAAAACGTTTAATTTCCGTTTCGGTTTGGTCTCAGTTGAAAGAATATATTATCTTCGCAAACATAAAATTTAAAAGCCACACAGGCAGCCACTTTGAGGTTGTCGCGGGCCAATCAACAAACAACATTTTCAGGCTTGTTCTCTGTCGGTCAGGGGCAAGCCGAACCGAAAAAACGATCCAGATGAAGAACTACAAATTGCTGAATCTTGTCACAGGCTGGGTGACTTTTGCAATTGCCGCCGTAACCTATCTATCGACCATTGAGCCAACAGCCAGTTTTTGGGACTGCGGCGAGTTTATCACGACCTCGTTTAAGCTGGAAGTAGGTCATCCCCCGGGCGCCCCGTTCTTCATGATCCTGGGCCGGTTCTTCACCTTGTTTGGCGACGCCCCGCAGGCAGGCATGCTCATCAATGCCTTGTCGGCCCTGGCCAGTGCCTTCACCATTTTATTCCTGTTCTGGTCCATCACCCACCTGGCCAAAAAGATGGTTTCGGGCGAAGCGGAACTCAGCATGGGACAAACCATTGCCATTCTGGGAAGCGGCGCGGTAGGCGCGTTAGCCTACACCTTTTCGGACACCTTTTGGTTTTCGGCTGTTGAAGGCGAAGTATATGCCTCGTCGTCGCTGCTCACGGCCATTGTTTTCTGGGCAATCCTGAAATGGGAAAACGTGGCCGACGAGCCCCATGCCAACCGTTGGATCATCTTTATCGCTTACATGGTAGGGCTTTCCATCGGCGTCCACCTGCTTAACCTGCTGGCCATCCCGGCGATCGTTTTTGTATATTATTTCAAAAAATACAAGCCCACCCGCAACGGTATCGTCACCAGCTTTGTGGTTTCACTCCTGCTACTGGGGCTCATCATGTACGGCATTGTGCCGGGTATTGTGAAGGTGGCCTCCTGGTTCGAGCTGCTGTTTACCAACGCGCTCGGATTGCCGTTCAACACCGGGGTCATTGTTTACGCCATTCTTCTTACCGGACTGGTTGTTTACGGCATTTACTACACGATGAAAAAGAACCTGGTGCTCTGGAACACCGTTTTGGTGGCCTTCACCGTGATCCTGATCGGATACTCATCGTTTGCCATGATCGTCATCCGCTCGTCGGCCAACCCGCCGATGGACCAAAACAGCCCCGACAACGTATTTTCGCTGCTGGGCTACCTGAACCGTGAACAATACGGCGACCGTCCGCTGATTTTCGGACAGCATTACAGCACGCCGCTCGACAGCCGCACCCCGTATGTAAACGACAAGCCTTACTACATCCAGAAAGACGGCAAATACGTGGTGGCCGACATGCGCCAGAAACCCAATTACGACTCGCGCTACACCACCTTCTTCCCGCGCATGTGGAGCAAGCAGGACGACCACATTCAGGACTATAAAAGCTGGGCAGGCATAACCGGAAAAAAAGTAAGCATTACCGGGCCTGAGGGTGAACCCCAAACCATTGAACTGCCCACTTTCGGCGACAACCTGACGTTCTTTGTACGTTACCAGATCGTACACATGTACTTCCGCTATTTCATGTGGAACTTCGCGGGACGCCAGAACGACATTCAGGGGCACGGCGACATCCTCAGCGGCAACTGGATCAGCGGCATCAACTTTATCGACTCGGCCCGCCTGGGCGACCAGAAATCGCTGCCCGACCACCTGAAAAACAACAAAGGCCGCAATGCCTATTATTTCCTGCCCTTGTTGCTTGGATTGATCGGCGCCTTCTTTCACTATAAACGAAACCAAAAAGATTTTTGGGTGGTGATGTTGCTGTTTATCATGACCGGTCTGGCCATTGTAGTTTACCTGAACCAATACCCGCATCAGCCGCGCGAACGCGATTACGCCTATGCCGGTTCGTTTTACGCGTTTGCCATTTGGATCGGCATCGGGGTGATGGCCCTGGCCGAAGCCCTGAAACGCAAGCTGCCCGAAACCGTCAGCGCTATCGGCGTGTCGGTAATTAGTTTGGTGCTGGTGCCCGGCATCATGGCCAGCGAAAACCGGGACGACCACGACCGCTCGAACCGCTACACCGCCCGCGACTTTGGCGCCAACTACCTGAACAGCTGCGACCCCAATGCCGTGATCTTTACCAACGGCGATAACGATACCTTCCCGCTGTGGTACAACCAGGAAGTGGAAGGCGTGCGCACCGATGTACGGGTGTGTAACCTGAGCTACCTGCAAACCGACTGGTACATCGACCAAATGCGGAGCAAGGCTTACGAATCGGAACCGTTGCCCATCACCTTCACCCACGACCAATATGTGCAGGGCACACGCGATGTGGTTTACCTGCTGAACGACCCGCGCCTGAAAGGAGCCGTGGAACTGAAAAAAGCCCTCGACTTTGTTCGCGACGACAACCCGCAAACCAAACTTGCACAGGCAGACAATGCCTCATATATCCCATCCAAAAGACTGTTTATTACGGTGGACAAAGAAGCGGTAATCCGCAACAAAGTGGTACCCGAATCGATGTACGACCAAATCGTCGATACCATTTTTATTGACTTTGGCAACCGCAACTACCTGGTGAAAGACGAACTGATGGTGCTCGACATGCTGGCCAACTCCAACTGGGAGCGCCCCCTCTATTTTGCCATTACCGTTGGCCGCGACAAATACCTCGGCTTGCAGGACTACTTTATGCTGGAAGGGTTTGCCTATCGCTTTACACCCGTGAGGACACAAAGCTCCGGCTTGTATTTTGGCGGCGTGAACACCGATAAAATGTACGACAAGCTGATGCACAGCTTCAGCTGGGGCAACATGAACGATCCCGAGGTTTATATCGATGAGAACAACCAGCGGATGATGATGAACATCCGCAACAACTTCAACCGCCTGGCAGAAAACCTGGTCAACGAAGGTAAAGCGGACTCGGCCATCGAGGTGCTCGACCGCAACCTGGAGCTGATCCCGCACAGCGTGGTGGCGGTCAATTATTTCTCGCAGCAAATTGCCGAGAACTATTTTGCCGCAGGCGCAAACGAAAAGGGCGTTGAACTGATGACCGAAATTTATGACACGTATAAAGCCGAGATGGAGTATTATTTGTCGCTCGACGATAAATTTACGCCTTCGGTGGACGAGGAAATCCAGCGCATCCTCTACTTCCTGCGCGAGATGGCGTTGATCTCGGGCAAGCACGGACAAGAGGAACTGTCGAAAACCATTACGGAATCGTTTAATAACTATTTAAATCAATACAGTACACTGAATTAATGTTGCGTTTCGATCCCAGGATACAGGTACCATCATTTCTGACCGGCATATTGCCCGGGGCGCTCTGGCGGGGACCATCTGCCGGGAGGCAGGTTTTCCTGACCTTCGACGACGGCCCGGTGCCCGAAGTCACCCCTTGGGTGCTCGACCTGTTGAAACGCGAAAACATACCGGCCTGCTTTTTTTGCGTGGGCGAGAATGTGCAGCGCCATCCCGATTTGTATCAGCAAATCCTGGACGACGGCCACCTGACGGGCAACCACAGTTTCAACCACATCCAGGGAATGAAAACTACCGATGCCGACTATTTGTCCAATATTGAGAAGGCAGCCCGGTACATCGATTCACCCTTCTTCAGGCCGCCCCACGGTTTTTTGCGCCGTTCTCAATTCCGGCAGCTGCGCCAAAAATACCAGGTGGTAATGTGGGACGTGGTCAGCAGGGACTACATGCCCAGCCTGTCGCCGGAGCAGGTGGTACGCAATGTGCTCAACTTCGTGCGACCGGGATCGGTCATCATTTTTCACGATTCGCTGAAAGCAAAGAAAAACCTGTACGCGGCCCTGCCGGTTGTCATTCAGGCCCTGAAAGAGAAAGGTTACAGCTTCGGAAGGTTGGCGGATGCCCTGAAAGCAGAAGACCTCATTCAAAAAAATAAAAACTGAAAAGATAAAATATCGATCATGATGAATATACTTGTTGTTGGTTCAGGAGGAAGAGAACATGCGATGGCATGGAAGATAAAACAATCCCCAAAAGTAAATCAGCTTTTTATTGCACCCGGAAATGCAGGCACAGCCAGCCTGGGCGAGAACATCCCGGTAGGGGTTTCCGATTTCGCAGGACTGAAAAAAGTAATCCTGGAAAAGAAAATCGACCTGGTGTTGATTGGCCCGGAGGTGCCGCTGGTAGAGGGCCTGCACGACTTCATCCTGGCCGATGCCGAGCTGAAACACCTGAAAGTAGTTGGCCCGCAACAAGAAGGAGCCCGGCTGGAAGGAAGCAAAGATTTCGCCAAAGCCTTTATGCAACGCCATAACATTCCTACGGCCAAATACCTGACCGTAACACCTCAAAATCTGGCCGAAGGGCTTGACTTTCTGAAAACCATGCAAGCCCCCTACGTGCTGAAAGCCGACGGACTGGCTGCCGGAAAAGGTGTACTCATCATCGACAACCTGCCCGACGCGCAAGCCTCGCTGAAGGAAATGCTGGCCGGACAGTTTGGCGCTGCCAGCAGCAAAGTGGTGATCGAAGAGTTTTTGTCGGGTGTGGAGCTTTCCGTATTTGCCATCACGGATGGAAAAGACTACCAAATTTTACCCGAAGCCAAAGACTACAAGCGCATTGGCGAAGGCGACACCGGCCTGAACACCGGCGGCATGGGCGCCATCAGCCCGGTATCGTTTGCCGATCAGGCTTTCATGAAAAAAGTAGAAGACCGTATCATCAGGCCAACGGTGAAAGGCTTGCAGGAAGACAATATTCCTTACAATGGCTTCGTCTTTTTTGGCCTGATCAATTGTGGCGGCGAACCGTATGTGATTGAATACAACGTGCGCATGGGCGATCCCGAGACCGAGGCCGTCATGCTGCGTATCCAGTCCGATTTTGTGGACTTGCTCGAAGCGGCGGCCAACGGCACCATGGCCTCGCAAGCCATTGCGATTGACAATCGTTCGGCCGTAACCGTGATGCTGGTATCGGGCGGCTATCCGGGCGACTACACCAAAGGCCTCCCCATGAGCGGTTTCGACCAAACCGAAGGAAGCATCCTGTTCCACGCCGGCACCAAACAGGCAGGCAGCGACGTAGTGACCGACGGCGGGCGTGTACTGGCCATCAGCTCGTATGGCAGCAGCATGAACGAAGCGCTGGCCCAATCGTATGCCAATGCCGAAAAAATCAGTTTCGAAGGAAAATATTACCGGAAAGACCTGGGCTTCGACCTGTAAAAAAAGAAAAGATGTTATTACGGTTTTTAAAAAGCAACCAGGCTTATCACTTCGTGTTCATTCCGTTGATGATCGTAGCTTTGTGGGTACGCTCCTGGTTGCATCCTGCTATCTTTCCGTTTTTTGAGGGAGAAAACCGGATGCTGCTATACCGGCCCGTTCACCAGCTGCTGAACGGTTCGGCTATGGCAAACGCCGTGGCGGCCATGCTTTTTGCGATGTTGCTGGCCTTTATGATGCTTCGCCTGAACACCGTTTTTGCATTCATCCGGGTACGCACCTTTTTGCCATCCAATATTTTTGTGCTCATTATCAGTGGTCTGCTGCTGGCACACACGCTGCATCCCGTTTATTTCGGCGCGCTGTTTTTGTTGTTGGCCACCGAACGGATTTTCAGTGCTTACGAAAGTCAGCAAATTCATTCCAACGCGTTTGATGCCGGTTTTCTGATCAGCGTAGGATCGTTGTTCTATTTCAGCCTGATCTTCTATTTTCCGGTGATTTGGATCGGCCTGCTGCTCATCCGCAAAAGTCCGGAATGGCGTCATTTTGCGTTGGCACTGACCGGCGCTCTTGTGCCTTGGCTGTTTGCCTTTTCGTATTACTTTTTAACCGACAGCCTGCCCGAACTGGCTACGACGATCAACCAAAACCTGGTCACCCCAAATAACTTGTTACAACAAGGAAGCTTCAACCACCTGATTTACCTCGGCTTTCTGATCCTGTTAATCCTGCCGGGCAGCTTTTTCCTGATCGGGCAGATTGACGAAAAGAAAATCAGCACCCGCAAGTACTTCCAGATCTTCTTTGTCATTTTCCTGACTTCGGTAGCCCTGTTGCTGGTTGTTCCTGCCGTTTCGCTCGAAATACTGGTCATCATGGCCATCCCGCTCACCTTTCTGATCTCGAATTACCTGATTTATATGCGCAGGCAATTCTGGGGCAATGTGCTGCTCTTCCTTTTCCTTGGTCTGATCATTTACCTGCAATTTACCTGAGTGTACCCGGCAAAAACAACTGAGCATTGAAAGCACCTGCTAAAAGCACCAAAAAGAAATCCGGCCTGCCCTGCAAACCGGATTTCAACTATCCTGTAAAAAAGTAGTTCTTAATTGCCTGCAGCCTCGGCTTCGGCTTCCGAGATCATTTTTTCGTTTGCTGTAATAACGAATTCCACCCGGCGGTTTTGTGTCCGCCCTGTTTCGGTAGCATTGTCATATTTCGGACTCAGCTCGCCATACCCTTTGGTGGTAACCCGGTTGGCGCCAACACCTTTCTTCAGTAAATAAGAAGAAACAGAACCGGCGCGTTGTTCCGACAAGGTTTGGTTGTATGCCTCAGAACCACTGCTGTCGGTGTGTCCCTGAATTTCGATGTCGGTGTCGGGATATTCACTCAGGATAATGTACAGCTTGTCGAGGTTTGCCGTAGCATCACCGGTCAGGCTAAAGCTGTTCAAGGCGAACAGCACGCTGCTGTCAAATTCAACCATGATGCCTTCGCCCACGCGTTCCACCTTGGCATCCGGAACCGACTGCTGGATGGCCTCTGCTTGCTTATCCATTTTACGGCCGATAACAGCACCTGTTGTCCCGCCAACTGCGGCGCCAATTACGGCTCCAAGGGCTGTATTTCCTGAAACCTTACCCACAACTGCCCCCAGGGCACCTCCACCAGCCACGCCTATGGCTGCGCCTTTCTGGGCATTGTTCATTGAGGCACAACCGCTCATGAAAAGGGAAACGGCCAACAATCCTCCAATAAAAGCATTTCTTGTTTTCATGAATAACATTTTTAGTGTATATCAAATGTAATGGCAAAAATTCAATGAATAAAGCAAATTCACGCAAAATCCAAAATGGACTAACGAAAAACCTAACCGGCTGCACTGCCTGAAAGAAAAGAATTCTCCGGGGAGGGTTCCCTGGGTTTATTTCTTAAATGAAAAGCTGGTGGTCCCGATGTTATTTCCATCGGCAAAGACATCCACCGTATAGTCGCCGGCCATAAATGGGTTTTCCCCGGCATTGTCCCAGAAGATGTTCACCGGCAGCTCATTTCCTTCGTAGGTCACCTGCCGCATCACCGAAAAGGGGATCTTCAGATCTTCAAACTGAAAAAGGTCGTTCGATGATTTAACCAACAGTATCTGGTCGGGCCGCAGGATGCGGACATAAATGTCTTTATCGCCACGTTTGGCAGTAATATTTTTGCTCAGGGTGAAGCTGATCATCAGCTTGTCTGCTTTATCTCGGTTGGTTACCTCTTTTCCTTTATTGTTGATGCCGGCTACGGTCAGGTTTTGGGCTTCGAGCATGGCGGCGCGCTCCACCTTCTGGGCCAACTGCTTCCGCTGGCGCTCCAGCTCAACGTTTTTGGATTCCACTTCCATAAATTCTTGCTTCACCTGCTGGTTCTCGGCCATTAGCTGCTGATTGCGCCGATTCAGCGAATCGACCTGAACAATGTAGTTACGCATGATCCGCCGCAGCGAGCCCACCTCTTCCTGGTAGCGCGAAATTTGTTCATAGCTGGCTTTTTTTACCTGCCCAACCTCCAGCAACAGGTCTTTCACTTTGGCCTGTGCCAAAAACAACTGGGAGTTCAGCGTGTCATTATCCGTTTTCAGCGAATCGTAATGTTGCACCATGCTGTTCAGTTCCACCTGGATAGAATCTTTTTCGGCATTCAGCGATTGCAGAATTTGCTTATGCTCTCCCCGCTGCACAAAAAACAACACCACCACAGCCACTAAAATGACAGCCAGGAAGATGACAATCAAATTATTCCTTCTCTCTTTCTCAGTACCTCCCAATGAGAATTTCTTTTTCACAGCTCCCGGATCGGACATATCATCAGTTTTTTAGCAGTAAAACAACGCCCACAAAATTAGCATTATTTTGTGGGCGTTCAAATTTAAGGTCACGGACCTATTTGTAATTTTCGTTATCTCTCTTCTATCCGTTTGTTGGGAGCAAAAAAAGCTGCAACAATCATTTTCTGGTACACATAGGAGTGAACCAAATTCATTAAAAGAGATTGCCGATCTTCAGGCCGAAGTAAAACATGCGCGGCGCCAGCGGACCGTAGATGTAACCGGGATCGCGATCGGCTCCGTAGTCGAAATCCTTTTGGAAGGAATCGAAAATATTTTTCACGCCGCCATATACTTGCAACGACAGTTCTTCGGAGAGTTTAAAATCGTGGCTGAGTTTCAGGCCCAGGTCGAAGAAAGGATCCGACTCATTCAACTGTCCCTCTTCGGGATTCGCCAGCATATTGCCGAAGTAAGGCACCAGCATTTTCCCTGTATAGTTGCCGGTAAGCGAAGCCCGGAAAAGCGGGCCGGGAGAGTAGGTCATACTCAGGTAGCCATACATTTCGGGAGTGCGGAAAAAGTTGCGTTCACCAAATTCCTGCGGCTCGTCGAACTTGCTTTGCTGCCAGGTAAAACCCGACTGCATCACAAAACGGGCGCCCGGAGAAGCATTCAACTCAAAATTGATGCCCTGCACAGTGGCGCCATCTTCGGCATTGGTGCGGGTATAAACCACATTACCTTCCTCGTCGGGCGTTCCGTAAATATTGGTGAAGGGGTTTTCCAGCTGCGTGTAAAACGATTCGGCCAGCAGTTGCGTCTGCCACTTCCCGAAGGTTTCGGTGAAATCGAGCGAAAACGTGAAACTGTTCGAGGTTTCCTGTTTCAGGCTGGCGTCATTTTCATGGGTCACCCGGCGCGCGCCCGACGTTTCGATGTGCAGGTCTTCGTCGAAGATCTGCGGCGCACGGTAGCCTTTGGCAAAGCTCGATCGAAGCTGCAACTTGTCCGTCAGGTTGTACAACAGGCTTACACGCGGGCTGAACACATCTCCCGAAGTGGTTTCGCGACCCTCCTGGTTATCTTTCACGGCGTAATGTTCGGCCCGGAAACCCAGCCCAAAGCGCAGTTTGTCCATGACCCATTCGTTTTGGGCAAAAAAGCCCACCGTGGTCACCGACTGATCGGTGATCAGCGTATTTTCCAGGTGCTCCATCGTTTCCACGTCGAGGTAGCCCAGCTTTTGGTCTTCCAGGGCGTTGGAAGTCATTTCGATGCCCAGCACCAGCTCGGAAGGAGCAAAAAATAAGTTTTCCACGTCGCGGTGGTACTGCGAGCCCGCCGAAAAAGAAAAGTCTTCGGTATGCCCGTAAGCCGACAAGTCCTGATTGGCGCCATAGTACGAGCCCCGGTT
Source organism: Mangrovibacterium sp. (assembly GCA_050178015.1). GTDB lineage: Bacteria > Bacteroidota > Bacteroidia > Bacteroidales > Prolixibacteraceae > Gaoshiqia. Next base: position 93,281 of record JBFXGM010000009.1, read on the forward strand.
GACCGACTGAAAAGCGGCATAAAAACTCAGCTTGTCGTGCTCGCGCATCAGCTTGTCGAAGGTGAGGCTGGCCGAATTGATTTTGTGATCGACGGCCTCCGTCACATCCGCTTCGTGCTTCAGCTTATCAAAGTCATTACCACCACGTCGCGATTCGTTGATGTAGAAATAATCCAGGTTGATTTTTGAGCGGCTGCCCAGACGTTGAAAATAGCTGGCCCCAAAGGTGCCGTTTTCAATTTCCGACATTTCGGAAAAGCCGTCGCCATTGGCATCATACGGGTTGCGCTGGCGTTTGAAGCCGTAAAAGCTGAGCCCTGACCGAAAATCATCGCTCACCACCGAGCCGTTAAAGCTCAGGTTATAGTCCAGTGTCCCATCATCGCCAATCAACGACAGGGACGAGTTGGCCGAATAACTATTCTTCACTGGCTCTTTCGTAATCAGGTTAATCGTCCCGGCGATGGCATTGCTGCCAAACAAGGCCGAACCACCGCCGCGCACCACTTCCACGCGGTCGATCATGTTGGCCGGAATCAGCTCCAGCCCGTAAACACCGGCCAACCCGCTAAAAACGGGTCGGCTGTTGATCAGTATTTGCGAGTATGGCCCTTCCAGTCCGTTCATGCGCACCTGGGTGAAACCACAATTTTGACAGTTGTTTTCCATCCGTACGCCGGGCGTAAAGTTCAAGCCTTCGCTGAGGGTCACACTTTGGGTGCGCTCGAACAACTTCGGGCTGATCGTGCTCACGATGGTAGCCGCTTCGCGCCGCGACTTTTCGCTGCGGTCGGCCGAAACCACCACTGTTTCCAAGCCAATCTGATCGGGCACCAGCTCGGCCAGGATAGTAACTTCTTTGCCGACTTCGAGATCTACGGCATACTGTTGGGCACGGTAACCAACAGCCGACACCAGAACGACCTGTTTGCCAATGGGCGCCCCTACCAGTTTAAAATGACCGGTCAGGTCGGCTGCTGTGCCAATGGTGGTGCCTTGCACCTGGATGGTCGCAAAAGGAATATGATCGTTTTCGGAAACCACATGCCCAAAAAGCATGGTGTCCGCTTTTTTTATAACCGGATTATTTTCGGCATCTACAAAAAAGAAGATCAATAGCGTAAACGCTAACAGAATTAGTTTTTTCATATCGGGTTAAAAAAGGATGAATTTGCCAGCCGCTTAATGGCCGCACAAAAATTTGATAGTAACGGATTCAACTCTCTCAGGCGCCATGTTCATCCGAACAAATGGTCATTGAATACAGGGACAAAAGTAAGTCCGGACAAATGGCCCTGCAATCCCAAGAAGTTGGGATATTCTACCAAAAAGAAGAGTTGGACGAAAAATCTAACAGGTTGGAGGTCCCCGAAGCGGGAACAAAGCAGAAAGCTCAAAGCGATAATTTGGCGAAACCGGTTTCCCGGTAATTTCCTCTTTAATAATTAATTGCTGAAGCACGGGCAGGGGTTCTGCCGTATCGCAATAATCGAGGTAGAAACCTTCATAATACGAATACTCCTTGCCGCTGTGGCTATGCGGTTCGTGATCATGCTCCTGATCGTGATCGTGCCCAAAAGGGTGTGCATGACGCACAACCATGCCGTTCGACAACACATGCACGTGCATGTTGAGCACGGAATTTGCCAGCAACAACAGGTAAACCGGCAAAAACAGCAGAATGGATTGTTTTATATATTTGCGGACAGGCTTCATTATTTATGCTGACAAATATAGCATTTGACCGCATTATTTAAATTCATTCTTCGTAAAAAGAAGGTAAAATTAATGTAACGTTTTGACTAAAAAGAAAATTGAAGTTGAATTGTACAGTTATGGCGAATATTCACGCTGGGACAAAACCAGCAAGGAACTTCCCCGCATCCTGAATATCACCGACCATATTGAGGCAGAAATCGGTACCGAATTTGGCTACATCCTCAAAATTAAGAAAGCCCGTGGCAAGAAGCTGGACTTTCGCATCATTCATCCGCCGTTTAACGATGAAAACGGTCAACCGGCCCCCGATTTTACCGGCGAAGTTTACATCCACAGCAACGAGTACGAATTCTTCCTGGGGGACTGTGTGTGGGAACCGCTCCACGACAAACTCGGCCCCTGGCGGCTGATCACCCTCCTGGACGGAAAAACCATTGCCGACAAAACGCTCACGCTGGTCAGCAAAGGATAACGTTTGAAAGGAAAAAGTGCCCGGACTTAAGAAGCCTGGCCAATCAGCTTATTCAGCTGGTCGTAAGCTTTGTCGCAACCTTCCACCAAATCCTGCCCCACTTTGTGGTAGAATTTCTTCACCATCGCCCGGTTATCTTTTCCATCGGGATGGTTTACCCGGTTACGGAGGTTATTGCGCAAGCCCAGCACGTCGGCAATAATTTCGTAAGCGCCTTCGCGATCAGCCCCGTCAACAGCATGGATATACTCAAAACAATCCAGAACAACCTGTCCGACCAAATAGTCGATGTCCTTTTTCAAATTCCTAAGATTTGCCATAATTCGTGTTTTATTTTTGTGTGTGAAATTTCAATTTACAGACCGGGACATACTTTTCCAGTCTAATTTTTCAACCCGGTCTCGGCCTCCAGCGGGTATTTCAGCTGTCGGGCATCCAGAAAGACGGCCTTCACCGAGCCAATTTTGATTTTTGTTTCCACCATAATGGGCAACCTGTTTTTATCGGCGGTGAACCAGATCTGCATGTACTCGCCGGCCGGGAAAAAGTCGCCCTCCAACAACCAAACCGATATACGGTGGCATTGAAACTTCCGTCCGTTGCGGGTTTTCACCTCTTCGATGCCCCGGTACCGAAAGTACAAATCTTCGATCTTATTATCAACCAGCATGGAGAAATTAACTTTTTGCCCCTCCTTCATCCGGTCGAAGTCGTAACTGCGGAAACGGTAGGCCGTGCTCAGCAAGTCCAGCACCTCCGGTTTATAATGAAGCTGATCGGTAAACGGTTTTTCGTCTTCGCGGTGGATTTTCGAAAATATTTTCCCCGATTTCACATCGAAATCATATTCATGCGATGAATGCCCCTGCCCGTGATTAACGGTACGGCGAAACCAAACCGGCTTAAATTCGGGGTACGAAACCACCGATTCGAAGGTATCGCGCACCGAGTAAAAAACATCGTATGCTTTGTAAGTTTTCCCGATCGCCTGAAAGTTCCAGGCTGGCCGGCCCCGGTACGAAAGGGTGTCGCAGCTGAAAACCACTTCGCCGGCATTGATCCAGATGAAATGCCAGTTGTAATAGGCCCCGTACCGCGCGGATTCGCCAGCAACAAAAGGCAGCGACTGGGCTTGACCTTGGGCCGGACGCAGACCAGCCAACAGCAACGCGGCCAGCAACACGATCTGCCAGATTGGCTTAACGCGTTCCCGCAGCAGGCTTTTTACCTTTGGTACGTTTTGCATCTTTGGCATCCTGGTCTTCATCAATCAGTTCCTTTCCATATTGAATATCGGCAGGGAGGGCCCAACTTTCACGCACCTCAAAATTGGAGCGTAGCTTCAGGATTTTCGGATAATAGACAACCCGTTCGGGCTGTTTCCATTCCTCGATGCTACCGGTATCCCAGCGTCCGTTATCGTTTCGGTCAACAATCAGCCGGATCTTGTACTTCTCCGGTTTCAGAAACGGAAACTCAATCTCCCCGTCGGCCCGGATGGTTGTTTGCAGGACTAATTCCTCTTTATCGGTATTTTTTAGCAACTGCACCATGCTATTTCCCGGCAGATTGGAAATGGCCAGGATGATTTTGGCGTAATATCCTTCTTTCTGGATCTTAAATTTTTGATTCAACCGGCTCGATGGCTGGCCACTGTATGTATAAGCAGCTGCCGAATCAATTTCAACCCGGTATTGTTCCTCAAACTCCCAGGGATAGTCGATCCGGAATTTCCGTTTTGAAGTCGTGTCCGGTATCAACGCCACATCCAGGCGTTGTTCCACGGTATCCACCAGCTGGTACAGCGCCACCTTTGACAGGTCGAAACCGGCCAGTGGTTCCGGGGCTTCAATCCGCAAGGGATTGTACACATCAAACGGATCCCGGGCATTTTGTTTAAACGTAAAATGCTGCACCTTCACCGCTTCCTTTTCCGGACGTCTTTTGCGTTCCTTTTGTTCGGGCTGCTTATAGACCAGTTCTACGGTATCCGCTGTCATCACCAGGTTTTTCAGACTGTCGTGTACCTGGTACTTCAACTCAAACTTCAGCGTATCCGATTTGCTCAGGATGGTGTCGTTAATCCAAAGCGAAACGGTATCGCGGCGGGTGCCGAATTCCAGCTGAGCCCAGTTGGGAGTTGGTGTTGGCGACAACAAATTCAGTTGAAACGAATCGGTTAGCGATTCGGAAAAATAAAAATTGCACAGATTGGCCCGGTCGCGTTTCGAGTTATCCAGAAACTGGTCAAACACCTCCTCTGCATACAGCAAGAGGTAAAACGGCTTGGAGTTAAACTGCGCAGGAGCCAGCAGGCTATCGGCCGACAAGGGCGCGCTGACCGGGAATTGCGGCACCACCAGCGAATCGTAAAAGGCGATCATCTCGCCCGGCTGATTGAACGTGAGGCTGTTATCGGCATCTTCGATTGCATACAGGCGATAATTGCCTGCCGCCACGTTCGAAATCAGGAAAAAGCCTTCCTCATCGGTTTTGGCAATATAATTCGGAATGCTGTCGCGAAAAGCGGACAGACTGTCCAGCACATGCAGCACAACCAGGATGTCGCCAATAGGCTCCATATTTTCGGCCAAGCGCACATAGCCGCCCACCTCCAGGGTGTCGAACGCTTCCCCGGTAGAAAACGAAAAGCGGAAATTCTCCAGCGGGTTCTTCTCATTGTTGTCGGCAATAGCATCTTTAAAATCGAGCGAATAGGTGGTATTGGGTTTCAGCTCCGTGCCCAGGTCAACGATCAAGGTTTTCGACTTGGTTTTCACCAGCGGCTTCTTCTCCAGGGGCGGCGAAACCACCAGCTTGCTGCTTACCTCGTCGGCAATAACAAACTCATCAAAAGTGATGTTCACTGTTTGTTCTTCGTACATCCGAGCGTTCATGCCCGGAAGGGTTTTCACCACCACCGGCGGAATGGAGTCTTTATCGCCCCCGGCGGGCATTCCCGGATTGGCGCACGAAGTGGTAAATACCAGGTAGGCCAGGTAACCAAGTATCAGTATTGAAAGTATCCTGTTCATGCAAAAAAACTGATTGACAGCGTCAAGCTAAAAATTTTGACAGCCCGGTGCAAACATACAAATTCATTCCGCAACCTGCAGAACGTTTGTGGTATTTTATCCTGAATGGAAGAAAACCCTTACTCTACTGTAACCGATTTGGCCAGGTTCCGGGGTTGGTCCACGTTGCAACCGCGCATCACCGCAATGTAATAGGCAAACAATTGCAAGGGCACCACCGCCAACAGGGCAGCCACGGCCGGGTGCGATTCCGGAACCTCGAAGAGGTCGTTGGCCATGTTGCGCAAGCCGTTGTCGTCTTCGGTCACCACGGCAATAACATTCCCCTTGCGGGCTTTCACTTCCTGGATGTTGCTGACCACTTTCTCGTAGTAGCTGTCTTTGGCCGAAACCACCACCACCGGCAGGTTGTCGTCCACCAACGCGATGGGACCGTGTTTCATTTCGCCGGCCGCGTAACCTTCGGCATGCATATACGAAATCTCCTTCAGCTTGAGGGCGCCTTCCAGGGCTACCGGGAACAGATAGCCACGCCCCAGGTACAGGGCATTGATGGCGTCTTTATATTTTTCAGCTACCTTCTTGATGTTGGGGTGCGACAACAGGATGGTCTGCACCTTATCGGGGATGGCCAGCATTTCGCCAATCAGCTGTTCGTACAATTCCTGGCTGATTTTTCCGCGTTCTTTGGCCAGCTTGAAGGCAAACAGCGTGAGCACGGTAACCTGCGCGGTAAAGGCTTTGGTAGATGCCACGCCAATTTCGGTGCCGGCATGGGTATAAACGCCGGCATCGGTTTCACGGGCAATGCTCGACCCCACCACGTTGCAGATGCCCAGGATGAGGGCGCCCTGCGCTTTGGCCATTTTCAGGGCGGCCAGCGTGTCGGCCGTTTCGCCGCTCTGGCTGATGGCCATTACCACGTCGCCCGGGTTTATAATGGGCTTGCGGTACCGGAACTCGGAGGCGTATTCCACCTCCACCGGGACGCGCGCGTATTCTTCAATCAGGTATTCGGCTACCAGGGCAGCATGCCACGAGGTGCCGCAACCAATAATGATGATCCGGTTGGCATTCACAATTTTCGGGAAAACATCGAGCAAACCGCCCAGCACAATCTCTTTCTGGTCGGCCTTGATGCGTCCGCGGTACGTATCCTGAATGGTTTTGGGCTGCTCGAAAATCTCTTTCAGCATGTAATGTTCAAAGTCGCCTTTCTCCAGATCGCCGATACTCAGGTCCACCTTGGTCACCTTAAAGTTGGCCGGGTCGTTGTCCACTGTTTTCAGTGTCAGGCTGTTTTTCTCGATTACGGCCACATCGCCGTCGTTCATGTAAATCACGCTGTCGGTGTATTCCACAATCGGGCTGGCATCCGAAGCCAGGAAATATTCACCCTGCCCGATGCCGATCACCAGGGGACTGCCCAGGCGTGCTGCAATGATGCGGTGCTTTTCGTTTTTGCAAAGAACGACAATCCCGTAGGCGCCCACCACCTTGCTCAGGGCCAGGCGAACGGCCAGCTCGGCATTGTCCACCTCGTCGAGGCTGTAGCAATACTCAATCAGGTTGACCAGCACTTCGGTGTCAGTCTGGGTTTGAAAAACAAAACCCTTGCCGGTCAGGTCTTTTTTCAGCTCGGCATAGTTCTCGATGATGCCATTGTGCACCAGCACAAAATTGCCGTGCATAGAAGTGTGCGGGTGCGCATTAACATCGTTGGGCTCGCCGTGCGTAGCCCAGCGCGTATGCCCGATCCCCACGTGGCCGGTAACATCTTTGTCGGCCACGAAAGTTTCCAGGTCGCTAACCTTGCCTTTCTTCTTATAAGTCTTCAGATCTGAGTTATAGATAGCAATACCGGCAGAATCATATCCCCGGTATTCCAGTCGTTGCAATCCTTTGATCAGGATCGGATAAACATTTTTATCGCCGATATATCCAACTATTCCGCACATATCTTCAATCTTTTAGAAACCTGCCCGGGGCGCTGCCAACGCACCGCTCAACTGTTTCGGTTTAACTTCCTATAAATTTCCGGGGACCGTTTTTTCTGGTTTCACCCGCTAAAATCTTTATCTAATATCCAACAAAATTCCGAATCCGTCAACGGGAAGTTTATCATGGAGGTTCTTTTTGCCTGCCTGCAAAAACGCGAGCCGATGATAAAATCCATTAGCAATGATTCAATAAAACCAGCAAGACAAGACACAAAAACACACCATCATCTTCAAATACAGAGAATTAATAACTCCTAAAAGGATTGGCACTAAAATACTTTTTCGTAGAATTCATCGTAAGCATCGAGGTAAGTTTCCTCGGGATGGTAACTTAAAAATAACTTATCGCGCGACTGGATATACTCCGACAAGGCCGGGCTGATCGTTTCGCTGCCCTGAATAACTCCGTCTGCATATTCAATTGCCAGGCGCGACATGTTTTCATAGGTCGGTTCCTCCAGCAATTTCACGTCTTCGTCGGCAATCCCGTCGATCAACACATTTTGCCGGACGTTGGAATTTAACGGTTTTTTAAAGTTTTCGTTGTAAACTGAGTAAACGACTTTCGAATTGGCAAACAGCGGATCGTCGTGATAGGCTTTTTTGATGTACAGGGGTACCAGCGAGGTGAGCCAGCCGTGACAATGAATCAGGTCGGGCGCCCAGCGCAGCTTAATGACTGTTTCGAGCACGCCGCGCGCAAAGAAAACGGCCCGCTCATCATTGTCGTCAAATTCCTTTCCCTTGCCATCTTTCAGGACATGCTTTCGGTGAAAATAGTCTTCATTATCAATAAAATAGACCTGCATCCGGGCAGCCTGGATCGAGGCCACCTTAATAATGAGAGGATGATCGGCATCGTTGATCACCATGTTCATCCCGGACAACCGAATGACTTCATGCAGTTGGTTCCTTCGTTCATTAACACTTCCATACCGCGGCATAAAAGTCCTAATTTCCCTACCCTTTTCCTGAATACCTTGCGGTAAAAAACGTGATTTTACGGACATTTCTGATTCGGGGAGATAAGGGGTAATTTCTTGAGAGATGAATAAGACTCTTTTCTTTTCCATGAAAATATGCTGAATTTGATTGGCCAAAATTAATAAAAATATGGCGAATATTCAATTTTAGGGGATTACAGCTGTTTGAAAAAATCGAAAGCCCGGCTTCGTGTTGAATTATTTATTTACTTTGCAGCCTAATTTTTTGCCGGATGCTGGTTGTAAAGGAAATAAGCGCGCTAAAGTCGCACATCGCAGAGCTGAAAGAGAAAGGCAAAACGGTTGGTTTTGTGCCCACCATGGGCGCCCTTCACAGCGGTCACCTGTCGTTGGTGGCCGAAGCCGGAAGACAAACCGACGTTGTGGTGGTCAGCATATTTGTGAACCCCACCCAATTTAACGATCCCAAAGACCTGGAGAAGTACCCGCGCAACCTGGACCGCGACCTGGCGATGCTGGAACCCACTGCCTGCCAATTGGTTTTCGCACCCGAAGCGGATACCATATACCCCGAGCCCGACACCCGGATATTCGACTTCGGCCAACTCGAAACCGTGATGGAAGGCCGGTTTCGTCCGGGCCATTTTAACGGCGTAGCCCAGGTGGTGAGCAAACTGTTTTACCTGGTAGAACCCGACAAGGCATTTTTCGGACTGAAGGACTTCCAGCAACTGGTGATTATAAAAGCCATGGTAAAACAATTAACTTTGCCGGTCGAAATTGTTCCGTGCCCCATCGTTCGCGAAGCCGACGGCCTGGCCATGAGCTCGCGCAACGAACGACTGAGCCCGGAACAACGAAAAAATGCGGCTCACATTTATAAAACCCTGACCAAGACAGGAAACATGGCTGCCAACCTAAGCGTAGAAGAACTGAGAAGACAGGTGGTTGAACAGATTGATGCCAACCCGTACCTGAAGACGGAATATTTTGAAATCGTGGACGATGAAACCCTCTCGCCGGTGAAACAGTGGAGCGATCCGGTAAACAAAGTGGCTTGCATTGCTGTTTTTTGTGGTGAGGTGCGATTAATTGATAACCTGGTTTTCAATATAAATTAAAGCAAAATGTATATTGAAGTTTGTAAATCGAAAATTCACAAAGTAACTGTTACCGAAGCAAATTTGCAGTACGTGGGAAGCATCACCATTGATGAAGATTTGATGGATGCTGCCAATTTGATCGAGAACGAAAAAGTACAGGTGGTAAACATCAACAACGGTGAACGCCTGGAAACCTATGTCATTAAAGGGAAACGCGGTTCGGGGGTAATTTGCCTCAACGGCCCGGCTGCCCGCAAAGTGGCCGTAGGCGATGTGGTCATCATCATTTCGTATGCCCTGATGGACTTCGAAGAAGCCAAATCATTCAAGCCCCAACTGGTGTTCCCCGACATTGAGACTAACAAAATTGTGTAAACAAACGCTGAAACATAGCGAAAACCCGGAGCTTCCCAGTTCCGGGTTTTTTATTGCCCGAAGGGCTAAGGTAACCGCAAAGGCGCGAAGGCGACAAGAAATGAAAAACCATGACAGCCACTCTGCCCGGCATCCGGAACTTCCTGCCCCGCGGTCGGCCCGGGTTTCAGTATCTGTTTCCTGATCTTCGCCAGGCATGAACTCCCGTCCCCCGGGTGAAACGGGTTCTGCCCACAATGGCCCCGTCGGTACATCTTGCCCTCCTGATACCTACGGCCAACCAACCCCTGACCATCTTCATATATTAATCATTATTTCCGTGTATATAAAAAGTATCTTCTATGTATTAAAACGCAGAAGTAACACAGAAGATACGCAGAAGTAACGCAGAAGATCCGAACCGGGTATGGCGGAAACCCAACCAAATGGTGGTTGAAACAGGGCGAAAGCAAATGGTAATCATTAGTACACGAATCCTGGCATCCGACAGCAAAGCTATCTGTCCGTCCACGCCCTACCGTGGCCCTACGTGCCGGATGAAAACCGAAACGCCGCGAGTCGGGAAAGCCCCGTACGGTCACGACAGGTCGTGACCAATGCGCCAACACCAAAATTTTCTTCCTGCCAAAATCCTTCCTACCTTTAAACCATGGCCGATGTACACGATAAGCAAACCCGAAGCTTGAGATGCTTGCCATTTAGATTTTGTTCGGTACCTTTATTCTACTCAAAAACAATTAACGCCAATTAAAGATGGAAAGAAGAAATTGGACCCGTCAGGAACTCATTCTTGCCTTAACGCTATATCTGAAACTACCTTTCGGGAAACTTCACCACAATACCACTGAGATCATTCATCTTGCAACGATATTAAATCGCACCCCTAATTCAATTGCAATGCGGCTAAGCAACTTTGCCAGCGTTGATCCCTTCCATCAGCAACGTGGGATTAAAGGCTTAACCGGAGGCATCAAACAAGTGCAACCCATTTGGGATGAATTTGTGAACAGCAAAGAAGAACTGCTTTTTGAGAGCGAACGCATACTGGCCGATTTAGAGCATCAGACCCTTGAAACCAAATATGCTGAAGTACTATCAGGTACCGAAAATTTGAAAGGAGAAACGAAAACGCGTGAAGTAAAAACCCGTGTAAACCAAAACATCTTCAGACAAATTGTATTAGCAAACTATTCCAGTAGATGCGCGATTACAGGAATAGACCTACCTGATTTATTAGTGGCCAGCCATATTATCCCATGGGCAAAAAATGAACAAGAACGATTGAACCCAGAAAATGGGATCTGCCTATCTTCACTTTACGACAAGGCATTCGACAAAGGACTTATCGCTTTCAGCGAAAAGTACCAAATCTTAATTTCAGGCGAATTACAAAAACGAGAACATGAAGAATTCTATCCAACATTCTTTGCTCCTTTAGCGAAACTTACACTTCATCTTCCCCAAAAATACCTGCCCAAAAGAGAGTTCTTGCAGTTTCATCTTGATACAATATTTAAAGGATAAATGGATGTTACTCATCGTCCGTTGACACGAGTCTCCTCAGAATATTTCTTTGCCGAAAAAACCTATGCCAAAGACAATCCGATTTTATTATCGCTATCGGGATTCGGGGAACTACAAAAAATTTGGGCACAAAGATTTTTCAAATCCTGACAATCTTACGTTGGACTTCATCAAACAAGAATTGGCTCGACTGCTTATCGATGGCCTGTTTTTCTATCCGGAAAAAGTAAATATCCCGAAATTCAAATTTCATCGATACTGGGACGACTATTCGTGGTATGAAATGGAAAACATTGAGGTCATTGATAAAAAGCCTCCAAAAGAAACCATCAACGAGTTTTTCGAAAGAATGAAAAACAGCCGTTGATAAGAAACCGCGCAAATTTATGATCCCGGGTTGGACTGCGTGAAAGCCTAAATGTTGAACCCCTTCGGAGTTCCGGGTTCTCCGAGCTGTTATCCGCCAGTTGCACTGGCGGTGATGAACATACAACTCCTTCGGAGTAATTGGGACGACGAGAAAAGCCAATCTAATTCGAGGCAGCCCCGATCACGAAGTGATCAAACCATTCATCACCCCCAATCCAATTGGGGGACTGCGCCATACTACCGCACTTCACCAACCCCGAAGCGGGTTGAACTATTCAACACTTCAGAAAGGCTTTTTCGTAAAAATTTCATAACTTCTGCTCACAAACGAAATACAATGTCCAGCTACCGTCAAATTTTATATCACCTCACCTTTCATACAAAAAACAGTGAAAAAGTTCTGAACAATTCCGACAATGAAGGGCTCTACAGGTATATCTGGAGAATCCTAAAAAACAAAAACTGTAAATTGTATCGAATAAATGGCGTCGAGGACCATGTCCATCTTGTCTGTGACCTGCATCCGTCAATCGCATTGGCGAACCTGATAAAAGACATAAAAGTTTCATCGCATGGCTGGATAAAGGAGCAAGGTAATTACCCAAAATTCAGAAGGTGGGCAGAAGGCTACGGCGCCTTCACATTATCATTAAAAGAAAAAGACGCCGTTATTCGATACGTCATCCAACAACAAGAACACCATCAAAAAGAAAGTTTTCGGGAAGAATATATCCGGCTTTTAAAGGAAAACGGTATCGACTTCGACGAAAAGTATCTCATCTAAGAATGTTGAACTCCTTCGGAGTTCCGGGTTCTCCGATCTGTTACCCGCCAGTTGCACTGGCGGTGATGAACATACAACTCCTTCGGAGTAATTGGGACGACGAGAAAAGCCAACCTAATCCGAGGCAGCCCCGATCACAAAGTGATCGAACCATTCATCACCCCCAATCCAATTGGGGGACTGCGCCACACAACCGCGCTTCACCAACCCCGAAGCGGGTTGAACTATTCAACACTTCAGAAAGGCTTTTTCGTAAAAATTTCATAACTTCTGCTCACAAACGAAATACGATGTCCAGCTACCGTCAAATTTTATATCACCTCACCTTTCATACAAAAAACAGTGAAAAAGTTCTGAACAATTCCGACAATGAAGGGCTCTACAGGTATATCTGGGGGATCCTAAAAAACAAAAACTGTAAATTGCATCGAATAAATGGCGTCGAGGACCATGTCCATCTTGTCTGTGACCTGCATCCGTCAATCGCATTGGCGAACCTGATAAAAGACATAAAAGTTTCATCGCATGGCTGGATAAAGGAGCAAGGTAATTACCCAAAATTCAGAAGGTGGGCAGAAGGCTACGGCGCCTTCACATTATCATTAAAAGAAAAAGACGCCGTTATTCGATACGTCATCCAACAACAAGAACACCATCAAAAAGAAAGTTTTCGGGAAGAATATATCCGGCTTTTAAAGGAAAACGGTATCGACTTCGACGAAAAGTATCTCATCTAAGAATGTTGAACCCCTTCTGAGTTCCGGGTTCTCCGAGCTGTTATCCGCCAGTTGCACTGGCGGTGATGAACATACAACTCCTTCGGAGTAATTGGGACGACGAGAAAAGCCAACCTAATCCGAGGCAGTCCCGATCACGAAGTGATCAAACCATTCATCACCCCCAATCCAATTGGGGGGACTGCGCCATAAAACCGCACTTCACCAACCCCGAAGCGGGTTGAACAAAACGATCGGAACCCTATTAATTTCCTTAGAAACCATTACTTTTATTGACCGAAACAAACAAACCCTGCGGAATGGCAAAAGCAAAAACCGTTTATACCTGTCAGAACTGTGGCAGCCAGTCGCCCAAGTGGGTGGGCCGTTGCACCAACTGCGGCGAGTGGAACACTTACGTGGAAGAAGTGCTGGTGAAGGAAATCAAAAGCCCGCTGCCCTCGCGTTCGGCCAGCGGGGCGCAACCGCAGCGGCTGTCGGAGGTAGGCGCCGGACAGGTGGAACGGATCAACACGCACAACAACGAGCTGAACCGGGCGCTGGGCGGCGGGTTGGTGCCGGGCTCGCTGGTGCTGGTGGGCGGTGAACCGGGCATCGGCAAATCGACCCTGGTGCTGCAAGTGGCCCTCGACCTCACCGACCGGAAAATCCTGTACGTGTCGGGCGAGGAAAGCATCCAGCAGATAAAAATACGCGCCAACCGCCTGAAACGGGAAAACGACAACTGCTACTTCCTGAGCGAAACGTCGCTCGAAAATATCCTCACCCACTGCGAACACCTCGAACCGGAGCTGCTGGTGATCGACTCCATTCAAACGGTGGCCACCTCATACATCGAGTCGTCGCCGGGCACCGTGGGCCAAATTCGCGAATGTACCAACGGCATCCTCAAGTTTGCCAAAGAACGGCGCATCCCGGTCATTTTGATCGGCCACATCACCAAGGAAGGCAGCCTGGCCGGCCCCAAAGTGCTGGAACACATGGTGGACACGGTGCTTCAGTTTGAAGGCGAAAATCAGTACATGTACCGGATTCTGCGTGCCATCAAAAACCGCTTTGGCTCCACCTCGGAGCTGGGCATCTTCGAGATGGACCACGCGGGTATGCGCGAGGTGAGCAACCCCTCGGAGCTGCTGATCAACCGCGACGATGAAGGCCTGAGCGGAACGGCCATTGCCTGCGCCATCGAGGGAAACCGCCCGCTGCTGATCGAAATCCAGTCGCTGGTGAGCACCGCCGCCTACGGAACGCCGCAGCGCTCGTCAACCGGCTTCGACCTGCGCCGCCTGAACATGCTGCTGGCCGTGCTCGAAAAGCGCGCCGGTTTTAAGCTGGCCACCAAAGACGTGTTCCTGAACATTGCCGGGGGCATCAAGGTGGACGACCCGGCTATCGACCTGGCAGTGATTTCGGCGGTGCTGTCGTCCAACTTCGACCTGGCCGTTGAAAAGACCATCTGCTTTGCCGGGGAGGTAGGCCTGTCAGGCGAAATCCGGGCCGTGAACCGGCTAGAGCAACGTATTGCTGAAGCCGAAAAACTGGGGATGAAAAAGATTTTCATTCCGCAGGGTGGCAAGTCGATCAATCTGAAGAAGTTCAACATACAGGTGGAGCCGGTTTCGCGGGTGGATGATTTCTTCCGGAAGCTGTTCCGGAAATAACGTTGTCCTTCCGGACAGGAGTTACTTTTTGGCTTAATCCAAAAACAACCAAAAACATTGTATGCACCTGACAACATGGCTGTTTCGCACGGAATCATCCATCTACACTCAGAGTCTCAAACATGGTTGGAGGAGTTTGGGATGGAATACTGAGGAAAAATGTAAATCTTTTTTATTGCAGGTAAACATTGTTAAAGGACAATACTGTCAAGGGTTTTACAGTCTCCATTTCTGATAATAACCATTCACCCGGGAAAGTTGAACTCCTTCGGAGTTCCGGATTTCTCTGATCCGCTATCCGCCAGTACAACTGGCGGTGACGAACATTCAACTCCTTCGGAGTGATATCGCTGATATACAAATTCCATCCTCATTCGCAGCAGCCCCTGATCACGAAGTGATCCAATCATTCATCACCCTCAATCCAATTGGGGGATAAAAGGAAACCGCCTCACCTCCCAACCCCGAAGCGGGTTGAATTTTAGTAACCTGCAGCGATATAAGTGGAACCAGAAAAGCCGTTGCCGAAGAGGGCCGAAAGTTCCATACCGGGGGTGAAGTGGACGGTTTGCATCCCGGCCTGCTGTGCGCCTTCGATGTTTTTGCCCGAGTCGTCGATAAACAGCGTTTCGGCAGGAAGCATACCGGCATCGTTCAACACAAAGCCAAACGACTCCAGCGAAGGCTTCCGCAGGCCAATCTCGCTGGAATAGTAATCTTTCACAAACAAATCGGACAGTGAGAAATTAAATTTTTGTTGAAAAAGTTGATGAAAATAGGCAATGTGGATACTGTTGGTATTGGAAAACAAATACAGCCGATAGTCTGCTTGCAGTTTTTGCAACAGCTGCACCTTGTGAGGCGGAAAGTCGATGATCATGGCGCACCAGGCTTCATCAATCAACTCGTCGGAAACCGGGCGGGGCAACAATGCGCGGATGCCATTCCGGAACTCATTGTCCGACAGCAGTCCTTGCTCCATGTTCAAAAAAACCTCGTGGTGGTAGCCCCATCCGCCGGGCTTAATCAGGTCGGGCATGCCCAACTTGCGGAAGGCCCCGATGGACAAATCGGGATCGATATCCAGCAGGACGCCCCCCAAATCGAAGATGATGTTCTTAATGGTTGAGTTGACAGCTTTCATATCCGCAAAACTAAGCAAAGTCATCGGAAAATGAGCAGTTGGAGCAAGTCTAAATTAACCGCCCCGTTGTGCGGGTATGGAGAAAAACCTGCAAGTTTGCACTGTCCAAAATTTCTCCTTCTGCAAAGAGGGCTTATAAAATCACCAGCGTTTCTGCCGCCTGCCGATCCACTTTCAGGTAATAGAGGCCGGGAAGAAATCCCTCGACAGGAAGCTGAAATTCGGTTACCGCATTGGTAAGCGATGAAAAAACCAGCTGCCCGGTTGCAGAAAAAAGCTGCACCAAGCGAAAAGCTTCACCTGAGCGAATGGTTACTTGCCGATTGGCCGGGTTGGGAAAAACAACGAAGGAAGCCTTTTCCGGCAGAGCGGGTGCAGCCGTGGGAATGGATTCCTGCAAACGCATATCCTTTAACTGAAACGTGCCGCTGCCGCTTTGCCCAAACACCCCGTAATTGAGGTAAATCCGGATTTGCCGCACCCGGTCGAGCAGGAAGGAAGGCGACGAACTGGCGGTAAACTGATGGGCATACCGATGAAATTCGGCATCGCCGTGAAAGCTGTCAATCTTGAACAAGTTCGTGGTGTTCACATTTCCGTTGCTATCCACCAGATCGATGCGCAGGTTGGAGGGCGGTGAGGCCGGATCGATTTTCAGCTCGAAAACAAACCCGCCGTGGTCGGAAAGGTCGGCCAGGCCGTTAAAGTCGTAGATCAGGTTCGGGTTTTGCGCCGGACTGGTCACATTAAAATCCACTTGCAGGATGCCGCTTTCGTCGGTCAGCACCAGGCTGTTCCCCTCGCCCGGGAGGGCTTGCCACAACAAGGCCCCCTGCGTATCGGAAGGCACAATTTCAAACGGGCTGGTGGCGGGCTTTAAATGATAATCGACGTGAAATACATTGGAGAAAACCGTCTCGCAGGGTGTGCGCAGCTCCAGCTGAAGATCGCCGGGAGCATCGTTCCACTGAACGGTGATTTTGTTGGTTCCGGCGCCGCTGATCAGAGAAACCCCTTCGGGCAGGTGCCAGATGTATTCGGCATCGGCAACCGGATCAACGCTGTACTCGGCTTGTTGTCCGGCCTCGTTGAGCGATGAGCCAGTAATGACCGGCTTGGGCAGACTGGAGCTGTACACGCGCACATAGTCGATTTCCATGGTGGCCTCGGTGAGGTTGGGATCGATGCCCTGCGCACCGCCCCAATCGCCGCCAATGGCAATATTCAGCAACAGGTGGAAACGCTTGTCAAATGGCCATTCCTTGTACGTTTTATGCTCGTTGATAAAGGTAAAGTACAACTGGTCGTCCACGAACCATCGAATGCGTTCCTCATCCCATTCGATGGCATACACATGAAAATTCATTAAGGCATCGGCAACGGTGATGCTGGCCCCTTTTTGGGTGCCGATAGAATGGTAGTAGGCTTCGGTGTGCGCCGTCCCGTGAATCACGCCGGGGTCATAGCCTACATGTTCCATGATGTCGATTTCGCCGCTGGAGGGCCAGTTGCCGTAAGCCCAGTCGGTAGGCAGCATCCAGATGGCCGGCCAGGTTCCCCTGCCGGAGGGCAGTTTGGCCCTCACTTCGATGCGTCCGTACAGCCAGTCGCCCTTTTGCCGGGTCACCAATCGGGCCGAGGTCCAGTTGCCGTTTGTTTTGACGGCTTTTATAAAAAGCTTTCCGTTTTCAATCCACGAATTGGCGCGCGTGTTGGTGTAGGTTTGCAGCTCGTTGTTGCCCCAGCCGCCGCCCCCCAGGTCGTAGTCCCATTTTTGGGTGGCCGGTGCTCCGCTGGCGTCAAATTCATCAAACCAAACCAGCCGGGAACAATCCGGTTCCTGCGCCCGAACTTCCTCCTTCAACATGAAAGTGAGAAAGAGAAAAAAAACGGATAAAAAGACGATCGAACGAACTTGCATAGCTACTTGTTTTGCTTTTGATAAACCCGAACATAATCCACTTCCATAGCCTGCGGGAAGATGGTGTCATCAATACCTTTCATGCCGCCCCAGCTGCCGCCTACAGCCACGTTCAGCAACAAATGGAATGGTTTGTCAAACGGCCATTCGCCGGACGAAGTTTTTTCGTTTTGAAAGGTGAAGAAATGCACCCCATCGACAAATGCCCGGATTTGGTGCGGCTCCCACTCCAGCTGATAGACATGAAAGCTGTCGTGACAACCGGGCAGAACGATGCTGTCGCCCCGCTGGGTGTGAATGCTGTGATTATAACTTTTGGTGTGGACGGTGGCCAGAATGGTATCGCCCATGTAGCCCACGTTTTCCATGATATCGATTTCTCCGCTGGCCGGCCAGCTCCCGTATTCCCATTCGGAAGGCAACATCCAGATAGCGGGCCACAAACCTCGCCCCCGGGGTAATTTGGCACTGATCTCGAACTTTCCGTACAGCCAGTCGCCTTTCCCCTTGGTAATGAGGCGGGCGGAGCTGTATTGTTTTCCTTCCTGCTCTTCCAGTAAGGCACAAATATGAAGTTTACCGTCCTTCACCTCGGCATTCTCCAACCGCCTGCTGGTGTAATGCTGTTCTTCGTAGTTTCCCCAGTCCCAGGCGTTTCCTTCGGTGTCGAAACTCCATTTTTCGGGATCGGGCAGACCCGTGTAATCAAATTCGTCAGACCACACCAGGGTATATTCGTCAATACTCCCAGTCCCGGACCCGTTTTGTTTGCCGGTACATGACAAGACCCCTGCAAAAAGACAGAAGACGATGAATTTCGAAAATTGAGAACCTTTCATACTGACTGATTTATCGTGTTTATCGTCATTAATTGTTATTCCGCAACAACAAAGCGGGCATGGCTTATTAGCTGGTTTGAGATCAGTTGAAGGACATAAACGCCTGCCCTCAGGGCTGACACGTTTAGCATAGCCCTCGATTGTCCTTCCCACACTTCTGCTTTCACTACTTGTCCCTGCAAATCGATCACTCTCAGGTGTCCTTCGTCGACCGGAATGTTGTTTAACTCAATAAACAACTGGCTGGTGGCCGGGTTCGGATACAATTTCAGGGACTGCTCCGGCTGCCCTACATCCGTTGCCCCCGTGGTGCCTGTCAAATCCAGCCGAAACCAATTCAGGTTAAATTCGCGTTGGGATACCAAAATCCGCAAGCGGTAATCCCCTGCCGTCAAGTCGAGTTCGCGGGTGATGGTCACCCAGTTTTGCCAGCCTCCGGTATTGGGCACGGTTACCGTGTGCAACCGGATAGGCTCGTCGGGGGATGAGAACAGCACCAGATCGAGTTTTCCCCCGGCATCATTGCCCGAGGCCAGACGGTACGAAATCCGGTATCGCCCGGTTTCAGTCACCGAAACCTGATAATCCAGGTAATCGCCATCGTCGGTGTAGCCCATATCGAAACCGCCCCCGGAATCGCTGCATGACTCACGCTCCCAGCCAACATTCACCGCAAAATGTTCCGCCTCAATAGTTCCCGGCACCTCCATAAATGTAATCCCTTTCGTATCTATATTCAGGTTCTGAAATGTTTCCAGCATCGTTCCATCCGTCATCCGCAACTGTCCGGGCAAATAACTTAGCAAGACTTCATCGCCCTGCTTCAGTTTTTTTTTAACCCAAGTACCAGCTTGCCGGAATCATCGGTATCGTAGGTCAATTCGTCAAGATCTTCCAAAAAACCGTTCACCTTCAGCCTGAAATCCTGAGCATCGGGCTCAACAGATTGATCGAAGTTTTTGTTGACTGCCAGATATATGGCCGTACCCGTTGGCGAAGCATACCCGTTGGTTGCTTTTCCGGGAACACTTCCGGTAGGTTCAGGGTCGGCAAACTGCATATAATTCAGGTTGAAGCCGCCCTGCTCCACCACAAACCGGATGGTTTGCCGTCCTTTTTCCAGCATGACCTGATCGACGGAGACATCCGTCCAGCTTTGGTTACCGGTTGTAGCTTTCGCCGAAACCGTCCCGGTGATGTTTTTACCATTCACTTCGAGGTGAAATTTTCCGGCGGCGGATGTTCCGGCCACCCGAAAGGTAACACGGTATGCAGCGGTTTCATATACCTCAACCGTGTACCCCATCCATTCACCACTTTCCAACCAACCTACATTGTAGCCATTTCCGAAAGATGATTCGTCGGCGCAAGGCTCAATGTCCACCCCATCGTTCCGGTACGAGTGTCCCTGGTTCCAGGCAGCACCTCCTGCATTGCCCGTACTGTTGATAAAATCCTTGTCGAAATAGGCAACTCCGTGACGGCCCATATCAAAATCGGGTGCGGCAATCACCCCTGGAATTTCGTGCTTTTTGTAAGGTATGCCGGTGTCGTCCGTTTGCTGACGGAACATGGCGTCGATCACATCGGGCTGATAGGTACAATTTTCGATCATCAGGTTTTCGGTGATCTGCATCAGGGTCTGATAGCAAAACTCCGGATCAGGAGTGCCGCCATTTCGCCAGATGTCGAGCAGTTGCGAATATTCAGGGGTTCTTATTGCGGTTAGCGGCCCCACCACAGAGCCAATTTTTTTCATGGGCCACCACGACCAGCCAACCTGTTGCAATTCGAGCATGCGGATGGTTTCGTAAAACCATTGGTTGGCATTTTCGCCCGATTCGCCCATCCAGATAGGAACGTTGTACTGTTCGCGCCAGCCCAGGAACTCGCTGATCGTGTTTTTGTCCGTCCCGTTCCAGTACTTGTGAAAGCTGTAGGCCAGGTTATCGTCCCAGGGCGGGAACATGCCGGTCATGTTATTTGCCCAGCAGTTACCTTCAATAAAAATAAGGTGGTTTTGGTCCACTTCGCGAATGGCCTGGGTGATGCGCACCATCAGCTCGCGGAGCGGTTCGTTGCTGCTGTCGCAGCCATTGGGATGCGTGCCGGTAAAGCTCCAGTTGGTTTCGTTGATCAGGTCGTAGCCGCCGATGTACTTTTCGTTGGCATACCGTTCGGCCAGTTTCCGCCAAAGGGCAACAGTTTTTCGTTTGTTTTCCTCGCTTTCCCATAGCGATGGTTTCGAGGCATCGTAGTCGGAGATGTCGGCATTTTTGCCTTGTCCGCCGGGAGCGGCATGTAAATCGAGGATCACGTACATCTCACGGGCCTTGCACCACTCCAGCAGCTCATCCACCATCCGGAAGCCCGTCTCCAGCCAGGTATCCTGACCGGGAACCGGTTCATCTTCTATCGGTAAGGTGAACAGGTTATAATGAAGCGCGGGGCGCACGGCATTGAAGCCCCAGGCTGCCAGCGAATCAATATCGGTTTTGGTGCAGTGGTTGGCCAGCCAGGCATCGTAAAACTCATCGGTGCGCTCCTGTCCCATCGCGGCTTCCATCAGTGCCCGGATCTCGTGCTGGGTGCCGGCAAAACCGCCCGTTCCCAGCATGTATCCTTCCTGCAGCATCCAGCCGCCCAGGCCCATGCTGCGGATTTGGAACAGTTGTCCCTCGCCGTCAACGATGTATTTGCCCTCGCGGTGCAGGTATTGGGAATGGGCCAGCTGGCACAGGAAAATGAACAGGATAGCAATCGGTAAAATTCGTTTCATGCTCTTTTCTTTTTAGTGAAAGGCAGGGGCCCGTTGTGAATAACGGGCCGACTGCCTGTCCTTTGATCAGGTTAGTTGGTATATTTTAGTCGATCGTAAACCCGGCGTGCAGGCCTTCGGCGGAGTTGGTGCCCATCCAGACATCAAATTCGCCCGGTTCAATCACGTACTCTGTTCCATTAAAGAATACCAGGTCTTCAGCCTTCAGCTGGATCGTTACCTGTTGCTTCTCGCCTGGTTCCATGCTAATCTTTCTGAAACCTTTCAGCTCCTTTACCGGACGGGTAATACTACCGGCGCGGTCGCGGATGTACAGTTGCACCACTTCGCTGCCCGGATACTTGCCCGTATTTTCAAGATTGACAGAAACCTCAATAGCGCCATCAGCAGGCATCGAACCGGCAGACAGTTTCAGATCGGAATAGGCAAACGACGTATAACTCAGACCAAAACCGAAAGGGAACAGCGGCTCAAATCCGGCATCCAGGTAGTGCGACGTATTCCCCAGCGACACCTGACCGGCTTCCGCCGGAATGTTGTCCAGGTGGGTCCAGTTGTTGTAATCAGCCGGGCGACCTGTGTTTTTATGGTTGTAGTACAGGGGTACCTGCCCAACTGTTTTCAGGAAGGTGACCGGTGTTTTCCCGGAGGGCGCCGTTTCGCCCAAAAGCATGTCGGCAATTGCCGGACCTCCCATCGTTCCGGGGGCCCAGGCATACAACACGGCATCGGCCTTTTCGAGCACATGCCCAATGGTGAGCGGACGTCCGGCCATGATGACCACCACCACCGGTTTCCCGGTAGCGGCAATGGCATCGATCAATTCATTTTGGGCGCCTTGCAAATTGAGGTCGGCCAGGCAGTGTGCTTCGCCCGACAGGATGGATTCTTCGCCCATAAACAGCAGGGCAACATCCGATTTTTTGGCGGCCTGGATGGCGGCCGCAAACCCTTCGGTGGTTTTGGTGCGGCTGATCGCCAGTCCTTGTGCATAGTTAACGCGCTCCTCGCCCAGCTTTTCGCGCAGGGCAGTCAGCGGGGTCACGGTGTTTTCTTTCTTACCGTCGAACACCCAGGTGCCCATCTGGTCGTGCGGGGCATCAGCCAGCGGACCGATCACCGCCACGGACTTCACTTCTTTTGAAAGCGGAAGGAGTTGATTGTTGTTTTGAAGAAGGACAAAACTTTCGCTGGCAGCTTGTTTGGCCACCTCCAGATGTTCGGGGGCAAGAATGACTGTTTCGGCCAGCGTTTCATCGGTGTACGGCTGATCGAACAAGCCAAGTTGAAACTTCACCCGGAGAATATTGCCTACATAGGTATCGATAGTTTCCATGCTCAGTTTGCCTTCATCGAGCAATTGCTGGGCGCCGGAAACATAGCAGTTGCTGGTCATTTCCATATCAACGCCAGCCCGGAGCGCTTTTTCGGCGGCTTCTTTAGGATCGGCAGCATAACCGTGGGCGATCATTTCGTAAATCGAAGCCCAGTCGCTCACCACCATGCCGTTGAAGCCCCACTCGTCGCGCAGGACGGTTTTCAGGGTGAACTCGTTGCCACTCACCGGAACGCCGTTCAGGTCGTTAAAACCAGACATAAAAGTTAGCACTCCGGCATCAGCGGCAGCTTTGAAAGGGGGCAGATAATCGTTACGCAGTTGTGTTTCGGGAATGTAGGTGGTGTTGTAGTCACGTCCACCCTCGGCAGCGCCGTAGCCCACAAAATGTTTGGCGCAGGCAGCAATGCGATCAGGCGCCGAAGGATCGTCGCCCTGAAAGCCTTTCACCATGGCCACGGCCAGTTGGGTAGC
Organism: Mangrovibacterium sp.; assembly: GCA_050178015.1. Classification (GTDB taxonomy): domain Bacteria; phylum Bacteroidota; class Bacteroidia; order Bacteroidales; family Prolixibacteraceae; genus Gaoshiqia. Next base: position 116,497 of record JBFXGM010000009.1, read on the forward strand.
CAGGTAGGTATCTTCGCCGCAGCTCTCGGCAATGCGTCCCCAGCGCGGATCGCGGGAAATGTCAATCATCGGGGCAAAGGTCCAGTGAACGCCTTCGGTGGCCGCCTCTTTGGCCGAAACGGCCATGGCTTTTTCAGCCAGCTCCGGGTTCCAGGCAGCAGCCATTCCCAACGGAATAGGCATAATGGTTCGGTAGCCGTGAATCACGTCGCGCCCAATGATGATGGGAATGCCCAAACGGCTTTCCTCAACGGCCACTTTCTGCAGTTCATTTATTCGCGTCGCTCCCACCAGGTTGAGGATCGAGCCTACTTCTCCATCTTTAATGGCTTGCTTCAGCTCCTCATCTCCCCGAAACTGCCCCGGATCAAATTGTGACATCTGTCCCAGTTTTTCCTCCAGTGTCATTTGAGAAATCAACGCACTGATTTTTCGTTCGGTTTCCGGGTCGCCCTTCGATGGTACTTTTTCCTGACTGCAACTGAACAGGAACAGTGCAATTAAAAACAGATAAGCTTTTCTCATTTCTCGTAAACTGTAACCTGACCTGTCCGTTAGCCGGACAGGTCAGGTAGGGTATGAATAACTAGTTGATTTTTGCTGATTTGATGCCTTCCACGTGCGGTCCGGAGAGCTCATCGAAATAGAACTGGTGGGTTACGCCGACATCCTTATTGCCCGGGTTTAACATGATACGGACAATATTGTAATAGTCGTGGTTGTAACGGTCATCAGCGGTTACATCGCTGGCCATCAGCGGAACCAAGCCCGAATCCCAGGAAAGGTCAGCTGTTGGAGCACCCGCGAAATTGTATTCCGCTACTTCCCAGGTATTGTCTGCCTGGATGGTATATCGCAACTCTACGCCTGTTTGCCAGGCATTGCCACCCTTGTCTGTATTCTCCAGTTTTAATAAAACCACATCGCCGGCTTTACCATAAACCATGATTTTGAAGGTTGAAACCAAGCGTAAATCGAACCGGTAACCGGGAGGAAGTGTCAAATTCGCATTGGCCCATTCTTGCTCTGTTTTTGAATAGAATGCCACATTGGAACTCCGGTTGGGGTAAATCTTCGATGGATTTGTCACGGTAGTAACCGAGCAATCTTCACCCAAAACAGGTGCCATGGCAATTTCACTGAAATCGTTGTACATCACCATTTCATCGAGCAGGAAAGGAACGTAATCCGGGTGATTGGCAGCAACCACCAGCGAGTATGACAGGTTCAGGTCGCCAACCGAAGTGGTTACCACAGCCGTAACGCTATAAGTACCCTGCCGCATGTAGGTATGTGAAGCCACGGCCGTATAATCGGTACTGCTAACCGGATCGCCTTCGCCAAAATTAAAGGTAACGCCTGTAATGGCCTGACCATCGGGGATATTGAAATTGGTGAGCGACACGTCGTAGGTATTGGTCTCGGCAGCTGCAACCACAGATAGTTCGGTTGTTACCGTGGGTTTCACATAGCCCTTGGGAATCAACTGATAATGCCAGGCACTCCCGTCGCCTCCTATGGCAACCAGTTCCAACAGGTTTTCTTCCAGCTTCAGGATTTCATAAGAACCATTAGCTGCACCCACATCAAAAATGGGGAACATGGGGGTAGGTCCACCCAGGGTCAGATAATTCTTCCCGCCATTTTCTTCGATGAACCAGGTACCGGGAGAAGGAACATAGTCAACGGAAAAATCGGTATCAATTTCTACCGGATTGCTGTAGCCCGGGCTATTGTTCACAAAACTTTTCACATAGCTCTTGCCGTGGTTGGTCAGCGTAGCCACAAAGCCGGTTACCTTAAAGTTAATTTCATCGTCATATAGTACTTTCACCCCTTTTTTGGCCAGGGGAGCAGCAGACCACCATTCCAATCCAGGAGAACCGGCAGGTCCGACACCAAGATGCCCTTGGGCCAAACTATCCAATACCCATGTTTTGCCATCCAAATCATCGACGCCGCCGCTGAGCAGAATGAATTTCTCATCCGTGAAAATGGAATAATCTGTTTTTGTTTGCGTCAGTGTTTTCGACTTCGTGGCCATCCCGCCTTTCGTAATCAGGGTCATGGTGATGGTATAATCACCGGGTAGCGGATAGGTGCCAACGGGTGAGGCAGCAGTCGATTTACTGCCATTGCCGAGGTCCCACGAAACGATGCCGGAAACCGAGGACGTGTTGGTCAGTACAAATTTGAAATCGTTGGCTCCGGGAGCAATCGTAAAATCGAGTTGATCTTCGGTAGGAGCTGCGCCAATATCAACCGAGTCGTCCATTTCGGGAGAACAGGCAAACAAGGCCAAAAGGAGCGCTGCTATGCCGGTAAGTTGTTGCAAATATTTAAAGCTTCTCATCTTTATACGTTTTAAATTTTTCATCTTCATGATTACAAAATCTTCTTATTTGTAGCCCGGTACCATTTGCGACAATACACCTTCGTTGGTATTCCGTATTTCGCTGGCCGGAATGGGGAACATGCCCCAGGTTTCGGCTTTAAAGGTACGGGGCGCAAAGTCGGACTGGTTGGGAAGCCCGGAAGGGACATTGAAGCTGGCATTGATTTTAGCAGCGGCATAATCATTTCCGCGGCGCAGCAGGTCCCACTTGCGGAGGCCTTCGCCGCCAAACTCAACCCGGCGTTCGTGGTAAATAGCATCAAGGGTGAGTGCCGTGAGGGCAGCATCGTCGCCCAGGGCACGGGTACGCACCTCGTTGAAATAATCAAGCGCCTTCGATGGGTTATCGGTCAGGAATAATTCGGCTGCCATCAGCAACACATCGGCATAGCGAATATCGACGAAGTTGCGCGGAAAGTTATGGCTGGGATCGCCTCCCGAACCAATGTATGCATTCAATGCCAGGTATTTATTATTGAAAAAGCCGGTATTCATAAATGCCTTGTTATAAGACGCCAATCGTTCATCGGCATTGTAAATGGTGGCATCGCGGCGCGGGTCGCCGGCTTCGAATTCGTTATACAAGCTCCAGGTTGGTTGAGCAAACGACCATCCGGGGTAAATGCGCCCGTTGTCGCCCACCGGGTTCCTGACCCCGATCCATACGCAGGAGAAGTTCCCGTTGATGTTCCAGCCGCCCCAGTCGCCCGATTTGGCTTTATCGGAATACTGGATTTCGAGCAGCGACTCGGCATTGTTCTGGTTTTCCCAATCCCACAGGTCGGCATAATCGGGCAACAGTGAATATTTGTTGCTGGTGATGATTTGCTCCAAGGCAGCCTGCACGTATGTTTTGTCGATGGTGGTGGCGCCATCCGACCAATTTCCAACGCCAATGACCGGTTTGGCAAAACCTTCGTGATACAGGTAGATCCGGGCGATAAGCGCCTGGGCTGCCCCTTTTGAGATACGTCCTTTTTCGGATGCCGAAATTTCAACCGGAAGCACGGCAACAGCCTTCAGCAGGTCGCTGGCTATTTGGGTGAAGATTTCGTCGGGTGTATTTTGCGGCAGAGTTTTGTAGTCTTCAACCGAAGGCAATACTTCGGTAATCAACGGTACATAGCCGTAATGACGAACCAGGTCCCAGTAGAGATAAGCGCGCAGGAACAGGGTTTCGGCTTCGAGTCGCTCCTTCATCCCTTCGGTTGACCAGGCTACCCCTTCTTGTTTTTGCAAATAGAGGTTGGCCCGGTAAATGCCCGAGTAGCACCGGTTCCACAAATCTCCGGAGGAGTTGTTCTCCGGGGTCATGACAAACATTTCCATTTCGTGCCATTGGCTCATATCGTTCACGTTCGAACCGCCGCAAAAAGCATCATCGGAGAAAATATCGGCCATGGTTGGCACAAACTGCCAGTTCTGTACCGAGTAGGCATCGTAAACAGCCGCTACGGCCAGCAATGCCTGATCTTCGGTTTTGTAGTAGTTGGCTTCTACCTGTCCTGTTTTGGGTTCCAGCTCCAGAAACGAATCAGCGCAGGAAATTCCCCCGAGCGTGAAGGCCAGGAATGAGGTTACATATAGGATATTCTTTTTCATCTTCTGTAATTTTTTAATTGACTTCCTTAAAATGTAATGTTAACTCCACCTAAAATGGTGCGTGCCTGCGGGTAGATGTTGTGGTCGATTCCGTTGCCAAACACGCCACCGCCGATTTCAGGGTCATAGCCTTTGTACTCGGTGAATGTCAACAGGTTCTCTGCGGATACAAAGAAGCGCAGTTTGTTAATATTCAGCGTATTGAGCACTGATTTCGGCAGACTGTAGCCCAGGGTGATGTTCCGCAACCGGACGAAGCTGGCATCGTGAACAAAGAAGTCGCTCACGGTTTTCATGTTCTGGTTATCATCCACAAAAGTCACGCGCGGATAGTAGTTTGACGTGCCGGGGCCTGTCCAACGATTGAGCCAGTCGGCGCGGTAGTTGGTGCCGTTCATGTCGTAACGGCGAGTGGCATCGTACACTTCCTGCCCCAGGGCGGCATACACAAACATATTGAAGTCGAAGCCCTCATATTCCAGGTTCAGGTTTAAACCACCTGTAAAATCGGGATACGGAGAACCCATTTCAACGCGGTCGGCATCGGTAATCGTGCCGTCGCCGTTTGCATCGATAAACTTGATATCGCCCGGTTTGGCATTGGGCTGAATTTTTCCGCCACCAGCACTCACATAAGCGTTAATCTCATCCACCGTTTGGAAGATGCCGTCGGTTTTTACCCCGTAGAACACGCCCATCGGTGTGCCTACCTCAGCAAAAAGAACCCCGGCTTGTCCAAAACCGCCGTCACCACCTTGCAGTCGTTTTTCGGCATTCTGGATGTCGAGCACTTCATTCTTGTTGAAAGCGCCGTTGATGGAGCCGCTGAAATACAATTTCCCGAATTGCTTTTTATAGCTGAAATCGGCTTCGAAACCAGAGTTGCGCACTTCGCCGCCATTGATGGTCGGTGCCGAGTTACCCACCAGCATGGGCACAGGAGCAGTTACCAACCAGTCTTTGGTGGTTTTAACGTAATAATCGAGCGTTACCCGCAGGCTGCTGCCAAAGGTAGTCATATCGATCCCGATGTTGGTTTGTTCCGAGGTTTCCCATTTTAAGGAAGGGTTGGCAATGCGGGTAGGTTGCGTACCGTTGTACTGGGTTTTATCCACGCCAAAATAGTAGATGTTTTGGTTACCAATGATGGATGTGTAGCCAAAGTCTCCGATTTCCTCATTCCCGTTTTGTCCCCAGCTGGCACGGATCTTCAACAAATCAAAGGTATTGGACAGGCTGCTCATGAAATTTTCGCGCGAGATGACCCAACCGGCAGCCACCGAAGGGAAGTAACCATATTTGTTTTCGGAGCCAAAGCGCGAAGAACCATCGCGACGTAGTGTTGCCGTTAACATGTAGCGGTCTTTCAGGTCGTAGTTGATACGGCCAAAGATAGAGGCCACGGTATGTTCAGAGAACCCGCCGCCTGCGTTGGCACTTTCCGGATCTGTTGCATTGTCAATATAAGCGTGTTCGAAATCATCGAAAATCACATCCGACTTTTCCCCGGAAAGATTTTCCCAGAGGTTTTTCAGCGCTGTTGTACCAGCCATGACGGTGAAATGGTGGTCGTCGATGGTTTTGTCGTAGGTCAGCACATTCTCGAAGTTCCAGTTGGTATATTGATTGACGGATTTGGACGCCCTGTCGGTAATGGTAAAGTGCATGGCATCCAAATAATAGAAGGGGGTATAACTACGATTGGTCACGTAAGCCATTTCTCCGCTGAAGGTCGATTTAAAGGTCAGGCCCTGAAGCGCCGAATTGATTTTTCCAAGATCAACTTCGGCAAACAGCCCGCCCACCAGCTTGCTGGTACGCGTTTGCGAATTGAGGTTGCTTAACAAGGCCACCGGGTTGGTGATTTCCTGCAAGCCAATTCCGAATTGTTCGGGAGTAGCCCATGAGCCGTCTTCGTTGGTCACCGGCACAATGGGCGGCATGTTTACAGACTGCGAGAGACCTGTTCCGAAATGTGTATTGGTTTCGATGCCTTTATTGGTAATGTATGCCATGTTCAGGTTCGACCCAACTTTCAGGAAGCCAAATTCGCCAATCGTGTTCAGGCGGTAGCCGAATTTTTCGAACTGCGATTTTCCTTTGGCCACAATCCCATCCTGTTGAAAATAGTTGATGGATGATGAGTAGCTGATTTTATCGCTCCCGCCGTTTAACGAGATGGCGTGGTTTTGTTTGGGAGCGTCGTAGTTGAACATTTCATCCTGCCAGTCAGTGGTTGTTTTGTAATTGGCCATGTCGGCTGCGGAAAATTTGGGTGCTTGCCCTCCGTTAATAGCGGCTTCGTTGGTCAGCATCATATATTCCTGACTATTCAGCAAGCGAAGTTTCCGCCAGGGATTTTGCACACCATAATAACCATCATACGAAATTTCCATTTTCGAATCGGTCTTGCCGCTTTTGGTGGTGATGAGGATTACCCCGTTGGCGCCGCGGGCCCCGTAAATGGCGCTCGAAGCGGCATCTTTCAACACTTCAATGGATTCAACATCGTTGGAGTTCAGGAAGTCGATACCGGCCCCGCTCATCGGCAAGCCGTCCACAATGTATAGCGGCTCGGCATTTCCGTTGGTCCCGATACCGCGGATGCGGATGGAAACCTGATCGCCGGGTTGCCCGGAGTTGTTGGAGATGACCACACCGGCTGTTTTTCCCTGCAAGGCTTGAGTCACCCGCATATCCGAAGTTTTTGTCAGCTCCTCACCACCCACTTTACTGATGGCGCCGGTCACCAAACTTTTCTTTTGGGTACCGTAGCCCACCACTACCACTTCGTCCACGTCAAATGCTTCACTCTCCAGAACCACATTTAAGGTAGTTTGTCCGTTCACTTTCACCAGCTGCTTCTTCATTCCAATGTAGGAAATCTCCAGCGTAGCATCGGCGGGAACTTTTAAGGTGTAAAGACCATCAAAATTGGTAATTGTACCGGTAGTAGTTCCTTGAATAACTACCGAAACCCCCGGCAGAGGTTGTCCGTCTTCTTTGGAACTTACTGTCCCGGAAACAGATATTTCCTGGGCGTAAAGGCTGATGCCAAAGAATGAACAAAACAAGAATAATAGCAATCTTTTCATAATTTTTAACGTTTTTTAGATCTTGTTAAGGTTTAATCCGAGACCAAAAATCAAGCATACACATTAAACCAACAAGAAAAACGATACGTCATTAACACTACACTACAGCTGAAAAGACTACTACAACACTACTACATCTTACAATATTATAATCTGACATACAGATACATACGTAATTTTTAATTTTAACTTTGGATACATCAAAAACTGTTATGCTGTACAACAGACCACTTAAATATTGGAAATAAAGGTGCTCAAATTGGCATCGCGGTCCAGGGCAAGCTTTTTCCGTAAACGATAACGGGAAATTTCGACCCCCCGTTGGGAGATGTTTAACAGGGCGGCAATTTCTTTGGATGAGATATTCATTTTGATGTAAGCACACAGTTTTTGTTCGCGTGGTGTCAGGCTTGGATACTTTTCGACCAAGCGTTTAAAAAATTCCTCGTGCACCTCATCAAAGTAAGTTTCAAAAAGCTCTTTCTGTCGTTTGTCGTCAAATTCCTTATCAATCCGATTAATAATCAACGTGATCTTCGATTTGACTGAGCTATCATTGGTTTGCTCCTGAAGCCCCTTTAATTCAGACTTCAGTTTTCCAAAAAATTTATTCTTCTGAACGATATTCATCGTTTGGTTAGCCAGCTCTTTATCCAGGTGAATCATCTTACCGTGCAGCTGTTCATTCCTCAGTTTAATGATCTCTTTTTCGGAGATCAGCGCCTCACGCTGGTATTGCTGCACTTTCCGGCGATATTCCTGCAAGTGTTTTAACCGCTCTCTGCGGCGCGAAATATGCATACGGAACAAAATGAACCAAACCAGCAAGCCAATCAAACCCAACGTCAACAAGGCATAAGTAACATAGGCCAGGGTTGACCGGAACCAGGGAGGACGAATATAAAATGAAAAGGAGGCGACATTGCTTTCGGACGAGAAAGGACCGATGGCCCTCACCCGAAATGTGTAGAAACCTTCGCGCAGGTTCATAAACTCACAGCTCGACTCGTTGGACCAGGCCGACCAGGCCGAGCTGTAATTTTCAAGCAAATAACTATACCTGATCTTCTTGATGTTCTTATAATCCGGGCTGGAATAGGTAAACTTCAGGTTGTTGCCCTTATATTCATAGGCAGGTAGGGCTTCCCCAATTCCTGTTGGCAGCGAGGTTGGATAAAGGACCCCGCCATCTTTCAGATTGACGACTTCGCGAATATACGTTTTGAACGAGGTATCCGACAACGACTGATAAGCCGGAGAATAATGCGCCAGGCCATCTTCCAGGGCAATAAAGGTATTTTGGCGATCCACCACGTGAATATGCTGAAAGCCGGCAATCATCCGTCCGGCCAACTTTTCAAACGGCGCCATCATTTTTGTGTAGGTGCCATCTTCCTGAAACCGAAGCACTCCGGGTACTCCGCCGGCCGTAAACCAAATATCGAAATACTGGTCTTCGCGGATGTAATCAATTTCGGGCTGTTGGCCGAAAATATTGTTGTAATACACCGATCGTTCAAACCGGGCTGTATTTTCATTGAACTCATAAATGCCATCCGGACTGGTAAAAAGAATGTTTCCCCCAATTGTCATCAAATTGATAAAAATATCAGATGGCAAGCCGTTTTTTGAATTGAAATAATCATAGCTGGTCACACTGTCCAGTCGTTGGTTCAGGTTGATCCTGAAAACCCCTTTAAACCCATGGCTCATCCAGATTTGGCCGTTCCGATCCTGTGCCATTAATTTAGACGACTCGCTGAAACCCTTTATCGGGCCAACGAGTTCCCAGGACTTGCCGGCCCTGTTTTTCCGGAACAGGGTCAGCCCGCTGTAGTTCCCGCCAATTAAGCAGTCTGGGTTTTGAATGGGTTCGATGAAAGTCCACGCGCCTTTTTCTTCCGAAATCTGAGAGGCTGTTTCGCCGTCAATCACAAACGTTCCGTTGTCGTGCCCACACAGCATCACCCCCTGATGAACACCCAAGTACCAGATTTGCCCGACGGTTTTGGGGATTAGACGAAACCCTTCGTCCTGAATGCTCACCCGCCCGGGCCAGTCCTTCACAAACAATCCGTTATTGGTGCCAACGTACAATTTGCCGTTGTACACCAGCGATGAATACGCCGCCCCAAGCCCTTCCGGATGGTACATAAACGTAAAGGGCGAACTCACATCCATGAAATCAATTCCGTTGTCGAGGCCCAGCCACAGGTTATCGTCTGCGTCAGCACCAATGCTGAGGATGGTATTGTTTTGCAATCCTTTCTTTTTATTGACATGCTGAATGATTTTCCCGTTTTCATCGGTAATAATCAATCCGTTCTGAACCGTCCCGAACGCATAGGCACCTTTGAATTTCCGCGCCGAAAAAATTTCGTTTTCCATCAGGAACTCATTCGCCTCACCTTGCCAGGGGGTAAGTTCCTGTCCGTTATAGGTATAAACGCCATCGTTGTCGGTAGCAATGAGCACGTGGATTCCGCTTACGGGCAATACCGCCCAAACTTCCCTTCCTCGCAGCCTTTCCAAGCCTTTGGGTTGATAAAAACGCCCCTGGCTGTATTCTTTCATGCCCTCCACTTCATCCTGAACCCATAAGCGGTCATTCACATAAAATGAAAAGCGCAATTTATTTTTCAGCGGCACCTGGTAAATACGGTTATTCTGGTAAATGAAAAGGTGCGTGTAGGATTGAAAAACCACGCCAAAGCCTGTTAGGTGTATGCGCCAAATTTCTTCAAAATTACGTTCCCCCGGCGCTACCAGCTCCAGCAGCGAATGATACTGCAACCTACCGGTGCTGTCGGGTTCCATGTATCCAAAGTCGTTTTGCTGGCCTACATAAATCCGGTCATTTTCATCCACTTTTACCGAACGGATGATGGAACGGTTGGGCAGGCTGTAGAGCTGCCAATGAGCGCCGTCAAACTCCAGCAGCCCGTCATTGTTGGCAAAATACATAAAATTCTTGCTGTTTCGCTCAATCTGCCAGCTTTGGGCACTGGCCTGGTATTCGCTCTTCGGAAAGTTGTGAATAGCAGGAATGCCAATATCTTTCAGCTGACCAAACGAACCCAGCTGAAAGAGCAGAAAAAAAACCAGCAGAATATTTTTACTCAACTCGACACGCATCTTCCAAAGATAGGCAAATTCATACTTTTTGCATCAGGCGTCGTTCAAAATCCAGGCAGTGCACTATTTTTGCCCTGAAATTAATTCCTCATTTTATGAAAACCGGATTGATTGGGGCCATGCGCGAAGAAATTCTGCTGCTAAAACACGATATTGAAAACATGAAAGTTGACCAGCTTGGTTCGCGCGAATTTTACAGCGGGACCATTGGCGGGAAAGAAGTGGTCATGTGCCTGTCGGGCTGGGGAAAGGTCGCCGCAGCCTCAACGGCAACCAGCCTGATCAATCTATACGGTGTTGACCAGCTCGTATTTATCGGCCTGGCCGGCTCCATGCAGCCCCACCTGCACATTGGCGACATTGTGGTGGCTGACCGCCTCATTCAACACGATGTGGACCTCACACGGCTGGAGCACTTTCCGAATGTGGAACCTCCCTTCTGGAAATCGTTTCAGTTTGACGTTCGCCCCGATGCCCGCCAGCGGGCATTGAATGCCGTGCAGCAATTTGTCCGCAACCTGAACGACAAAAAATACCCGGAAATCGGAGAAGGATACCAGCCCCAAATTTACACGGGCGCCATCGGCACCGGCGATCAGTTTGTAGCCTCGCCTGAGGGGAAAACCCGCATCAGCGAACGTTTCCCCGAAGTGTTGTGCACCGAAATGGAAGGCGCTGCCATTGCCCAGGTAGCAGCCGATTACGGGTTGCCCTGCTCGGTCATCCGCATCATTTCCGACAAAGCAGATGAAAATGCCCACGAGGCTTTTGCCGAATTTCTGTTTGAAAATATCAGCCGCATCTCGGTAGAGATTGCCCGTCTGATGTTTGTTTAAAAGGAAAAGGTGAGTCCCAGCCGCCAGGTTTGTCCTTTTCCAACGTGAACCTGGTTGTTCAGAAATTGCTCTTCGCTGCTGTAGTTGGTAAAAATTTGGTTGATAAATTCGTTGTTCAGCAGGTTCTGAACATCGACTGAAAGATGCACGGTACGCTGCTTTTTTAACTCCCTGAAAAAGCTGGCCCCTGCCCCAACCCGGTCGTACCACTCCAGCTTCAGCTGTTCGGGCAAATTGACGCCGGACTCATCAAAATCGTGCAGCAACAGCGGAGCATACCGGTTCAAAGCCCTGTAATAATTTACATTTACCAGAAAACCCTTTGCCAGGCGCATCTCATTTTTTACATAAAAACTGAGCTGGGGTGAATTGGGCACAAAGTAACCCGAAACAGGCATGTTCCGTTCGCCGGTCATCTCCTGGCTGGAGTTGTAGATGCTGGCTTTGGCATCCGACTGGTACGTCCACTTTCCCCACGAGGCGTTGGCCGTCAGGTTAAACCGGCGGAGATAGGCTGCCTGGCTGCTCAGTTCGGCGCCGTAATGCAGTTGATCAGCATCATAGATCCAGGCAAACTGTTCATCATCATCCAGAAAAGATTGCTGCAACCAGCCCTGGTTTTGCAGGTACATGGCATACGTTCTGGCCGACAAGTACACTTTGCCTCCGGAAATGACCCATGCCAATTCGGAATGATACAGGTTTTCCGGATCTGCATCGCGGTTTTTCCAGTTGTTGCCTGCCGGAAATACCGACAAAAAGGAAGGAGGACTGGCCATCCCGCCGACGTTTAGCCGCAGGGAGTGCTGCTCATTCAACCGGTAAGTCAGGCCGGAAACCAAACGGTAACCCAGGTAATTGGACTTACCGGAAGACTGCCGGCTGTCGCCGTCAGGATAAGAAAAGTAATCATGCCGCTGATAGGTATGCAGGGAAACGGCCCCTTCCAGATACCAAAAGGCCCGGTTGCCAACCGTTTGGATTTTTCCCGACAAGCCCGATTGACGGATCGCAGATTCATAGTTGAAAGAAACTTTGTCAGCATCCCGCAACTTGGGGAAGAAGCTTGCCTGAAGCCAGTTCCGGGCAACTTCACCTTCCGGAAAATTGACATTACCGAGCGTGCGAAAACCATCCGCGCCCCACGAATCCATGACCACGCCAAAATGTTTCCCCCGGTAATACATTGCGTCGAAGCCGGCATAAAATCGTGTCCGCTTGTTGAAATCATGAATCAACTGCGTTTGCCAGCCCACCCGCTTCGACTGCGTTGCCCTCCCTAATAGCGACAGTCCGTCCTGCTCCGAGTTAATGAACTGGCCGCCTTCATCAGCTACACGTTGGTTGCCAAATTCGGTAACAGCCATTCCCGAGTTCCAGGAGTAAATAAAATCGAACGGCACCAGGGCACGCTCATCCCGCGGCAAGCCCGTGACAGGTAGGCCATTAGCCGATCCGACGGGGAAGCTTACCACCGAGTTCTCCAATTCGCCGTAGAATTGCGTAACCAAGCGCGTGTTTACCCGCATGTGCCAGTGATGCGTGAGCATGGCCAGCGGGTTTACCCCAAACGACTGGCTCCAGCTCACCGGTTCATCGTTCCCGAATCCCCAGGCATTATTGTATTCAAAACCTTGTTGTCCGTACACCGAAACCAGGTCGGGCTGGTTGCGTTGATCAGCTTGCCAACTTTTCGCAGCAACCGTAAAAAACAGGCTGTGCATGTGGTTTATTTCGCTGATCAGGTTGAAATACAGCCCGTAGGACTCATAGCCAGTTTGGTCGGCAAAACCATCCCCCGCCGTCCGGTCGATTTTCAGCACAGCCGCCAGCTTATTTTTTCTTTTACCGGAGTGAAGGGTGCCCGATGTTTTCAGGTAGTTGCCCTGTCCGTAGTTACCAGAAACCGACACCCCAAACCGATCGTTGGGCATCAGCGGTAACAGGTTGATCAGTCCGCCATAGCCCAGCTGGCTTTGCTTGCCCGATGCCGGCCCAACCGTAAATTGAAGCTCGCCCGCCCAATCGGACAAACCCGTATAAAGCGGGCTGTTCATAGCCCCGGTTTCGGGATTGTTCAACCGGATACCGTTAAAAACGACGCTGGTCTGGTTGGGGTTGAACCCCCGAAAGCCCAGTTCGGAGCGGCCATAGCCACCTCCGTTTTCCTGCAGGTAGGCAGATGGCTCGACCATCAGCAGTTCGTTGAAATCAGAAGAGCCGGATTGATCCATTAGCGCCGGAAGCCGGATATTTTTCGTTTCCAGCGGGTGCTGATCCACATTCACAAAAGCCGCTATATGGCGCTGTTCCGGACGGCCAAAAGCCTTTGGAGCCAACCGCACCGCGCCCATCGGGGTAAGGATGCCATCGTAGAGCGACACATTGTAGTACTCGCTGTAAATTCCCGGATGAATGGCTTCAACCTGGTAAAACCCGGCAGGCAGTTGCAGCGTGAAGTTCCCGTTCCGGTCGGTCACCGTGTTCACGCCCGTTCCGCGAACCTGTATGATGGCCTTCTCCAGGGGTTCAGCAAACTCTTCGTCCGTAACTTGTCCGGTCACCAAGGCCTGGGCCGAAGCATCATCCCCCAAACCGGTTATCAGCATGAGGACACCCCAAATCATTTTGACAAACAGGCCTGGATTTAGTTTTGCCGTTGGCCTGACAGGCATTTTCCGATCAATTCGTCCCTTCATTTCCCGATAATTAACAAGTTACCTAATGAACGCAAAATGTATCATACGAAGTATCAGAACAACAAAGATAAGCTGATTTTGCTTCTCCCAACTTGTAGTATTTTTTGGCACGATAGTTGTTTGAAGCAGAACAACAATCTGCCCCAAAGCCAAGAACAGAAAACAGAATTATACGCAGATGTTTTTTCATACAAGAGAGAAAAGGTAAAAAGCAACCGGGACGCCGGTTGCTTTTTTTTGCATCCGGACGTTTGTACTCTTCCGTCAACCATTCCCCATTTGCCGGCAAAAAACCATTGCCCTCCCTGTTTTTAAATTTGGACCAATTATTTACCCTAAAAAGAACACTTGAGCGAAGTTTTCCCGTATAATTTTTGGTAGATCAATCTCCCTTTTAGGAATTTGTTAGCGTTTCAACCTTAAAAAAGTGAACATTATGGAAAAAGAAATGGGCGTTTGGCTGGACAGCGAAAAGGCTTTTTTGATTTCATTCAATGATGGAGGGGAATCAATTCAAAAAATTGAATCAGAAGTGGAACACCGGGTGCGTTTCCCGGGTGAAAAGAAAGAATTCCACCGCTTGGGAGGCATCGTAGCCAACACAGACAAAGTACAAACAGAACGAAAAAAACATCAATTGTCCGAATATTTCAACCGCGTCATTCACGACATTAAGGATGCGGATAAAATATTTCTGTTTGGCCCGTCGGTTACCAAAGAATGGCTGGAAAAAGAGATCAAAAAAGACCATCAGTTGAGCAGCAAATTAATTGGGATTGAAAATGCGGATGTGATTACGGAAAGGCAAATGATTGCCCGGACTAAAGAATTTTTCCACGAATACGAACTGGCGCGGAGGAAAAAGAAATAGGTTAGAAAAGTGACCGAAAAAGCGGGGCAGATGCACAAAAAACATCGGCTCCGCTTTTTCGCGTTTTTCGGATTAACCGGAAATCGGTAACTTCGCAGCAAATTAAAAATCAAGCAACATGTTTTCAGGAATTGTTGAAGAATACGGCGTGGTGAAAGCCATCGAACGCGAACAGGAGAATTACCATTTCACCCTGACTTGTTCGTTTGTGGATGAACTAAAAATCGACCAAAGTTTGTCGCACAACGGGGTATGCCTCACGGTAGTAAAAATCGACAAAGAGGCCAAAACCTACACGGTAACAGCCATTAAGGAAACCATTCTAAAGACCAACCTAGGCTTTTGGGAAGTTGGCTCGAAGGTAAACCTGGAACGCAGCATGATGATGAACGGACGGTTGGACGGGCACATTGTACAGGGGCATGTGGACCAAACAGCGGTGTGTGCCAAGGTGGAAGAGGCCGAAGGCAGCTGGTATTTCACCTTCGAATATGAGTTTGATATTGCTAAAGCCCGGCAAGGCTACATGACGGTTGAAAAAGGTTCGGTTACCGTAAACGGTGTGAGCCTGACGGTGGTCAACTCAAAGGACAACTCGTTCCAGGTGGCCATTATCCCTTACACCTACCAGGAAACAAATTTTCACACCTTTCAGGTAGGGACGGTTGTCAACCTCGAATTTGACATTATCGGAAAATATCTCAGCAAATTAGCCACCTATAACGCATAAAAAACCGGGCCGTCGCCCGGTTTTTTCCATACCTATTATTCTGATTGCTACGAGTGAAAAACCAGAAACGGTGTTTTCACATGAAATACCATTTTACGGGCAATGCTCGGGTTAAAAATCCGCGTAATCATGTTCCGTTTGTGCGTCGTCAACGAAAGAATATCAATACTGTTTTGCTCGATGTACTTTTCCAGTTCAGCCAGAATATCATTTCCATGTACAATGACACATTCAATTTGAGCATCCGTGTAATTTTTCTTCAGCAGGTTACCCATGCTCTCCAGCTTGGCCTCGTCCCACTCTTTTGAGTCGGTGAGCCCAATGTGCAGGCAGTATAATTTGGCATCAAATGGTTTCAGCAAGCCCAGCAATTTATCGATCGACTGAAAGTCTTTGTCGTCGAAGTTGGTGGCGTACACCACTTTTTTCATCGAAGCCAGGTTCAGTAGCGGTGCTTTCTCCGGAATGACCAGCACCGGTACATTCGATTTGTAAATTACTCCGGCAGTCGTACTGCCCATGATATCAGGGGTATCTTCGTCCGGGCCTTTAATGCCCATCACAATCAGCCGCGGCGGGTGCTGATCCGCATAAAACAGGATGTCATCTTCCGGGTAGCCCATCTTAATGATGTGCTCCGACTTGATGGCTTTCCAGTTTTTCGGCCCGATATAATCGGTCAGTTTTTCGAGGAAAGTGGAAAAACGTTGATTGGCCAGCTCCTCCTGTTCTTTTAAGTGTTCATACAGGCCCGAATTGAAGGCAACCACATCGGAATAAGGCATGGAAAAAAAGTCGGGTTGCGGAATGACATGATAAAACAGCAATTTCGATTTTAACTTTTGAGCGATTTCAAAAGCCATTAAAGCCGCTTTAAAGGAATAGTTGGAAAAATCAACCGGCACCAAAACCGTATTCTCGGATTTTTGCTTTTCCTTGGTCACCTTTCCCAGCATCTGATCCAAAATAGGATAGGCTTTTTTCACATCTTTTTCATAAATGCGCACCTTTACGCCGGTAGCCACAGCTCCCTGAATGAGGTTGACATTTTCGAGGGTGCATTCGATGCCTTCAGCCTCCAAAAGGGAACGCAGGATCTCTGCTTTAGAATAAGGCAACAAGGCAATGGTAATCAGTTTTTCTTCCATGACTGTTTGCTTTAGATGAACGTTTCTCTATTCATTATTTCGAAAATGATAAGAATTTAGTTTCAGGGAAGAGCGATTTTCTTATGTGAAATGTTTTTTAAGTTACTTTGCCCGCGTATTTTGAACCGATTGGGAAATTAGCCGTTTATGAGAAAGAAGAAATCATTCAAAAATGGTTATCTTTTGTGAATGGATGAAGACCGGCGAATCGGGATTTTCGCAAACATCAGGAAATAAAAACAATCCTATTTTTGAACCATGAAAAAAACGGCATTGATAACAGGTTCGGCCAAACGGGTAGGCCGCGAGATGGCAGAACACCTGGCAGCACAAGGGTGGTGCCTGGCCCTGCACTACAACAATTCGGGCAAAGCAGCCGGAAAATTGCAACACGATTTGCGAAGTCATTTTCCCGATCAGGAATTTGTGTTGTTCCAGTCGAACCTGCAAAACCCCTTCGCAGTGGAAAGCCTTATTCCTGAGGTGGTACGCGTGTTCGGGCAACTCGACCTGCTGATCAACAATGCCTCGGTATTCGAAGCTTCGCACATCCGCGAAACGCATTTCGACCTGCTCGACCGGGAGATGATGATCAACTACCGGGCGCCGTTTCTATTGATGCGCGATTTTGCCCGCCTGGTTGGCGAAGGGGTCATCATCAACATGGTGGACACCCGGATCACCAGCAGCAAATCGGACCATGCAGCCTACAGCCTGTCGAAAAAAGCGCTTTGGGAACTCACCAAAATGGGCGCCCTCGAATTCGCCCCGGAGATCCGGGTCAACGCCATTGCCCCCGGCGTTACCCTGCCTCCCGAAGACCGTGATGAAAGCTACTTGTGGAACCTGGCCAAAAAAATCCCGATGAAAAAGCCCGGCGGCATTGGCCCCATCCTGAAAAGCCTGGATTATATCCTGGAGAATGACCATCTTACCGGACAGCTCTTATTTTGCGATGGCGGCGAAAACCTGGGCATAACCCTCTAATCAACAAGAAATGGCTAAAATTCGTGTAAAGGACCTGCTGCTGCGTACCTACATCGGCTTCAATCCCGAGGAGCTGATCAACAAGCAGGACGTGATCATCAACCTTGAAATTGAGGCGATTATACCCGAAGAGGCCCTGCAGGCAGACGAGCCCGACGGCATTTATAACTATAAAACCATCACCAAAAAAATTATTGCCTATGTGCAGGAGGGTCATTTCAAATTGCTCGAAGTACTCACCCAAAACCTGTTGAATATGATCATGGAAGACGAACGGGTGGTTTGGGCAAAAGTGGAAGTGGACAAGCCCCACGCCCTGCGCTTTGCCGAGTCGGTTTCGTTTGAGATGGAAGCCCACCGATAAATTGACAGCATGAACGTTATCCCGATGAACACCTGCATTATCGGCATTGGGTCGAATATGGATCCCGAAGTCAACATGGCCCGTTTGCTGGATATCCTGAAGAAAGAAACCAGCCTGCTGAAAGTTTCCTCGCTGGTAACAACCAAGCCGATCGGGATAACTGACCAGCCAGACTTTGTAAATGGCGCAGCTAAGCTGGAGACCGAATTTTCGATGGACGAATTCCGCCAATACCTGAAAAAGCTGGAAGACCGTCTGGGGCGCGACCGCAGCCAACCCAAATTCGGCCCCCGAACCATTGATCTGGATATTGTCGTTTGGAATGGCCAAATCATTGACGAAGATTACCACACGCGCGACTTTCTTCGTGCCGCCGTTGCCGAACTGGGCTTCGCCTCCTCCGATTAAAGACCTTTCCTTTAACAGGTCCACCCGCGTTGAAACCTGACATTCCTAAGTATTTTCGCCTGCTGCAATCGTTATATTTGAATTATGGAATTACCTTTTGCAGAAAACTACCGGATAAAAATGGTAGAACCCATCTACCGAAGTACGCGCGAAGAACGTGAACGATGGATTGCCGAAGCCGGCTACAATGTGTTCAACCTGCGCAGCGAGCAGGTTTACATCGACCTGCTGACCGACAGCGGCACCGGCGCCATGAGCGACCGCCAGTGGGCTGCCCTGATGACTGGCGATGAAAGTTATGCCGGGTCTTCCTCCTATTATCATCTGAAAGAAAGGGTGACTGAACTTTTCGGCTTCGATTACTTTTTGCCGGTCCACCAGGGGCGTGCAGCCGAGAATGTACTGTTTTCGGTCTTGTTGAAAGAGGGCGATGTGGTTCCCGGCAATGCGCATTTCGATACCACCAAGGGACACATCGAGTTCCGCAAGGCGCAAGCGATTGACTGCACTATTGACGAAGCTTCCGACACCGAAAGCCAACATCCCTTCAAAGGGAATATCGACCTCAACAAGTTGCAGAACGTGCTGGAAACGTATCCGCGCGAGCAAGTGCCGCTGATCATCGTAACCGTAACCTGCAATAGTGTTGGTGGCCAACCGGTTTCGATGGAAAACCTGCGCCAGGTAAAACAGCTGGCCAGCCAATACGAAGTGCCGGTTGTATTTGATTCGGCCCGTTTTGCCGAAAACGCTTGGTTTATCAGGCAGCGCGAAGCCGGCTATCAAGATAAATCCATCCGCGAAATTGTGCGCGAAATGTACACCTATGCCGACGGGATGACCATGAGCAGCAAAAAGGACGGGCTGGTAAACATTGGCGGTTTTCTGGCCATGCGCAGCAGCAGTTGGTTCGAAAAGGCCTCCATGTTCAATATCCTGTACGAAGGGTTCATCACCTATGGCGGCATGGCGGGCCGCGACATGAATGCCCTGGCGGTGGGACTGGACGAAGTAACGGAACGCGATTACCTGGAAACCCGTATCCGGCAGGTGCATTATCTGGGCAACAAACTGACCGAAGCCGGAATCCCGGTACAGCAGCCCTTGGGCGGACATGCTGTTTTTGTGGATGCAGGCCGGTTTCTGCCCTATGTGCCCAAAGAAGAGTTTGTAGCCCAGATGCTAACCGTTGAGTTGTACCTGGAAGCTGGTGTGCGCGGTGTGGAAGTGGGCGCCTTGCTGGCCGACCGCGATCCCGTAACCCGGGAGAACCGATACCCTGCCGTAGAGTTTTTGCGCCTGGCCCTGCCTCGCCGTACCTACACCAACAATCACCTGGATGTGGTGGTTGCAGCACTGAAAAATATCTACGAACGGCGTGAACAACTGACGCGAGGTTTCCAAATCATACACGAAGCCCCGGTGATGCGGCACTTTACCATGCGGTTAAAACCAATCGGTGAGTAACCCGACAAGGCAAAAGGCAAGAAGATAAAGGCAACAACCAGGGTATTGTATATTGGTCACGACGTGTCGTGACCTTACCAGGCTTTCCCGGCTCGCGACGATTCGGTTTTTCAGATGTTGTGTAGGGGCACGGTATGCCTGGCCGGGCGGATCGTAACGGACCTTAAATGACAGCTTACATCTTTAGTGAGAAGGAATAGCTTTATATAACAAAAAAAGGGACCCTCCCGGGTCCCCTTTTCAATACTATTCTGAAAAGAATATCAAAAAGTTCGTTCACTAACCAATTCACCGGAAGCATCAAACTTCTTCCAGGTACCGGATTTCTCTCCGTTTACATAGCTCATCTCGTAAATCAGGTTTCCGTTGTCGTCCCACACTTTCCATTCGCCATGTTTATGGCCATCCTGGTAGTTGGCAACAGCTACCTTCA
>JBFXGM010000010.1:0-134726 GCA_050178015.1 Mangrovibacterium sp.
ACCAAGAACGGCGAAAACCCGAAAGAGTTTCAAATAGCCGATGATGTTTTTGGTAAAAAAATGAACAGTGGGAAGGAAGTAAACATTCGGGTTTACATTCATAACCTTCGCAAAAAACTGGAGGAATATTACCAGACAGAAGGAAAGGAAGATGAATTTAAGCTGAAATTGCCCAAAGGTGAATACCGGGTCCACTTCCAGTATTCGCAGCTCAAGCTGGTGCAGAAAAAATTGCTCGTACAGGCCCCTACCCTATTAGCTATCAGCTTACTCGTACTGGCGATGTCAGTACTCACCGTTTTTTATCTTCCGTATAGATCAACACTTCCCTTTTGGAAACCCTTTCTGAAAAAGGATTTTCCGGTGTTCCTGGTATTGGGCGATCACTACTTTTTCCGAAGCCAGATCGCCACGGGCAAAATGAGTACGGTTCGCGACAACCACATCAACTCGGATGCCGACTACGAGCTGTTTTTGAAACAAAACCCCGAAAAGCTGGGAGAAATGGACAAATCGGATATCACCTACATTAATAACCAGGCGCCGATTGGCTTGTTCTATTTCATGAACCTGTTGGGTGGCGGGAAAACCGAAAGTACAATGAATTACTCCTCGCGCGTCCGAATGGAAGATTTCCGCAACCATCACTTCATTTTTATCGGTTCGTTTAAAACCCTGCAATTTATGACCGCTACCACCGAAAAAATGGGCATCCGTTACGACATTCAAAAAAGTGAGCTCGAATACCGCACGTCCGACTCCATTCTAACCTTCGATAACCACAGCGATGATTTCCTGAATTACGAATATGCCAGCGTGGCCAAATTCGTGACAAATGATGGCCGCCACATCTTGTTTTTTCTTTGCGATAACGATATTGGCAACATTGCCCTGGCCAAATATTTCACCGACAAAGAAACGCTGAAATCCTTTGAGAAAGCTTTAAAACCATTGGACAGCCAAAATTTCAAAGGCATTTTTGAAGTAAAAGGCCAAAAACGCACCGATTTTGAGATCAAGCTCATCCGGATCGATCCGCTTCCGGGTACCATTTCGGAAATCTGGCCCTGATGTCTGCTACAAAAAAGAGACTGTCCTCCCGGAAGTCTCTTCATGTAAATTATTTTAAAAACGATGCTATTATTCCACCACGCGAATTTCGGTTGTCATCTCCATGGCATCGCGGTAAACCGCACTCACCCCACAGTATTTTTCCTCAGATAATTTCACCGCTTTTTCCAACTTGTCCATAGGCAAATCTTTTCCTTTGAACTGGTAAATAACTTTCATTTTCGTATATTTTTTTGGATGGTCTTCGGCCACGTCGCCTTCCACAATCACATGAAAACCTTCGGGTTCGATCTTCATCTTTTTCAGGATCATGATCACATCCATGCCTGTGCAGCCGGCCAAAGCGGTCAGCATTAACCTTTTGGGTCGCATCCCCAGGTCATCGCCACCCGAATCGGTTCCGGCATCAATCACCAGTTTATGACCGTCCATTTCGGTTTCGAAAGCCATATTTTGTTTCCATGCCAAATCAATCACGTGTTTCATAACAAACTATTTTTAATCGGTTACTGATACATTTTCATTTACTTTATTTCTGAACAAACACATCAAAATATCTAAATAATTGGTTTTACAAAAATAATTGTTCATTGTATATTTAAGTTTAAATTTACGCTTAATTTATTAATTCTTAACAACAAGGGGTAGATGAGAAGTTCAATAAAAAGGCCGACGGAAGAAGAATGTGATCTGTCTGGATTTCAACTATTCAAGAAACTAACTGGCCAGGAATTTGCCCAGCTGAATTATGATAAAACATGTTCCTTATATAAAAAAGGGAGCATCATTTACCGGGAAGGAAGCCGGCTGACGGGCTTTTACTGCGTTACCAGAGGTGTCCTGAAGATTTTTAAAACCGGTATTGACGGTAAGGAACAAATTATCAAGTTTGCAAAAAAAGGCGATATTGTTGCTTACCGCTCGTTGTTGAGCCAGGAATTGGCCTGCACCACCTCCAAAGTGATCGAGGAAGCTGTGCTGTGCCATATCCCCTATCAAACGTTGTTGTTCCTGATTCAAAACAATTGGGAATTTTCGCACCACATGCTGCAAATTGTTTGCAAAGAATTGCGCGAGGCAAACGATTACATTACCGACATTGCCCAAAAAACCGTACGCGAACGTTTGGCCGAGGTGCTACTACTGCTGAAAGAAAGTTTTGAGCTCGATAACGCCAATACACTGCAAATTTCGCTGACCCGCGAAGAACTGGCCAACATTGTTGGTACAGCCACGGAAAGCGTGATCCGCCTGCTCTCAGAATTTAAACAAGATAAGCTGATTGAACTTCAGGGACGAAAGATAAAGCTCCTGAATATTCACGCTTTGACAAAAGTTGCCAATCTGTAAGAGAAAACCCGCTAAAAAGCGGGTTTTATTTTTGTTGAAAATAGCTGTACAACAAGATTCAAACGTCCGTTACAAAAAGAGTTAGTGCGTGATCCAATCCTCCGGGTTTAGCTTCTGGCTTTCCTTCCACACCTGAAATTTCAGCACCGTTTTGTTGCCATCGGATTCATCGGTAAAAACAGAGCCGATTTCCTGCTTTATTTCAACTTTTTGCCCGGCCATGACAAATACCTCCTTCAGGTTGGAATAAACGCTCAAAAAGCTTCCATGTCGGATAATAACGGCCATATTCCCGCCGGAAATAGCAAACACACGGCTCACCTCGCCTCCAAATACAGCACGGGCTGGGGTGCCCTTCCGGGTGCTGATGTCAATGCCATTGTTTTTTACCTGGATTTGTTTCAAAACCGGGTGGGCATGTACGCCAAAACGTCCGGTTATAACACCCCGCTCCACCGGCCAGGGAATGCGCCCCTTGTTTTTTTCAAAATCGGCGGCAACCAGTTGCTGTTCCGGGGTCAGCTCAAATTCGCCTTTGGCCTGCATTTTCCGGGCTTCTTCCTCCAGCATCCGCTGTATGGCCCGGTTCAGTTCTTCCTGTTCTTTTTCCTGCTCACGCAACTTCTTCCGCAAATCCTGCTGTTTCTGCTTCAGCGAAGACAAGTACTGATCCTGCTCGCTCTTTTCTTTTTCCAGCAATTGGGTCTCTTCCCTTTTTCCCACCAGCAGGCTCGCCTTTTGCTGCCGCTGCTTCTCCAACGAACTTATTTTTTGATCAATCAACCCACTTAGCGAAGTGATAATTTCGGCCTGTGTTTTTCGGTATTTGGCATATTGCCGCAAATACAAAAACCGCTTGTAAGCCTGGTTCAGGTTATCGGCCGAAAGCAAAAATAGCAGTACATCGTAGCTGTTTTTGTTCTTTTGTGCAAATCGTACCATCGATGCATATTCTCTCTTCAGCTCATCCAAATCGGATTGGAGCATGTCCACCACCTCCGTATTTTCGGCGATGTAACGATCAATGATATTCAACTCTGCGTTGATATTCCCGATAAAATCGTTCCGGGTTTGGATTTGGCTGTTGATCAGTCGGAGCTTGTTGAGTGAGGCTTTTTCGTGCTTACGGGCTTCTTCCAGCAACGAAGATGTATATTTCAGGGCATGTTCAGCATCGGTTTTCTTTTTGCGCAAATCCGTCAGCGACTGGCCCTGGGCCGACCACAGCGCTAAAACTAAAACAAAACCGAAAACCAGTCGTTTCATGTCATTCTCTGGCTAATTCACCCGTTTGTACTTTTCCGGAATATTGAAATTGATATCCGGATCATTTTCAGTCGAAAATTTACTGAGTTTCAATTTCATTTTCAAATCATTTTCCGGGCTTATAAAGTGAACAT
Source organism: Mangrovibacterium sp. (assembly GCA_050178015.1). GTDB lineage: Bacteria > Bacteroidota > Bacteroidia > Bacteroidales > Prolixibacteraceae > Gaoshiqia. The sequence goes on from JBFXGM010000010.1 coordinate 3,822, forward strand.
CAATACTACCCGGGTACAATTGTTTTTCAACGGGCACAAAATTATCGAAATCAACTTGTACTTTCCGACTATTAAGGGGATCGTCGAGAATGATTTTTCTCACTTTAAACATTTTGGGATCAACGTACAAATACTGAACGACAAAGTCTTCCTCATCCAATTTTTTCAGGTACCGATCAATTTTTTCCTCTTTTCCTTTGCGCTGAATTTTTCCCAATTTCCGGTTTTTCAGCGATTGCAGCACATACATGCCCGAATCAGTATAGGAAACAAATTCGCGGAAATCATTGTCCTTCGGGTCGTCGCGGTACGAAAACACATCGTTGGTAATGATCGACTGGACCACATCAAAATCGATATCGGCGCTGATAAATTTTTCCAAAAAAGCATAATCTCCCAGAAAATAATTCTTTTCCAAAAAGTTGACCATTTTCACACTGTCAGGGCTCAGCAGCATACGCGCCACCGGGATATTCATTTTACTGACGGTCATGAAAATGTAATTATCCTGCTCCCATTTCAAACTGGCCCGAAAGGATGTTTTATTGTCAGGCGTTTCATATTGACAGGCAATCCGCTTGATATCCAGGCTGCTGTAATCAAAAGCATTCTCCTCGATACTACGGATCAGTTTGTTCGAACTCAACGGCCGCAGTTTTTCAACCGTCAGGGTTTTGGGCGCCCGGCACGAGGCCATGGCCAGCAAAAACAACCCAACAAGCCACAGGCTATTTTTAAAAGATCTTTTTTTCAAGGCTATTCGTTACTTTCAATAAAGCGTGATTCTTTCACTTTTTGTTCCAGCACAGCTGAACCATCTCCCAGTTTCAAAGCTTTTTCCCAGTTTGTCAGGGCCTTTTCCTTATCGCCCAGCATGTACAGAATGTCGCCGTAATGTTCAACCAGCACAGCATTTTCGTCGCCTCCGTTCTCCAAAGCCGTCTCGATGTAAAATTTGGCCAAACTATAGTCTTTTCGCTTAAAAAGCACCCAGGCGTGGGTATCCAAATACGTGGGATTGTTGGGATTAGCCTGCACCACACGATTGCTCAGGCGCTCGGCTTTGTCCAGGTCTTCCCCGCGCAACGACAGATAGTAGGCATAATTGTTCAGTGCCATAAAATTGTCGGGGTCCAGCTTGATTACTTCGTCAAATGCTTTGAAAGCCTGTTCTACCTGGTTCAGTTTATAATACGCTTCGGCCCGGTAAATTTCGAATTGAATTTTCAACATCGAATTATCCAGAATGTAAGGTTCTCCTTCCTCCATCACAGTCAAGGCTTCCTCATATTTTTGCAGTTGAAGGGCCGCAACGGCATTCAGGGCATACGACACGGCCTGGTTCGGAAAAAGTTCAATCGCCTGCTTGCTGTCGGTAAACAAGGTCTCAAAATCATGCAAATCGTTGCTCAGGAACATCAGTTGCTGCCAGATCACAAAACTACTGGGATCGGTTTCCAAATATTTGCGCAAATAATCGCGCGCATCCACCAGCTTATTTTGCCGGATAAAATAGTCGGCATAAATCGTAAACATTCGGTTATCATCGGGGTACTCCTCAAACAGGATGTCCAGCATTTCCGAAATTTGCGCATCAGTCCAATCCGAATTTTCCGGATCAGCTGTTTGCATCATGTAATACTGAATCTTGGTTTCGGCATCCAATTCCTCATTTTTAAAGGCCAGTTTAATATGCGCAAAAGCCTGGCTAAAATCGCCCTCTGCCTGATAATAACCGGCCAGCGAAAAGTGTACAAATCCATTATCCGGGGCAATTTCCAGGATTTTATTGAAATACTTCAGCGTATTTTCTTTATCGCCCTGCGACTGGTACAATTCCGCCAGTAACCCGTAATATTGAGGTTCTTCCGGATTTGATTCAATCAGGCGGTGTATTTCTTCAAAGGCTTTTTCGGGTTTTCCCCAATCCATGTACAATTGTTGTTTGGCCACCGAAAGCTGGTCGCTCAACCCAATTTCCTTTTCCAACTGATTGTAGGCTTCGATAGCGTCCTGATACTTTTCGGCCATGCCCAGCAAAACCGCTTTGGAATATAAAAATTCCAGATTTTCGGGCTCCAGCTTGCACAACTTCTCATAAATGGCAGCAGCCTCGGTAAATTGTTTGCGCTGCTGGTAAACCTGTGCCAGCAACAATTTGTACCATTTATTTGAATCATCGATGGATGTGGCCTTTTCCAGCAACAGGGTGGCGCTGGTGAGGTCTTTATTGGCGTAATGAATGTTGGCCAATTCGTACATGGCCACCGCCGAACTGGGATCGATTTCGAGACAGCGTGAAAAAATGGAAGCGGCGTTGGACACATTGCCCAGCTTTTTCTGTTTCAGGCCTTCGATAAAAAGGTACTCAAATTCGTTTTGCTGATCTTCGGTAAGCAAGGTTTGCTGCATTGTTGGCTTTTCGACCGGCTTTTCTGCGATTGGTTTTGTTGTTCCGCACGAAGCCAGCACGAAAGCGGTCAGCAAAAAATATCCTGTTTTTCGTAAATTCATCCTGTTGTTTTAGTTTTTCCCGGTATGACCGAAACCTCCTGCGCCACGCTCTGTTTCTTCCAGAATTTCAACATCTTGCCACGAAATGGTTTCATGTTTGGCAATCACCATTTGGCAAATTCGTTCGCCATGTTCAATGATAAAATCCACATTCGATAAGTTGATCAGGATAACACCAATTTCGCCCCGGTAATCGGCATCGATGGTCCCCGGTGAATTCAGCACAGTAATCCCCTTTTTCAGGGCCAGGCCACTACGCGGCCGCACCTGCGCCTCGTAACCCACAGGCAGCTCAATGAACAAGCCGGTTGGCACTAAAATACGTTCCAGCGGTTTTAACAGGATGGGTTCATCCAAATTTGCCCGTAAATCCATACCGGCTGAATGAGCCGTACTGTAAGCAGGCAGCGGGTTTCTTGACCGGTTGACTATTTTTACCTTCATATGCAGTTTTTTCAATCGGCAAAGATAGGGAAATATCCGCTAGCCATTGCCTTTCATTCAATCAATTAACAATATTTAAAACTCTTCCAGAAAGAGCAGCTGTTCCATAATCTTGTCGGAAATAAACAGCCCTTCTGTAGTCAACGTGTAACAGCCATTGGCAAAAATCACATGCCCGCTACCCAAAAACGGTTGTATTTCCCTTTTAAAATGAAGCAGAAAAGATTCGCCAAAATGATCCGCCAGGTAATTTTCGGAAATGCCCCAGATAGTACGCAACGAAGTGATCATGAAATCGTTATACTGGTCCTGCGCGCTCAATACCTCGTGCTCCCAATAAGGAAGGCCGAGTTCCAAGCCGATCAGGTATTTTTTCAGGCTGGAAACGTTCCAACGTCGGGTTTTTTGGTCAAACGAATGCGCCGACGGTCCGAAACCCAGGTAGCTCTTCCGCTCCCAATAGGCCTTGTTGTGGCGCGAATAAAGGCCATCCCGTGCAAAATTGGAAATTTCGTAATGCTCAAAACCCGCTTCTTCCAGCCTGTCTTTTAGTAATTTAAACTGATCAAAACTCAGCTGGTCGGGCAATTCCTTAATCTTCCCGCTTTTCAGGTAATCGAAAAATACGGTGCCTTCGTGATACGTCAAATGGTAAGCGGAAATATGCTGAACCTCCAACGAAATCGCCTTCTCAACGTTCTGTTTCCATTGCTCCAGCGTTTGGTTCGGAAGACCGTAAATCAAATCGATGCTGATATTGCTGAAACCGGCTTCCTGCGCTGCTTTTACCGAATTAACGGCTTGTTGCCCGTTGTGGCGGCGGTTCATGCTTTTCAGGTCGCTGTCGGCAAAGGATTGTGTGCCGATACTCAGGCGGTTCACCTGGGTTTCCTTCAACTCATTCAGGAACGTTCCGGTCAGGTCGTCGGGGTTCGCTTCGAGGGTAATTTCGCAGTCATCGGCTAACTGAAAACGGCTGGAAATAAGGTTAAGAATATCTCTAATTTCACTGATTTTCAATACGGAAGGTGTTCCTCCGCCAAAATAAATACTGCTGATCCTCTCCTGCCCTAATTCATCCGTACGCTGGATGATTTCTTTTTTCAAGGCGGACAGAAAATCACCCCGCGCGCCAAAATCGGTAGATTTATAAAAATCGCAGTAATGACATTTGGTTTTGCAAAATGGGATATGAATATAAATCCCGGCCATAGCATGGTATTAAGTGAAATATTCGAAAATAATTGTTCCGGGAAATCGTTTCAACCTGAAAATCAGCAAAACCGTTCAACCTCAAAACCAATGAATTAAAGTTTGATCAGTTCTTCGTGCCCTTTCATGTCGCCAATGATTTTGGCGATGGAGGTTTGCGAATAAAACTCCATCAGCTCATTGCGCACCTCGCTGAAACGGCCATGAACGGCACAAGGTTTACCATTTGCATGATTTGTGGAACAGGGTTCCAGGCTGATCAGGCAATTTTTGAAAAAATCCTCGCCATCGATGGTTTTAACGATATCGTACAACGAAATTTCCTCGGCCGGTTTGCCCAGTCCAAATCCCCCGTTTGGCCCCTTGGTAGAGGATAAAATTTTCTGCTTCACCAGGTTTTGCAGGATTTTTCCCAAAAAAGGCGTTGGAATGTCCAGATCGCCGGCAATTTTTTTGATGCCGATTTTTTCCCCGTTTTCACTGAATTTTCCGAGATAAATTAAAGCACGAATAGCGTATTTACAGGTATTTGAAAGCATAGTTCACTGTTTTGATTTCCATTGCTGGCTAAACGATTTCTCTGCGAATTTTGGTAGTTCCTTTTGATCGCCCAAGGCATTTTTGCCCAACAGGCCAAGCCTATTCTTCAGGTTTCCGCCAACGGCATCCAAGCGGCTGCGTTTGCTGAATGCATATTCAAAAGCCTTCATGCCCATGTTCCAGGCAAAGGTCCCGTTTCCTTGTTTCACGGCATCGCGACGGTTGAACAGCAACAGGTTGTGCAAGGGTATCTTTACCGGGCAAACTTCGGTACACTTTCCGCAGACCGAACAGGCCGAGCTAAGGTGGTTATAATCGGCAAAACCTTTTAAAAATGGCGTGATGACCGAACCGATTGGCCCGCTGTAAGTAGCTGCATACGTGTAGCCGCCCACATTTTTATAGATAGGGCAGGCATTCAGGCAAGCTCCGCAACGAATACATTTCAGCGCCAAATATTGCTCATTGTGCTGGTAAAGTTCGCTCCGGTTGTTATCGAGCAGAATGACATACATTTTTTCAGGGCCATCGGTTTCTCCCGGCTTCTTGGGCCCGGTTACAATGCTGTTGTAAACCGTTATCTGCTGACCGGTTCCATGCGCGGCCAGCAAGGGCCAGAGCAATCCCAAATCTTTCAGCGAGGGAACAATTTTTTCGATACCCGCGATGGCAATGTGTACTTTCGGAAACGAAAAGGTCATCATCGCGTTTCCTTCGTTTTCGGTAAGTGCAATACCCCCGATATCAGCGATCAGAAAGTTGGAGCCGGTAACGCCAATGTCGGCATTTACAAATTTGTTGCGCAGCAATTTACGCACATAAGCTGTCAGAAATTCGGGTGTACTGTGCTCGGGCGTGTCAAATTTTTCGTGAAACAACTCTGCAATATCTTCCTTGGATTTATGCATGGCCGGTGTCACGATGTGATACGGTTTTTCACCGGCAATCTGCACGATGTATTCGCCCAAATCCGTTTCCAGCGATTCAATACCCAGGTGCTCCACATGTTCGTTCAAATCGATCTCCTCGGTGGTCATCGACTTACTTTTCACCAACAGTTTGGCCTGATTTTCACGAAGGATTTTCTGAACAGCCTGAATGGCTTCGGCACCGTCTTCGGCCCAAATCACTTCAGCCCCGCTGGCAGTGATGTTCTTTTCGAACTGCAGGAGGTATTCATGCAGGTTGTTGACAGCCTTTTCCTTAATAAAGGAACCGCGCTCCTTGGCCAGTTCCAGGTTGGAGTAGCGCTTTTTACCCCGGTCAACAGCCTGGTCGTACCGCGAAATATTAAAGCGGATAGTGGCCCGGTGCTTTTTATCAAAGGCAATTTTATCCGCAGCTTTTATAAAGTCCTGTTTTACACCCGACATAGCTTATTGGATTGGGATTTTATCAATTCGGCGTTGGTGGCGTCCACCTTCAAAATCGGTAGAAATAAAGGTCTTCACAATCATAATGGCCTCATCATCGGTGATAAAACGAGCCGGAAGGGCACAAACATTGGCATCGTTGTGCAAGCGGGCCAAAGCTGCAATTTCGGGTTTCCAGCAAATGGCCGAACGTATTTTCTGGTGCTTGTTGGCAACAATGTTGATGCCGTTTCCACTACCGCACAGCGAAATACCCAAATCGAATTCACCATTTTCAACGGCCAGCGCCATCGGGTGCGCAAAGTCCGGGTAATCGGAACTTTCGGCCGTAAACGCGCCATAATCATGATATTCAATCCCTTTCTCTTCGAGGTAACTTTTTACTACCTGCTTTCTTTCAAACCCAGCATGATCGGAGGCCAGTGCTATTTTCATACGTATATTTTTTATCTGTTACAACGATCGGCGCGTCAACCAGTAAAATTTGTTCGAAGTGCTTTTTCGTTTCTCTGTTCCTTTTCGAAAACAAAAATAATACTAAAAAGTATTTATTTGATGAATATTAGTGAAGAAACTTTCTGAATTCCCTATTTTCCAACACATAGATGATAACGATAAAGAGCATAAGTAAAAATGCATGGAAAAGGTACATCGGCAAAATGGATTCCACAGGAACTAGTACCGAAATAAAATATAAGCCCAGGGCCACAACAAAGTATAATCCGATCCGTTTCAGCGGATAATCAATCGGAAAATGTTTTTGTCCATACACATAGCACAAAACGGCTTCGATAATAAAACAGATCAACACCGCCACAGCTGATGCCATGTACCCAAAAACAGGAATAAAAACAATATTGATCCCCAAACTGATAGCCGCGCCAACCAGTGAGAAATATGCCCCGAACCGTGTTTTATCGGTTAATTTATACCATAGCGAGACGGTGTAGTATATTCCCAGAAAGAGGTTGGCCATCAGGATGATGGGAACCACCTCCAAGCCCGAATAGTACGCCTCGTCAATAATATTGAAGGTTTTGAAAACATCGAGGAACAGACTGATACCCAGGAAAATCAGCAACCCAAAAATTACAAAGTATTTCAGGATCAGGGCATAGCCACGCTTGTTGTCTTCCGATTTCACCTGCGAAAAAAAGAAGGGCTCGAACGCGTACCGGAAAGCCTGGATAAACATGTTCATCAAAACCGCCAGCTTGTAATTTGCACCGTAGATACCCAGCTGTTCCATAGGCCCCTGGTTATCTGGTATTAATATGGGAATCAATATCTTGTCTATATTTTGGTTGACCATTCCGGCAACGCCAACCACCAAAATCGGGAAGGAGTACCAAACCATTTCTTTGAGCAAACGCCCGTCAAACCGAAGTTTCACCCAAAGCTCGGGCAGCAACATCACAAAAGTAACGCCCGAGGCAATCAGGTTGGAAATAAAAACATAGCCCACCCCAATCTGATCCGAGTAAATAATCCCGACCAGGTGGTCAGGATTCGATTTCAGCAGGGCAGGGCAGATGGTTAAAAAGAAGATGTTGAAAAAAATATTGGCGAAAATATTCACCAGCTTGATCACGGCGAATTTGATGGCTTTCGATTCGATGCGCAGGCGGGCAAAAGGTATGGACGTGAACGCATCAAAAGCCATGATCAATGCAATCCACCGAACGTATTCGGGGTGGTTGGCATAGTCCAGCCAGCCGGCAATCACGTCGGAAAAACTATAAACAACCAGCAAAAAGCTAAGCGAAGTAACAAAAATCGAAATCAGCGAACTGGAATAAACCAGCTGTTTATCCTTCTTTTCGGAGGCATACCGGAAATAACCGGTTTCCATTCCGTAGGTTAAAATAACCAGCAAAAAGGCCATGTACGAATACAGGTTGGTAACAACACCATATTCGGCTGTTTGAAAAATATGCGAATAATACGGCACCAGCCACCAGTTGATAAACCGTCCAACAATGCTGCTGACACCATAAACGGCGGTTTCGCCCACAAGCTTTTTAAATGAATTCAAACCGAAAAATTTTTTCCAAAGATAGCTATTCACGCATAGCGGCGTTTTAAAAACGGACTGAATTACCGCCAGCTTTTAAGATTTAATTATTTTTAGGGCGGAAATAAAAAACGAACAAAATGAAACTCAGGATTTTCAGCATACTTTTTATCTCGTTGCTCTTTTTAAGCGCTTTTTCGTGTACCAACAGCCCGAAAAAATCGCGCAAACCGGTCGCCCAGATCAGCCTATCGCCCAAAAAGAAAAACCTGGTGGCCGGCGATTCAATCAACATTCAAATCACCATTAAACTGAAGGACGGTGAGCTGGAGAAGGCCGAACTTTTCCTGGACAATGAACTGGTGAAAACTTCCGGCGACATCAATTTTCAGTATGCCATCCCCGAATTGCAATCACTTGGGAAACACCAACTAAAAATTGTCGCAACCAAAACAGATGGGGTAGAAGGAGTTAATTTTCAAACATTTGAAGTGCTTTCAGATATTCAGCCCGAACTGTTGACCTACGAAATTGTAAACACCTACCCGCACAGCACCGAACATTTCACCCAGGGTTTGGAAATACACAACGACGAATTTTACGAGAGTACGGGCGAAAACGGCAAATCAGGCATCTTCAGGTTTGATTTGCAAACCGGTAAAATACTGAAATCGGTGAAGTTGGAAGACCGTTATTTTGGCGAAGGAATCACCATTTTCGAAAATAAAATTTACCAGCTAACCTACAAAGCCCAAAAAGGCTTTATTTACGACCTGAACACCTTTGCCCGTGTGGACAGTTTCCGTTACGAAACGCCGGAAGGGTGGGGATTGGCCCATGAAAACACGAACCTGATCAAAACCGACGGTTCCGAGTTTCTTCATTTTATTGATCCGTCCAATATGCAGGTAATCAAAAAAATACCGGTTTACGACGACAAAGGGCCGGTGAAATACCTGAACGAACTGGAGTTTTATAACGGTCACCTGTATGCCAACATCTGGACGACCAATTTCGCTGTAAAAATTGATCCGGTAACCGGTAAAGTGCTGGCTAAAATTGATTTTGACGGACTGCTATCGGTGATGTACAACCCCGATAACCGGATTGATGTGCTAAACGGGATTGCCATCAACAAGAAAAACGGCAAAATGTATGTTACCGGTAAACTTTGGCCAAAGCTGTTCGAAGTAAAACTGGTTAAAAAAGACCCGGGTTCTCGTTAAATTTCACAATACCCAAGTGTTTGTATGCCAATTCGGTAGCTTCGCGGCCACGCGGAGTCCGTTTAATAAATCCTTCTTTTATCAGGAAAGGCTCATACACTTCCTCGATGGTGCCGCTATCTTCGCCAACGGCTGTGGCAATGGTGGTCAGTCCAACGGGGCCGCCTTTAAATTTATCGATAATGGTGCGCAGTATTTTGTTGTCCATTTCATCCAGGCCGTGCTTGTCAATATTCAGGGCTTCAAGCGAATACTGCGTAATATCAATATCAATCCGGCCGTTTCCCTTCACTTGGGCAAAGTCGCGCACCCGGCGCAGCAAAGCATTCACAATACGGGGCGTTCCGCGGCTCCGCGAAGCAATTTCGATGGCTGCCCGTTCATCAATTTCGACCTTTAAAATGTGAGCCGAACGTTTTACAATGCCGGTGAGAATTTTCAGGTCGTAATATTCGAAATGGGCTTTAATGCCAAAACGGGCCCTCAGCGGACTGGTGAGCAAACCGGAGCGGGTCGTGGCGCCAATCAGGGTAAACGGATTTAGCTCAAGCTGTATTGAGCGTGCACTGGGCCCTTTATCGATCATGATATCGATTTTGTAGTCCTCCATAGCCGAATACAGATATTCTTCCACAATGGGGCTTAAACGGTGTATTTCGTCGATAAAAAGCACGTCGCGCTCATCCAGGTTGGTGAGCAGGCCGGCCAAATCGCCGGGTTTGTCCAAAACAGGGCCGGACGTAAGCTTTAAGCTCACCCCCAATTCATTCGAAATAATGTTGGAAAGCGTGGTTTTTCCGAGTCCCGGGGGGCCGAACAGCAAGACATGGTCCAGGGCTTCGCCGCGCATTTTTGCCGCCTGTACAAATACCTTCAGGTTTTCGACAATCTGTGCCTGCCCTTTAAAATCGTCAAAAGACAACGGCCGCAACTGACGGTCGAAGTCCATATCCTTTTCAGAAAACGATTGATTGTGAAGATCTAACTGATCGGTCATACCACTTGCTTAAACTTCAGCAAACAAAGATAGTTTTATTTAGAGGTAATCCATGATGTGGCCGGAAATTTGGCGCAGCGATATTTCGGCCAGTTTGGTTTGGTATTGCACCGAAATCAGGCGTTCCTCGGCATCCAGCAGGCTTTTCTGCACTTCGCGCAGTTCGAGGCCCGAAAGGCTTCCCAGCTTGTATCGTTCCAGTGCTATTTCGAGGTTTTCGCGTGCCACATTCAGGTTTTGTTCCTCCAGCCGAAGCAGTTGCAAATTATTCTCGTATGCGTAATAAATGGTGATCAAATCGGCCTTTACCTGTTGTTCAACTTCCTGATACCGATACTTCTTATTTTCTATTTCGATGGCAGCATTGCTTTTTTCGCGGCGTCGGCTGTAGCCATCAAACAAGTCGATCCCTAGGGTAAGGCCGTAATTCATACCATTGGTGCGCTGGTTGAGCAACGAACTGGCTTCGTAAGTGTTGTATGCATACGAATAGCCGGAGGCAAAATTCAGGTACGGATACGCGCGTGACGCAACCAGCTTATAATCCAATTCCGAAACCACCTGATTGCGTCCGGCAACCAGCAGGCTGGTGTTGTAGCTGAGGGTCAAATCAAGCAATTCCTTGTAGGTCAGGTCATCATCAATCTGTATGACCGAATCAGGCAGGATAATATTTGCCCCAAGATCGTCGGCTGCCATCAGTTCGTTGAGCCGGACCTGAGAGGCCCGCAGCACTTCCTTTTGTTTGGCATAACGCGAGCTGTCGGCATTCAGGTAAACGATAGATTGCAACAATTCCAAACGCGACGATGAGCCCAGCAAATACCGTTCTTCGTCGATGCGAACCCGTTCGCGCGACAGGGAAACGGCGTAGGCCAGGTTACTGTAAAGACGTTGTTGCTGAACGTAGTAGTAATATTCCGAGACAATTTGGCTGACCAAATTTTCGATGGTCATTTGGGTGTTGAGTTCCCCGATCTGTTTCAGTTCGGCCAATTTTTGATAACTGGTTTGCACGTTGAAGCCCTGAAAAATGGTCCAGCTCAGGTTGACTCCGGCACTTGCAGTCGTATTGTGAATGCCGCTGGTGTTATTTTCGGAACCATCAGCCAGGTTCTGATTGACTGAGTTTATGGTACCACTGTAACGGTTGGTCATACTCAGGGTAGGCAAGAACCCCGCATTTCCCCGGGTAAAATTATTGGCAGAAATTTCCTCTTGGTTACGGGTCACCAGAATGGAAAAATTGCGTTCCAAACCGGTAGTGATACACCGGTCCAGATCATAAATTTCCTGTGAAAAGCCAGGTTTAAGCACCAATGATACCAGTAAAAGTACAAACGTATATCGCATGAAAGGCCCGAATTTAAAAAGCCTGCTGTAGTTCAATTTCATTACCAATGGTTTTTGATTCGCTTGAAATGATCAGATAGATTGCCGGGACCACGTAAAGGGTAAGCAGGGTAGAGAGGGTCATTCCGCCAACAACGGCAACCCCCATGGCTACGCGGCTTTGAGCGCCTTCGCCCAAGCCCAGCGCCAAAGGAAGAATACCCAAAATAGTGGACAGACTGGTCATCAAAATAGGACGAAAGCGGGCTGATGCTGCATACCAAATGGCTTCGCGTTTGTTCATGCCGGCATTTTTACGCTGATTGGCAAATTCCACAATCAAAATACCGTTTTTCGATACCAGCCCCACCAGCATAATTATCCCGATCTGGCTGAAAATATTCATGGTTATATCGAAATACCACATGAAAAACATGGCGCCCGTGAGTGCAAAGGGCACGGTCATCATCACAATGATCGGATCTTTGAAACTTTCGAACTGAGCCGAAAGGACCAGAAAAATCAGGACGATGGCCAATAAAAAAGCAAACATGAGGCTGGAAGAGCTTTCCATAAAATCTTTCGAGTCGCCGGCCAGGGCCGTGCGAAAACTATCGTCCAGTACATTGGCGGTAATTTTATCCATCTCTTCCAACCCCTGACTGATGGTTTTTCCCTCGGCCAAGCCAGCGGAAATAGTGGCTGCCACGAAGCGATTGTAGCGGTACAATTGCGGAGGAGCAGTGGCTTCCTTCAGTGTCACAAAATTATCGAGCTGGACCATTTGTCCGCCGTTATTACGAACGTACAACGACTTAAGATCAAGCGGCTTATTGCGGTCTTCGCGCGCCAGCTCGCCCAAAATCTGGTATTGCTTTCCATTCATAATAAAATACCCAAAACGCTGCCCGCTAAGCGCCAATTGGAGCGTCTGTCCTATATTTTGCGTTGAAACGCCCAGTAAATTGGCCTTGTCGCGGTTTATCTCAATCTGAAGCTCCGGTTTGGTAAATTTCAGGTTAACATCGGCCATCTCGAAGGTTGGATTGTCATACACCTGAGCCATGAATTCGGGCAATATTTCACGCAGTTTTTCAATACCAGGCGCCTGTAAAACATACTGAATGGGCATTCCGGCACGCCTTCCTCCAAAGGTAGATTGCTGCATCACGGTGGCCTTGGCTTTTGTTTTTTTGCGAAGTTCAGCGGTCAGTTGGTTGGCAATTTCCTGCTGCGAACGTTCGCGCTCCGAGGGAGGGACCATCACCACCCTTACAAAACTCCAGCCGCTCCGCACCATGGTGGTAACCTTATCTTGCTCGGGTACCAACCGGTCAACCACTTCACCCAATTCTTCGATATACGAATGGTTAAATTCGTAGGTAGCGCCTTCGGGTGAGGTAACATTGATGTTTACTTGCGAACGGTCTTCGAGTGGCGCCATCTCGGCCGGAATATTCTTCCACAAAATATAAATTGACAGCACCGATCCGAGCAAAATGATCATGGCAAGGTACTGACGGTTGAGAAACGTATTGAGCGATTGCTGGTACGTTCGGTTCAGGGCTACAAAAAATTTCTCGGTGAAATAATATGTTTTACTTCGTTTATGCCTGGTTTTTAAAAGCTTGGTTGAAAGCATCGGAGTAAGCGTAAGAGCCACAAAAGATGAAATAGCCACAGCGCCAGCAATCACGATACTGAATTCGCGAAACAGCCTGCCGGTCATTCCTTCTAAGAAAACGATGGGAAAAAAAACAGCTATCAGCGTGATAGTGGTGGAAATAATGGCAAAAAAGATCTCGTTGGCCCCTTTTAGTCCCGCTTCGAATGGAGACATGCCACTTTCAATTTTCACATAAATGTTTTCCATCATCACAATGGCATCGTCAACCACCAAACCGATAGACAAAACGATGGCCAGCAAAGTGAGCACATTGATGGAAAAGCCAGCCGCATACATGATGAAAAAAGAACCGACAAGCGAAACGGGAATCACTAAAATGGGGATGATGGTGGTTCGCCAGTCGCGCAAAAACACAAAAATGATAATAACAACCAGGAAAAAAGCCAGGTAAATAGTTGTTTCCACCTCTTTTATGGATGAACGGATATAGTCGGTATTATCAAAACCGATTTCAATCTGCACATCATCGGGAAGGTCCTTCTTGATGTATTCCAGGCGATCGTATATTTCATCTACAATCTCAATGTGGTTGGCACCCGGCTGCGGAATAATAACCGTAGCCACCATCGGGATGTTGTTCATTTTCATGATACCGCGTAAATCTTCCGGCCCCAGTTCTGCCCGGCCAATGTCGCGCACCCGGATGATTTGATCGCCGGTCTGGCGAAGAATCAGACTATTAAACTCTGCGGGAGTGGTCATTAACCCAAGAGCTCGGATTGTCAATTCAGTCGTGTTTCCTTCGATGCTCCCTGCGGGAAGCTCTATATTTTCGCGCAAAATAGCATTGCGCACATCCAACGGGGTCATCTGGTAGCCAGCCAGTTTGGCCGGATCGAGCCAAATACGCATGGCATAACGCTTTTCGCCCCATATATTAACGGCACTAACACCGGAAACAGTTTGTAGCTGTTCCTTGAACGTCAAATCGGCAATTTCCGATAATTCGAGCAGTGAGCGTTTGGGGCTTTTCACGGCAATCATCATGATCGGGCTGGCATCGGCATCAGCCTTTGAAACAATGGGAGGATCGCAATCGCGTGGTAAAAAGCGTTGCGCTTGCGACACTTTATCGCGTACATCATTGGCCGCAGTTTCCATGTCAACCGTCAGCTCAAATTCAACCGAAATATTGCTGTTTCCCTGACTGCTGCGGCTGGTGAGCGTCCGGATGCCCGGAATACCATTGATCGATTGTTCGAGCGGTTCTGTAATCTGGGTTTCAATCACATCGGAATTGGCCCCCGGATACGACGTACGGACGGAAATAATGGGAGGATCAACACTTGGAAATTCGCGAACACCCAAATATGTCATCCCGATGATGCCAAACAGGAGGATCACCAGGGACAATACTGTGGCTAATACAGGGCGCTTTATGCTGGTAGAGGATAAACTCATCGTTGGTTACTGAATTTGATTGGTTACCAGGGTATCTAACTGAACAGGAATTCCTTGTCTAAGTTGCAGAATAGCTGTTGTGAGCAGTGTATCGCCAAACTGAAGACCCTCGCGTACCTGAATGTGCGACTCCGTGCGCAAGCCAATTTTTATCCGGATTTCTTCGGCCCGGCCTTTTCGGTAAATAAACACTTTTTCTCCCTCCATTTCCGGAATGACTGCCTGTGTAGGAATAGAAATGGTGTTCTCTATTTGCGACAAACGTGCCCTTACGCTGGCAAAACGGCCAGGTTTCAGTTCCTCATTATGGTTCGGGTACATAGCACGTACCGTGATGGTACGGGTATCGACATCCACTTTGGGATCAACCGCATAAACATTGGCCGTAAAGGCCTTCGGCTCACCATCCAATACAAATGAAATGGGAAAGCCAGGACTTACTTCACCGGCATACCGTTCGGGAATAGAAAATTCAATTTTTAAGGGGCTGACTTTCACAAGTCTTACAATTTTTGTTTGCGTGGTAGCAAAGGCACCTTCACTAATCATTCGCAAACCCACTATTCCGTCAAAAGGAGCGCGTAATTCGGTTTCATCAATACGAGCTTCCAACAGCTGAATATCAGCATCCAGTGACTGGAGTTCAGTAGCCACCTGATCGTAACTTTCGCGGCTGATTGCATCGCGATCGAGCAGTTGTCGCTGCCGAAATTCCCGCTCTTCGGTGAGTTTTTTTTGTGCCTGAAGTTTTAAAAGTTGTGCCTGAAGTGGTTTGTCGTTAATCTTGGCCAGCAAATCGCCTTTCTTTACACGCCGTCCTTCCGAAAAATAAATACCCACTACTTTCCCGGAGGTTTCAAATGAAAGATCAACTTCTTCATCCGGAATCAGTGAACCGGTGCTGTAAATTAGCTCATTCATGTTGGTAGGTACAATTACGTATCCGCTTGCAAAAGTAGGCTGACCAGCACCTCCCCGCATCATCGTTGAAGCTCTCAATTTTCCTTCATCACCCGACTTAAACGCCTTTTTAATTTTTGGAAGGGCAATGATCCCTGCTATAACAAGGATGGTTATAACGGTCAATATCAATCGGATCGATTTTTTCATTCAAAAAAATTAATGATAAACTTTTGTTTGACTCTTTCTACATAAAAAGGTAAAAAGTGAAAGTAACAGTTTTTTACCATTTTTCTCTCTCATTAGTAATTGTTAACAATACCGGATATGTAAGGTCAATTGAAAAAACTGAAAAAGTAAAACTTAGAAAAATCCATTTTTCCTAAAAAATACGTGTAAAATCATAAGCATGATTCCAGTTGAATCATGCTGTGCGAATTAAGTTAATGGTAGTTAAAAAGATTTAATAGATGCAGAGGTCCTGAAAAATACGGTTGAGTTTTTCAATATCAAAAGGCTTGGCCATAAATTCGTTCATTCCGTATGAAATACATTTGTCGCGGTCGTTGTCCATCGTATTGGCCGTAATGGCAATAATTGGCGTTTGATCGGGAATGTTGTTTTCGATTTCGTGTTCGCGGATTTTAACAGTAGCCTCCAGGCCGTCCATCACCGGCATCATGATATCCATCAGAATTACATCAAATTTGCAGGTTTTAAAGGCTTCAAAAGCTTCCAAACCATTATTGGCAATAGTAACCTGGTGGTTGTATTTTTTTAAGCTGAATGTTACAATCCTCTGATTCAACACATTATCTTCAACCAACAATATCGAAAGTTTGTCATTCATTGCAATTTATTAAAGAGCGCTCGATAGTTAATTCCAATTTCTAAAAAAAGGAAACCCTGTAACCCAATCAAAATAGTACTATTATATATTCTTTAATTCTTAAATAAAAAAATGAAAATAATAATAGCCTGTTGAAAGCGTGTAAAAGTTTTTTTACCAAGAGTTGCAAAAATATAAAAACTGTTCTTATTTCTGTTTATAAACGATAAATTAACATGACTATCCCTTTGAAATCACAGATATTAGTGGAGTAATTAACAATTGTTGATAGTAGTTGTTTTTAGTATTTTTTCGTTTATGACAGATCCGATTTTGTGTTTATTTTTACTTCGCTTTTTTGGAGGAACTAGATTTGTATTTTTCAATCACAATGGTCCTATAGAAAATTTGTGTCAATTTGAAAATTTGTTTTACGAGTTTTGTTTCTTTTATTTAAACAAAAAATAGGGAATAATTAACACTTGAATGGTTTTGTTTGTTCCTGTGTGTAAGTATTTTAAAAGAGATGACTAAAAACTATGAACAGCTTGTTGGTAAACTGGAAATGTTTCGAAGGAAGTATTATTTTTTTCAGTTGCTTCGTGGTTTTATAGTAGCTATGTTGTTGTTAATTGGCTATTATTCAATTATTTTAATTTTTGAATATTTTAGCTTTTCATCTGTATTTGTTCGAAGTTTCCTGTTTATATTTTCCGTGCTTTTTTCTGTTGGCCTTATTGTTTGGCTCGTTTTTATTCCTGTTTTCAAATTAATTGGTCTTTTTAGCCCGATGCCTTTTAAGAAGATGTCAAAACTCATTCGTGATCATTTTCCGGATATTCAGGATCAGTTAGTAAATATTTTGGAACTAGCAGAAGACAGTACTGAAAATCATGATTTAGTTTGGGCAAGTATTGATCAGAAAATTGAAACCATTAAAGTTATTGACTTTGCGTCTATACTGAATATCAAACAATTACGTAATCTTTTTTTGGGATTCATTACTGCGACTGTTTTTGTTGTGCTCTTGGCCAATGTTTATCCAGGGTTATATGCAGAGTCAGCTTACCGGGTCGTACATTTTACACAGCATTTTTCGAAGCCTGCTCCTTTTACATTTGTTTTACTTAATAGCGATTTAAAAGTTAGAAAGGGTGATGGCTTGAAATTGGAAGTTAGATGCGAGGGTAGGGAACTGCCACAAGTGATGTATGTCAATATTGGCGGGTCCAATTTCTTGATGGATTTTGATGGTGAGTTATTTAGTTATCAATTAGATCAGGTTCATCATTCGTTTGATGTGTTTTTTACCGATTTATTGTACCTCTCGGATAAATATCAAGTTGTATCGCTTCCTAGTCCTTCAGTACTGAGTTATTCTGTTCAGATAGAACCGCCAGCTTATACATTTTATGAGCGGGAAATAATTGAGAATTCTGGAGATTTAAACGTGCCTTATGGTTCTCGTTTGCGTTGGAATTTTAAGGCACTTGATACGGATTCTTTGCTTATAAATTTTGAGGATACCTGTCTGATCGCATCTTTGGATATGAATGAGTTTTGTGCTGAACGTACTGCTTTCAGAAATGAACCTTATGCTGTTTCGTTGATCAATACCTATTTTTCCAATCCCGATTTTATGCATTTCAATATTCGTATCATTCCGGATCTTTTTCCTGAAATTGAAGTTGTTCAGTTAGCAGATTCAACAGATGATAATCGTTTCTATTTTAAAGGAGCGATCCGGGACGATTACGGTTTTCACGATTTGCATCTTTATATATTTACTAATCAGGCCGATAGTATGATTTCTATCCCGATTCAGCAAAATCTTCAAGAACAGAATTTTTATTTTACAATTGAATTTAGGGATTTATTACACTTGGGTCGGCATTTTAGCTACTATTTTACAGTAAGTGATAACGATTATTTTCATCAGTATAAAAAGTCAAGTTCCAATACCTTTCAGTATAATATTTTGTCTGAAAGTGAATTGATTCATGCTGTCAATAAGCAGTATGATAGTTTGGAAGACATGATGGAGAAGAGTTTTCAACTTAGCCAGGAATTGGAAAAATCTATTGAAGACTTGCGTATTAAGAGTTTAAATGAGCTTGGTTCTGACTGGGAGAAACAACAAATAATTAAGGATATTCTCAATAGAAAGACGGCTCTTGAACAGTTAATAGGGGAGATTAAAAACGAACATTCTGACATGAACCGATTGTCCAATTCCTATTCCGAAGCAAAGGAAGAAATAGTAAAAAAACAACAACAAATAGAAGAATTGTTGGATGAAGTACTGAACGACGAATTGAGAAAATTGTTTGATGAGTTTAATAAGCTAACCCAGGAATTTGATCAACAGAAATTGGATGAATTAATGAATAATTCTGCAGTGCCGTTGGATGACCTGACTAAGCAACTTGAACGAAATTTACAAATGCTGAAGCGGATGAAAATTGAGCAACAACTTGAAAATGCTGTTCAACTATTACAGGAAATTTCTGATCAGGAAAATTTTATCGGTGAATCGGTTAAAAACCAGCGCGAATTTGAGAAATCATTACAGCATGAACTGGATAATCAGAAATTGATTGAAACCATACGGGAGGAAATGAAGATGTCCCTTCAAATCAATGAATCGTTGGATAAACCAATGAACCTTTTCGATTTGGAACGTCAATTTCATGACATTAGTACAAAATATCTGGATAATATAGAACATATTGAAAATAAGCGAATTAATAAAGCATCAAAAGGAATCGGAGAAAATTCCAAGCTGATCGAAAATTTAGCTTTTATGGTTCAACAAATGTTGGATAACAGCAGGGTAAAGCAGAAAAGGGAGGATATAAATAATTTGCGGCAAATATTGGATAATCTGGTTTTTTTATCATTCAAGGTTGAAACTGTTTTGTCGGATCTTCGCTCAGTTGGTTTTAACGATCCCGTTGTCAATCAATTAATGACGGAACAGCATATTATTCGTGATCAATCAACTGTTGTTAAAGATTCGTTATACGCATTGGCTAAACGTACGCCTATGATTGGTGGTAAAATTTCTGTGGAGTTGCTTAAGTTGGAGCAATCGCTAAATCATTCGGACGATTTTATGAGCGAAGGAAATATTAGTAATTCGTTACGGTATCAGCAAAGTGCTTTGACTTCGGCGAACGAGTTGGCCCTGTTTTTAAACGAGACGCTCGAGAATTTGGAAAAGCAGTTGTCCGAATCCATGCCAGGAGATCAGGAATGTGATAAGCCGGGTAGCGGCGGCAAGCCTGGTTTAAATATATTGAAAGATGCGCAGCAGTCGTTAAAGGATCAGATGCAACAGCTCATTCAACAAATGAAAGATGGAAATTCGAAAGGCTTGAATGAAAATATTGGTCGTATGTTGGCTCGACAGGAAATGTTACAACAGATGGTTCGGCAGGCCATTTTAGGGAATGAAGTTGGAAGTTCTGCTAAAGAACAACTTAGGCAGGTTGAAACTCTTATTGAACAAAATAGACTCGATTTAATTCAGAAAAATTTGACCAACTCGATGATTAACCGGCAAAATTTGATTCTCGATAAGTTGTTGCAAGCTGAAAAAGCTGAGATGGAACGTGATGTTGACGATGAAAGAGAATCGAAATCAGCAGACGAGAAATTTTTCAGTAACCCGGTGAAATATTTTGAGTATAAACAAACAGAGAAAATAAATCAGCAATATATTCAATATAAAAGTTATAAATTGCGACAGTTTTATGATCAGAAATACAAGCAGTATATTAATCAGCTAAACGATTAAATTTTGAAACGTGAACTACGCATACGATCAAGTTTGTCACAGTTGAAAGAAGTACATTCATTTCTTGAAGAAATTCTTCATGAAGCCAAAATATCATCTGCCAGAAGTGGGTATATTAATCTGAGCGTTTGCGAGTCGGTTAACAATGCGATTACTCACGGAAACAAGCATGATGCTGGAAAATGGGTAACTATCCGTGCTTGTCTGTCTCAAAATATACTGACTGTTGAAGTAATGGATGAAGGTGAAGGTTTCGATTTTCGGAAGCTGCCGGATCCAACATCAAAAGAGAAAATAAAAAGTGAGGGTGGGAGAGGGCTTTTCATCATTCATAACCTGGTCGATCAGGTTAGCTTTAAAAATAGCGGTACGATTATTCAATTAAAATTTAAACTAAATCGTGAGCATCAATTTTTATTATGAAGATGTTGCTGATCTTCATTTGGACAAAAAGTGTCTTAAGAACTGGATCACTTCGACCATAAAAGAAGAAGGAAAAATGCCGGGTGAATTAAGTTTCATTTTTTGCAGTGATCCCTATTTGCTCGAAATCAATAAGCAGTATCTCGATCATGATTATTTTACCGATATCATTACTTTTGATTATGTTGAAGGAAGAATGGTTTCCGGTGATATTTTTGTAAGTGTAGATCGGGTTTCTGAAAATGCCGATACCTTTCAGGTTTCCTTTAGTGATGAATTGAATCGCATTCTTATCCATGGTGTTTTACATTTGTGCGGCTATGCTGACAAACTTCCCCAAGAGAAGAAAATAATGACACAAAAGGAAGACTTCTACCTGGACAAATTGTAACTTTTTCATATTAAAGCTTTTCTATTAATTTTGTGGCTCAAAATATTTTATCATGCTACCGTATTATGATGTCATTGTAGTTGGGGGAGGACATGCAGGCTGTGAAGCTGCCGCTGCTGCTGCTAATTTGGGTTCGAAAACATTGCTCATCACCATGGATATGGGTAAATATGCCCAGATGTCCTGCAATCCTGCTATTGGGGGAATTGCCAAAGGCCAAATTGTTCGCGAGATTGACGCTCTTGGAGGATATACCGGAATTATTACAGATCGTACTTCTATTCAGTTCAGAATGCTAAATCGGTCAAAAGGACCAGCCATGTGGAGTCCGCGTTGTCAAAGCGACCGGATGCGTTTTTCTGAAATGTGGCGCAACGAGCTTGAGAAAATAGAGAATCTTGATCTTTGGCAGGATGCTGTTGTTCATTTATTGATCGAAAATGGAGAAGTACGTGGGGTGAAGACCCAGATTGGAGTTGAGTTTAAATCGAAAACGGTTGTTTTAACTAACGGTACTTTTTTAAATGGGTTGATGCATATTGGTCGGGCACAAATGGAAGGCGGCCGCATTGGCGAATCGTCTTCTTATTTTATAAGTGATCAGTTGGCTGAAGCTGGTTTTGTTACCGGGCGTTTAAAAACGGGTACACCTGTACGAATCGACGGAAGGACTATTGATTTTTCAAAATTAACGGAGCAGAAAGGGGATGAAGGTCATTACAAGTTCTCGTATTTGCCCGAGGAGAAATCCAGCTTGCAGCAACGTAGCTGTTGGATTACTTATACAAACGAAGCAGTTCACAAAGCACTGGAGGAGGGTTTTGGTGATTCTCCGATGTATAACGGTACCATTCAGAGTACAGGCCCGCGTTATTGTCCAAGTATTGAATCAAAGCTGGTCACTTTTTCGGAAAAACCGCAACATCAGTTGTTTCTTGAGCCAGAAGGAGAGACGACCATTGAATATTATTTGAATGGTTTTTCTTCCTCACTTCCCTGGGATGTGCAGTACAAAGCCTTGCGTTTGATTCCAGGGTTAGAAAATGCGCGGATTTTTCGTCCAGGTTATGCTATCGAATACGATTATTTTGATCCTACGCAACTCTATCATACTCTCGAAACAAAGCTTATTCAAAATTTGTTTTTTGCCGGGCAAATAAATGGAACAACCGGCTACGAGGAGGCTGCTGCCCAGGGATTGATGGCCGGGATCAATGCACATCAAAAAGCTAAAGGTCTGCCTGATTTTCGTTTGAGTAGGGACGAGGCTTATATCGGCGTTTTGGTAGATGATTTGGTTACGAAAGGGGTAGATGAACCCTATCGGATGTTTACTTCACGGGCTGAATACCGTATTCTCTTGCGACAGGATGATGCAGATGCCCGCTTGACACCGAAAGGTTTTAAGTTGGGATTGGCTAAACAGGAGCGGATGGATTTGTTGGGGGAGAAAGTAAAACTTCGGGACGAAATCATTCAGTTTACTTCCGATTTTTCAATCAAACCACAGTTTATAAATTCACTTTTAGAGGAGAAAAATACCTCCCCACTAAAGCAGGGAGTTAAACTGAAAGACATTATTTCACGGCCTCAGTTGTCCATATTTGATTTGATTGAACCCATTGTTCCGTTTAAAAAATTTCTGAAAATAATCCCGGAACAGCGGTTTAATGAGATCGTCGAATCGGCGGAAATTTTGATTAAATATTCAGGTTACATTGAACGTGAAAAGTTAATGGCCGATAAATTCAACAGGCTTGAGCACATCAATATTGAGAATAAATTTGACTACGAAAGTCTGCATACGATATCAACTGAAGCACGTCAAAAGCTCACCAAAATACAGCCTAAAACGATCGGGCAGGCCAGTCGTATTTCGGGTGTCAGCCCGGCTGATATCAATGTACTATTAATCATGTTAGGTAGGTAATGTTCCACGTGGAACACAAAAAAAAGACCAATGAATTTAAAGAAATTTATCCGTGAGATTCCGGATTATCCCACAAAGGGAATTAGTTTTAAGGATATTACGACCTTATTGAAAGACAAGAATGCTTTTCAGGAGGTGGTGAATGAGATCAGTGATTACTTTAAAGAGAAGGAGATTACTAAGGTTGTTTCGCTGGAATCGCGAGGTTTTATTGTGGGTGGGGCTGTGGCTTATTGTTTACATGCCGGCTTTGTTCCTGCCCGGAAAAAAGGCAAACTACCTGCCCAAACCATCCATGAATCGTACGAGTTGGAATACGGAACGGACACAATTGAAATGCATCTGGATGCCCTGAATGAAGATGATGTGGTGCTTATTCATGATGACCTGCTGGCCACCGGAGGAACAGCGCTGGCTGCCCTGAAACTGGTGCGACAAATGAATGTCAAACAGATTTATTTCTCGTTTATTTGCGATTTAAAGTTCATCGAAAACGGAAACAAGGAACTTCTTTCTGATTACGAAATGCATAGTTTGGTGGAATATTAATTTTTAATGTTGCCTTGAAATATTCCAGCACAAATAGCCGGATGGATCACTTGAAAGAGCTGGTTTCCGTCCTACCTGACCAGCCCGGGATTTACCAGTATTTCGACAATTCCGGAAAAATTATCTATGTTGGAAAAGCCAAAAATTTAAAGAAACGGGTATCTTCTTACTTCTCCAAAAATCACGACAACCGGAAAACAGCCCTGCTTGTCAGGAATATTTATGACATCAAACACCTCGTTGTTGAAACGGAGGAAGATGCGCTGTTGCTCGAAAATAACCTGATCAAAAAATACCAGCCGCGGTACAATATCCGGTTGAAAGACGATAAAACCTATCCGTGGATTGTGGTCAAGAATGAGCGATTTCCGCGCGTGTTTCAAACCCGCAATGTTTATCGCGATGGTTCTTCTTATTTCGGTCCCTACACTTCTGCATTAGCTGTGCGCACCTTGCTCGATTTGTTTAAACGCTTGTATAAGCTTCGCAATTGCAAATTCAATTTGTCCAAAGAGAATGTCGAAAGTGGAAAATTGAAGGTTTGTTTGGAGTATCACATCGGGAACTGTTTGGGTCCTTGCGAAGGCTTGCAGGAGGAAACGGCGTACAATCAATACATCGATGAGATCAAAGATATCTTGAAGGGAAATATTTCCGGCGTAATCAAATACCTCCGCGAAATGATGAAAAAATTGTCCGACGATTACCGGTTTGAGGAGGCGAACCAGGTGAAGGAAAAGCTGGTCATACTTGAAAAATTCCAGAATCGTTCAACCGTGGTAAGCTCCACGATCACCGATGTGGATGTTTTTGGAATCGATGTGGTGGAGAAATCAGCCTTCATCAATTACCTCAAAGTAATCAATGGGGCTATCGTGCAAACCTACACCACGGAAATAAAAAAGGCGCTCGACGAAACTCCTGAGGAATTGCTCGAATATGCCGTGGCCGATATTCGCCAGAAAATATATTCGAATGCGAAAGAATTGCTCGTCCCTTTTAAGCCGTCAATCAAATTGGAGAATGTAACTTTCAAGGTGCCGGTGAAAGGCGATAAGAAAAAGCTGCTTGATTTATCGGTTAGGAATGCAAAATATTACCGGCTCGAAAAAGAAAAACAATTGGCCTTGTCCAAGCCGATGAAAAGTACCGACCGCATTTTAGAAACGATGAAAAAGGATCTTCAATTAAAAGAATTGCCGGTTCAGATTGAATGTTTCGATAACTCGAATTTGCAGGGAACAAATCCGGTGGCGGCTTGTGTGGTTTTTAGAAATGGAAAACCAGCCAAAAGGGAATACCGGCATTTTAATGTAAAAACAGTGGAAGGCCCCAACGATTTTGCTTCGATGGAGGAGATTGTTTACCGGCGCTACAAACGTCAGATGGACGAAAAAAATCCGTTGCCACAGTTAATTGTTATTGATGGGGGAAAGGGACAATTGGGCATGGCCCTGAATGCACTCGAAAAATTGGGCTTGCGGGGTAAAATTGCCATCATTGGTATTGCCAAAAAATTGGAGGAAATATTTTTTCCGGGCGACTCGGTTCCGTTGTACCTGGATAAAAATTCAGAAACCTTAAAAGTAATTCAGCAAGCGCGGGATGAAGCCCATCGTTTTGGGATTACTTTTCACAGGCAGAAACGTTCAAAGAATTTTATCAAATCCGAATTGGAAGAAATTCCGGGAATAGGGGAGAAGACCATTCAATTGCTCTTGCGTGAATTTAAGAGCCTTGAGAATCTTAAAAAACAACCCTATGATACAGTTGCCGCCCAAATAGGCGATTCTCGTGCCACCAAAATCTTTGCATATTTCAAGTTAAAAAGCTGATAAATAGGATAATAACCTACTTCTTTGTAGCGAATTTTTCGGTCAGTTTTTTCTCCTTCCAGCTCAACTTCTGTATTTTTCATCCGATTGCAGTAATCCGAGGTAAGAGTAGTACCGGCTTTCTGCAATTTCATTGTCGAGGACAGCCCGTTTCACTTCGCAGCCCGGTTCGTGGGTATGGGTGCAATTGTAGTACTGGCACTTTTCGAGCCGCTTGAAAATTTCGGGGAAGTAATGACCTATTTCTTCTTTTTCCATATCCAGCATTCCAAACCCTTTTATTCCGGGCGTGTCGATGATGTATCCGCCAAAACTCAATTCAAACATTTCGGAGTAGGTGGTGGTGTGCTGACCGGTCTGGTGATAGTCAGAAATTTCTTTGGTTTTCAAATTTAATCCCGGTTCAACGCTGTTGATTAAAGTTGACTTTCCAACACCGGAGTGCCCCGAAAAAACATTGGTTTTGCCTGTCATCCAATTTTTAAGCTGATTCAGCCCAATTTTTGTTTTGGTTGATGTTTTTAAGCAACGGTACCCAATTTTTTCGTAAAGTTCAATCAGCTCATCCATTTGCCGCGTTTGTTCCGAATTGTAGCGGTCTATTTTGTTGAAGATTAATGAGCAGGGAATACGATAAGCTTCAGCAGATGCCAGAAAACGATCGACAAAAGTGGTCGTCGTAACCGGGTAATTTATCGTAACAACCAGAAATGCCTGGTCGATGTTGGCCGCAATAATATGGGATTGTTTGGAGAGATTTGGCGATTTCCGGACAATATAATTCTTACGGTCAGTTATTTCGGTGATTAATCCAACTGGTTTGGCAGTTTCTTCTCCTTCCATTTCAAGGTATTTAAACGTAACCTGGTCGCCCACAGCAATGGGATTGGTACTTTTAATATCCTTGATCCGGAAATTTCCCTTGATTTTACAATCAACGGTTTTGCCCGATTCTGTTTTCACACTGTACCAACTTCCGGTCGATTTTATGACGATACCTGTATTCAATTGCTTTTTTTTGAATTAAAAAAATGAACTATTTTCGGCTGATATTTCATTCAAAATTACAAAAAATTGTGAAACGTATTTTTTCCTATAATGTGAATGGCATTCGTGCGGCCATAAAGAAGGATTTCTTAACATGGCTGCAATTGGCTGATCCCGATATTTTGTGCCTTCAGGAAACCAAGGCGCAACCCGGACAAATGAGTGAAGACGAATTTGAAAAGCTGGGTTACTCGTTTTATGCACATTCGGCTGAAAAACCGGGTTACAGCGGCGTCGCTATCCTGAGCAAGGAAAAGCCGTTACAGGTAACCTATGGCATGGACCATTCGAAATATGACAACGAGGGCCGGGTAATGAGGGCCGATTTTAGCGGTTTTTCGGTCATTAGCGCCTATATCCCTTCCGGAACTACCGGAGATGTCCGTCAAGACTTTAAAATGGAGTTTTTGGCCGATTTTTGGGCGTATTTAAATGAACTGCGAAAAGAGCACCCCCGGCTGATTATTTCGGGCGATTACAACATCTGCCGTTTGTGGATTGACATTCACAATCCGGAGAAGCAACAGAACACTTCCGGTTTTTTGCCCGAAGAAAGGGAATGGTTCCAAAAGTTTGTGGAAGATGGATATGTGGATAGTTTTCGCGAAATTAACCGGGAACCACATCAATATTCATGGTGGAGTTACCGGGCTGGTTCACGCGGCAAAAACAAAGGTTGGCGCATCGATTACCACATGGTTACAGAGGAATTGAAGTTAACAATCAGAAATGCCGGTATTATGCCCGAAGCTGTGCATTCCGATCATTGTCCGGTGTGGGTGGAGATGGATTTATGAGGAAAATATGGATTGTCGGCCTTTTAATTGTGAATTCGTGGATTGCCGTTGGCGGTGAGCCTGATTCATGTTCAACCGGCAAAGTGGATCCGGACTATATAAAAACTTGTTACAATGATTTGGTTGTCAGGGTTTTTTCGGCCAATAAAAACAACTTTATCCAGTTTCACGACCAAAATGAGGAGGTTCGGTTGAAATACCGACCAAACGACTATTATAACCTTGGAATTGGCTTTAATTACAAATGGTTTGGGCTGAAAATCGGCACCAAGATTCCCATGCTTTCCGGCGATGACCACCGATACGGGAAAACTACCAGCTTTGGCTTGCAGAGCTATATTTATTCGCGAAAGTTCACCCTCGATATTTTGGGCATAAAGACACGGGGGTACTATTTGAGCGAACTGGAGGAAGAAGGACTGGAGATTCCGGGTTTGGAACAGTATTATACCCGTCGTGATTTGATCACAAGTAATTTCGGCATCAACTTCAATTATGTGGTAAACCACCGGCGCTTTTCGTATAAAGCTGCTTTCAAGCAAACGGATATCCAGTTAAAAAGTGCAGGATCAATGATTTATGGCGGTGGTGTTTACCTGATAACCGTTGAAGCTGATTCGGCTTTTGTTCCTTCCGAAATAGGAAATCAGTATTTTGCGAATGGGCGGCTGCAGAATAATTTTGAAGCCTACACGCTGAATGCCAATTTGGGATACGCGTATTCATTGGTTCCCTCCAAAAATTGGATTATAACCGGATCATATCTTTTTAGCCTTGGGCTTCAGCAAAATATGTGGCATTTTACAGGAGAAGATACCGACCATCAATTGAAATTTAGCTGGAGTTCAGCATTTCAGCTTTCAGCCGGGCATTATTTTCCCAATTTTTACCTCGGGGCTTCTATTGTGCGGTATCAACAGAATTCAAAAATCCAGTATCGCGATATCAGTATTATGAACGGGACTAATTTTATGGAGTTTACAATGAGTAAACGCATTCAACTTAAGCGCAGGAAATCCCGCTGATTGAATTTTCTGCGTATTTACTGGCATACAAAATTTTTTATAGATTTATGCCCAGTCAAGAATGATTTTTCCGCAATTTCCCTGTTCCATGATGTCGAAGGCCTGCTGAAAATCGTCGGCATGCATACGGTGGGTGATGACAGGCGAAATATCCAGTCCGGTCGTCAGCATCATTTCCATGTGATACCAGGTTTCGTACATCTCACGTCCGTATATTCCCTTTAAAGTTAAGCCTTTAAAAATGAGCTTAGTCCAGTTTATTCTGGTATCGCTGGGCAGCAAACCCAGCAGGGAGATTTTTCCGCCGTTGTACATGTTTTCAACCATATCGTTGAATGCTATCGGAGAGCCGCTGCATTCCAGTCCGATATCGAAACCGGCCACCATGCCCAGTCGGCCCATTGCGCTGCGGATGTTGTCGTTCATGGGGTCGATCACTTTGGTGGCGCCCATTTTCCGGGCCAAATCGCGGCGGTATTTCGAGATATCGGTTCCCACAATGTTGCGGGCACCCGCAAAACGGCAAACGGCCGCGGCCATGGCCCCGATCGGTCCGCCAATGCCGGTAATCAACACATCTTCGCCCAGCAGCGGGAAGGAAAGGGCCGTGTGGGTGGCGTTTCCCAGCGGGTCCATAATGGCCATAATTTCGTCGGGGACACGTGCATCGACTTTCAGCACATTTTTCGCTGGTACGGAAATATATTCGGCAAAACCACCATCACGGTTTACCCCGATGCCGATGGTGTGGTCGCAGATGTGTTGGCGCCCACGACGGCAATTGCGGCAAAATCCGCACGAAATGTGGCCTTCAACCGTCACCCGTTCGCCCACGTGCACACGGTCAACTTCCGAGCCGGTTTCCACCACCTCGCCCATGTATTCGTGACCGATGATCACCGGCGTTTTGATAGTGTTCCGGGCCCATTCGTCCCATTTGTAGATATGCAGGTCGGTGCCGCAAATAGCGGCTTTTTTCACGCGGATCAACACATCATTGGGACCTATGGAAGGTATTGGCACTTCTTCCATCCAAAGACCCCGTTCGGGTTTGCTTTTAACGATTGCTTTCATAAAATAATCCCTTGAAATATCCTCAGCAAGTTAAGGGCATTTCAAGGGAAAATCCAGAAGGAAAATCATGTTTGACGGCTTGCTTCCTATAAAATCTGTTGTCTGTTTCCGACTAGAAATTCAGGTTGATGCCACTGAAAACAGTTGTGCCGGGCATGGGGTAGTAGCGGTTGATAGCGTATTGCTGGTCGAGCAGGTTTTCGCCGCTGACGAACCACTCGGCAAAGCGGCTAACTTTCCAGCTGAATTTGGCATCGACAACTGTGTAGCTTTCCAGATTTACAACAGGGCCAACATCGTTGTCCATATCTGCAATTTGGCGCAAGCTGGCATTCAACTTGCATTTTTTCCAATGGTAGGACGCTCCCAGGTACAGGTTGTGTTTGGGAGTTGAAACGATCGGATTTTTCATGTCGATGTAGCTGTAACTGAGGTTGTAATCCAGGTTTTGTGCAGCCCTGCCGGTAATGGCCAGCTCAATCCCCTGATTTTCAATTTCACCCGAATTGAACAGGTTGCCCATTTCGCCGGTCACAATCAGGTTGTCGCCTTTTACATAAAAGCCGGTCAGTTCCACATTAATTTTCGAATTGAAAAATGAACGATAAATGCCGGTTTCGTAGTTCATAATCTTTTCGGGTTGCAGATTGGGGTTGTGGTTCCACATGAATAGCTCGCGAATGGTAGGACTGCGAAAACCCTTCGAGATGTTTCCTTTCCAGCTGGTTTTCGAATCAATTTTAAGGGCGAAGCCTCCGGATG
This sequence comes from Mangrovibacterium sp., assembly GCA_050178015.1. GTDB lineage: Bacteria > Bacteroidota > Bacteroidia > Bacteroidales > Prolixibacteraceae > Gaoshiqia. The sequence continues at coordinate 33,923 of JBFXGM010000010.1, forward strand.
GAATCCATTCGTTTCCATAGATTTTATGGTCTTGAAGCCGAAGCCCGGCGGTCAACGTTAATTTTTTCGCCAGTGTTTGCTGTACAAAGCCATAGATGCCGGTTTCGTAAACCGTGGTATCGGCGAAAACCATTCCCTGTCCGTTCATGGCTTTCGTATTTTCGGCCATCCCGCCGTACCGGATGTGGTCAATTCCTAGTGTTAAACTGTTTCCTTTAAGGAAGTGGAAAGCCTGAAAAAAGTTCACCCCATAATTGTTATCAGTTGAATGAAATCCGTCGGTAACATCATGTTCCCCAAAGTTGTGGAAAAGTTTGAGGCTTCCGGATGTTTTTTCGAAGGCGTTATCAACAGTAAGCGACCAGTATCCGCGCAAAATATCGAGTCCACTTCCGGGTATAGCATTCAGCGTATCCGGTCCCGGATCGGTTGTTTTGAAATTAGCCAGGCTGATATCGGCGCTGGCCGATAAATGTTCGTTAAACTGATAACCGGTTTTCAGGTAACCGTTCGTGATCTTGAAATCGGAGTTGTCGCGGTGCCCATCGGTCCGGTCATGGTTCACCGAACCAAAAAGGCTGAAGCCATTGTTCCGGTAACCGGCCGACCCGCTGTATTTTTGGGTGTTGTACGAGCCATACATCATCTTTGCATTTCCATTTATTCCGTTTTGGTTTTGCTGGCGGGTAATGATGTTGATGACCCCGCCCATCGCGTTCGAACCGTACAAGGTGGATCCCGGTCCGCGGATGACCTCGACCCGCTCCACATCCGACGCAATATAGCTGTCGGGCAGGGGATGGCCCATGATGCCCATAAACTGCGGATGCCCGTCAATCAGCATCAAAACACCGGTGGTTGGGTTGCCGCCAATGCCGCGGATGGTAATTTGTCCGGCCGATCCGGTGGCCACGCCAAAACCGGTGATCCCGCGTTCGGTCACAAAAAGCCCGGGCACTTGTCCGCTAAGCAGGGGCAACAAGGCCGACTCAGTGCTTTCTGCAATTTGTTCGCGACTCACAACCGATATGGCCAGCGGTACGTTGTTCCGGTGAACTTTTACAGGCGTTCCGGTTACAACTACTTCTTCAATTTTGATCGTGTCCGTCAGTTGATTTTCAGCGCGCTGGGCCCATCCAGAAAATCCTGACACAAACACGATGGCACTTATTACGAGTTTCTTCATGGCAAATATTGTGTTACGAAAAACAATCTTAGTGTTACTATCTAGATAAAAAAATTATCCTACTTTGCTCATAATCAGTTTTCCATGCTGGATTCCTTTCATCGCAATTAATTGGTCGGCCAGATTGGTGAGCTTGAATGAGGGCCCCTTTACGGCAACAATTTCCAGGCAATTCTCCGGGTTAATATGGAAAAGTTGGGAAGAAAGGATGACATCCTGATATTCTGTTTGTACATCCAGCAGTTTTGCTCGGAGGTCTTTCTTGTTTAGGTTGTAAACCAGAGTGATGGCGCCTGCCACCAGGTTGTCGCATTTCCATTTCTGCTCCACCAGGTTTTTTTCAACTAAAAAGCGAATGGCTTGCGAGCGGTTGGAAAACGAGTTTTCCCGAACGTATTCATTCAGCGCTTTCAGCAGCTCTTCTTCCAGCGAAACGCCAAATCGGGTTACGGCCATCGTGTTACTGTTTTTAGAATTTGTGTTACAAGATGTGAAAATACAGCTTTTTTGCCAACCAGCGCGGGCAGGCATAAAAAAACCCTTCGCGCTAACGAAAGGTTTTCAGGTATGTTTGGGTGAATTTACTTCAATTCCCAGCTGAAGCCATCCTTGGTATCTTTGACGATAAATCCCAGTTTGGCCAGTTCGTTGCGTATTTTGTCGGCAGTTGCCCAGTCTTTGTTGGCTTTCGCTTCCTGTCGGATTTGTAGCAACAAGTCGATGGCAGCCTGGTAGGCTTCGTTGCTTCCGGCAGCTGCTTGTTCCGGTCGTTTCATCCCAAATATGTTATAAACGAAGGTCGCGTACAACGATTTCAAATCAGCCAGGTCAGCGGCCGATATGCTTGCCTTACCGTCGGCAATGGAGTTGATAAGTTTCACACCATCAAACAAATGGGCAATGGCAATGGGGCTGTTCAGGTCGTCGTTCATGGCCGCGTAGCACTTTTCTTTCAGTTCGGCTACATTCACCGATGAAAGTTCGCCAGCATGCAATTGTTCGAGTGTTTCGGTGGCTTTCAGCAGACGTTCCATGCCTTTTTCTGCTGCTTGAAGGGCCTCGTTCGAGAAGTCGAGCGTGCTGCGGTAATGGGCTGTAAGCATAAAAAACCGGATGGTCATGGGGCTGTACGCCTGATCGAGCAGGGGATGGTCCCCGCTGAAAAATTCCTCCAGCGATATGGCATTTCCCAAAGATTTCCCCATTTTTTGGCCGTTCAGGGTGATCATGTTGTTGTGCATCCAGTAACGCACGGCATCGTGTCCGTGGGCCGCTTTTGCCTGGGCTATTTCGGCTTCGTGGTGCGGGAAGGTAAGGTCCATGCCCCCGCCGTGGATATCGAATGTTTCACCCAAATATTTGGTGCTCATGGCAGTACATTCAAGGTGCCAGCCCGGGAAACCCTCGCTCCACTTGGATGGCCAGCGCATGATGTGTTCGGGCGAGGCTTTTTTCCAGATAGCAAAGTCGAGCGAGGAACGCTTTTCGTCTTGTCCGTCCAGATCGCGTGTGTTGGTCTGTAAATCCTCAATTTTTCGTCCCGAAAGTTCGCCGTAGGGATAATGCTTGGCGTATTTTTTTACATCGAAATACACCGAGCCGTTGCTTTCGTAGGCAAATCCCGAAGCCAGGATTTTCTTCACGGTTTCGATTTGTTCGATGATGTGGCCGGTAGCGCGCGGCTCAATGCTGGGCGGTAGAACGTTCAGCAATTCCATGTTTTTGTGGTAATCGTTGGTATAAATCTGCACCACTTCCATGGGCTCCAATTCGTCCAGCCGGGCACGTTTTTCAATTTTATCCTCTCCTTCGTCGGCATCGTTGGCCAGGTGGCCCACATCGGTAATATTTCGAACGTAACGTACTCTATAGCCAAGGTGTTTCAGGTAGCGGAACAGCAGGTCGAAGGTGATGGCCGGGCGGGCGTGTCCCAGGTGGGCTTTGCCGTAAACAGTGGGTCCGCAAACGTACAAACCAACCCTACCCGGGTGAATGGGTTCAAAAACTTCTTTTTTTCGGCTTAAGGTGTTGTATATCTGTAGTTGATTTTCCATGAATTCGGCAAATTTTTACAAAGGTAGAAAATTTTTACCGCGCTGAATCTGGAATTGTTTATTGAAATATATTTGCCGACGGTTATTTGAACTACTAAATGAATAGGTTAACACCATTAAAACAGCGGTACTTGCTGAGAAATCAGGAAGAGTACCAGGTGAAATACAACTTTCTGAAGTTTCCTTCACCGGAGGAAGCTGCTGCAGCCATGCAGGAGCGACAAACGATTTTGTCGGCCATTGAAAGCCGTGTAAAGTGGGGATTCCACCACAGTAAAGTGGATGTGACTAATCTTTCGAGGGGCTGCCAGCTTTGCGGCGAAGGGCAGTGGTCGTGCCTGTTCATTAACAACCTTTGCAACGGGAAATGTTTTTATTGCCCCACCGGACAAACTGATTTGGCCCGCCCCGAAACCAATACCCTTATTTTCGACGAACCGGAAACCTATGTGGAATACATCCGCAAGTTTGGTTTTAAAGGAGTCAGTATCTCGGGGGGCGAACCGCTTATTTCGTTCGATAAAAGCGTGGCCTTTATAAAAGCGGTGAAAGATGCTTTTGGTGAGGAGGTTTATGTTTGGCTTTACACCAATGGCATATTACTGACACCCGAAAAAGTGGCAGCGCTGAAGCAGGCCGGGCTTAACGAAATGCGTTTCGACATTGGCGCCACCGATTACAAAACCGACAAACTCCGTTTGGCTGTTGGGCAAATCCCGGTGGTGACGGTCGAGATTCCGGCTGTTCCGCAGGAGGAAGAGCTGCTGAAGCAAAAAATCCGCGAACTGAAAAATTTGGGCGTCAGTCACCTGAACTTTCACCAGATGCGGCTGACGCCCTACAACTTCAATCAACTCATAGAGCATGGTTACACTTACACGCATGGCGAGAAAGTGACTGTGATAGAATCGGAACTGACGGCCTTGCGCCTGATTCAACATGCATTGGATGAAGGTATCGACCTTCCGATCAACTACTGTTCGTTTGTTTATAAAAACAGGCACCAAAAGTCGGCCAACCGTAAAAAACACGCGCCTTATGTGGTGTACCCGTGGGAAAGCATCACCGAAAACGGCTATATGCGCAATCTGTATGCAAAAGCGGATGCCAGCATGCACGAGCAGGTTTTAACTCAGTTTGCTGCTGAAATCGCATCCGGAAAGGCCTCATTCAGTGCCCGGACCGGCCGGTTCGATTTTCATTCCGAAAAGCTTGGCCTTGTCAAATCGCTTCAAATTCAGGTTTTTGTGGAATATCATGTCAGTCATATTTTTCCGCAAGCTACCGGTATAAACGATTTTCAAACTGTCCACCTGGACGAAGACCAAGAAGTGGTAGTGGAACGCCGTCCGGCTGCTTTGCCCATAGAATTGAATGCGGGAAAAATGAATGTCATGGAAGCGATGCTTTCGGGTAACCTTCCTTACCAAGAATCAACAGATGCCGACATTCAGCAAATAATGGGTTTTGAACTGATTCCGGAAGGGCTGGGGGAGTATTACTAAAAAGGTTAGAAACAGGTGGAAATAAAAAAATCCCCCAAAAAAATTGAGGGATTTCCGGTGAGGATTAATTCTATTATGAATTCAAGATTCTCAGCGCTTCGTCGTTCAGCGCATCGGTCATAAACGGAATACCGGTTACTTGTTCGGTTTCGCGGTTGGCCGTGATGAGGTCATTGCGCGAAATTTGATCGAGTGAAAACTTCCGGGCACCGGCCATAAATTGCTGCAGGCCACCGGCAAGTTTGTCGGCATAGCCACACATGGCAATTGCTCCAAACGGAATGTTTTTCATTTCATCTTCCCCCACTTTGTTTTTCACCGTTTCGTATTGGGCGAAAATTTCTTCGGGGTACTTTCCGTATTCCAACACCGAAGGCGGCAAGGCTTCCCAGTGGCCGTTCAGTTCAGCCCTTCTTTCCGGGAATAATGCTCCTTCAATGTTACTTCCAAGAAAGCCTGCGATCATCGGTGCACGGCCCAGGCAAACCAGTTTAGTAAATGGTGCCCCTAATGCAAGTGATTTAAACATATGGTCTTCGCGGGCAAAACCTCCGGCAAATGCAATGTCGGGTACCTTAATGCCTTTGTCATCCAGTATTTTGCAATATTCGTATGCTTTTGCATGAAGGGCCAGGGAGGGAATTCCCCAGTGTTCCATCATGTTCCATGGGCTCATCCCCGTTCCGCCACCAGCTCCGTCAATGGTCAACAGATCGAGTTTGGCATCGGCCGAAAAGCGGATGGCCATAGCCAGGTTTTCCATGCCGTAAGCGCCTGTTTTCAGGGTAATCCGTTTGAAGCCTAATTTACGTAGGTAACTAACCGAATCCATGAAGCTTTCGCGCGTTTGTTCCACCGAGTGCATGTTGGTCGATCCCAACCGGCTGTGCCGTGCAAAAGAGGTCAGGTTGCGGGTTTCGTAAGTTTTAATTACCACTGGATCAAATGGATCGGGATCGACAATGTAGCCGCGGTTTTTCAGAAACTGGGCATATTCCAGGTCTTTCACCTGAATTTCGCCGCCAATGTCTTTGGCACCTTGTCCCCATTTCAGTTCAATGATAATGTCATTGCCGTATTTGTCAATCAAATATTCGGCCACCCCGTTGCGGGCATCTTCCACGTTCATTTGGATAATAATTGCTCCATATCCGTCGTAATAACGGTTGTAAAGCTCAATTCGGCGCTCCAATTCCGGTGCTTTAGAGATTCGGCCTTTATCGAGCACCGATTCACGATCGATACCTACAACGTTTTCGCCAACCACGATTGGGAAACCGCACAAAGCTGCGCCAATGGCAAAAGATGGCCAGTAACGGGCCGCAATGAAGGTAGAGCCCAAGGCTCCGGTCATCATCGGAATCCGGCACTTGGTTTTGATTTCGTTCCCAAACTCGGTTTCAATGTTCACATTGGTGAAAATACAGTCATCCGGGTCATCGGTCAGGTGTGCAGGCACTCCGTTGGATCCGTAAGCGTACCCTTGGATGCGAAGGGCATGATAGCCCATTCCTACAGATGTAACGTTCGAAGAGCCTGACGTGGAATAACCGAAACGGCGCGGGTAAAGCATTTTGCGCCCTTCCAGGCACGAGAGCCAGGTTTCACATTTGCCTTTGCAGGCTGAATCGCACAAAGTACACAAACCGGATTCACATGGAGTACCCCGGTTCACCGTGCCTAAGGCATCGTTGTTTTTAACTTGCTGTAACATGGTTTTTTATTAAAAATGAGTGTGTGTGAAATATGACATTTGTCAGAAACGACAAAATAAAACATATTCGTAAAAAACACGAATGAAATCGAATGAAAAATGTATTGGAAGTTTCATTTCTAAAACATGAGATCGGATATTGTTTTAAAAAGTAAATTTCTTTTTAGAGGAATGATGGTATAATCTTTTATATGCATGATGCCAATTGGATGGAGCGGCCGGAGATATTTAGGTAGCAAAGCTGCATAAAAATACCGTCCGGGCAGTCCTGTCATTTGTCAGATGAAGGGTGATACTCCGGACGGTTTCTGTATTTCCAGGAATAAAAAACGATCGAAGGATTTGAACTAAAAATTGTCGACTTCGCGATAGGCGCGGATGAAAGCCAGTTCGCCTTCCTTTCCTGGCATGCTGCGCCCGTGTTCGCAGCAAAGCGATCCCTCATACCCTTTGCTGTGAATGTGTTTGAAGATGTTTTTATAATTGATTTCGCCAGTGCCGGGTTCGTTGCGCCCGGGGTTGTCGCCAATGTGGAAAGCGGCAATGGCATCCCAGGCCATATCGATATTCGGGATTAGGTTGCCCTCTGTAATTTGCTGATGGTACAGATCGTCCACAATTTTGCAACTGGGGCTGTTCACCGCCTTGCAAATCATATAGGCTTGCGGGATTTTGGTCAGGAACAGGCCGGGATGGTTGGTCCAGGCGTTCAGCGGCTCCATCACCAGTTGCAGGCCCGATGGTTCCACGATCTCGCAGCACATCCGCATGTTGTCAATCACGTTGGCGGTTTGGTAGTCCCATTCCAGATCGTCGGCATAACGTCCGGGCACCACCAGCGCGGTTTTGGCGCCGGTGCGTTTGGCGCATTCCAGTCCTTCGTGCATTTTCTTTTTCAGCATTTCCCTGATTTCGGGGTCCTGCGTCACAAACGACTTTACGCTGAAATCGGCATACAGCACAAATGGCCCCAGGTCCATGCCCAGGCGGGCCAGTTCGCTGGCAATCTTTTCCTGCAGGGCCGGTTCCTTGCCCATCAGCCCGTTATCGAAAATGGCGCGGAAACCCTGGTCGTGCATGAACCGGATCTGGTCAACCGGGTCGTCGCCGGCCAGCTCTTTGAACGTTCCCAGCCCGGGCGCATATTTCAGCTTAAACAGCGCTTCGTTGGAAGTTTTTGCGGTGGCAGCCGAAGTGGCCAAACTGCCGGCCAATCCAGTAAATGCCAGACTCCCGGCAGCCGTGTTTTTCAGAAAGTTTCTTCGTTTCATAGGTTTGTAATTGGTAGATGATGTCCAAAAGTAGCTATTCTGCAATCAGTTGGGCAACATGTTTTAAAACGTGTTTTCAAGGCAAATACCGGTCTGGTCTGTTGTGGTTTTCTTCCCGCGATTCTTCCGGCTTCGCAATAAGTTTTATACATTTGGGGAATTTCATCATTCTCAAACCAATTAAACCAATCACGATGAGCCGAAAACTACGCATGGGCATGGTGGGTGGGGGAGTCGGCGCTTTTATCGGGGCCGTTCACCGCATCGCCGCCCTCATGGATAACCAAATTGAACTGGTATGCGGCTGTTTCAGCAGCCATCCCGAAAACTCCATCGCATCGGGAAAATCGTACTTTCTTCCTGAAAACCGGATTTACAACAGTTATGCTGACCTGTTTGAGCAGGAAGCCAAACTTCCGGATGGCGAACGCATGGATTTTGTGGTGATCGTCACACCCAACCACCTGCATTTCGATCCAGCCATGCAAGCCCTCGAACATGGCTTCCACGTGGTGCTCGACAAGCCCGTAACCTTCACCCTGGATGAAGCCCTTCAGCTAAAAAAGAAACTGGATGAAACCGGCCTGCTGCTGGCGCTCACCCATACCTATTCGGGCTATCCGGCAGTGAAAGAGGCCAAAGCCCGCGTAGCCAGGGGTGACTTCGGCAACATCCGCCGTATTTACGTGGAATATCCGCAGGGCTGGCTTTCGTCCAAACAGGAGGATGCCCATAACAAACAGGCCGAATGGCGCACCGATCCCAAGCGATCGGGGAAAGCGGGCTGCATCGGCGATATCGGTACCCACGCCCACCATTTGGCTGAATACATCAGCGGACTGAAAACCACCGAGATCTGTGCCGAGCTGAACACCTTTGTCCCCGGCCGGTTGCTGGACGACGACGGCGCAGCCCTGCTCCGTTTCGACAATGGCGCCAAAGGTGTTTTGATGGCTTCGCAAATTGCAGCCGGAGAAGAAAACAACGTTAAAATCCGCGTGTACGGCGAAAAAGGCGGACTGGAATGGCAGCAGCACGAACCCAACACGCTGTGGATTAAATGGGCCGACCGGCCAACGGAAATGGTGCGCGTGGGTACCGGGCAAATGGGCGCCTGGGCGCAACACAACACCCGCACGCCCGGCGGCCATCCGGAAGGTTATCTGGAAGCCTTTGCCAACATTTACCGAAACTTTGCGCTAACCCTCCAGGCAAAAATGAAAGATGAGAAGCCCACGCCTGAGATGCTCGATTTCCCCGGCATTGAAGACGGGATTCGCGGGATGCGTTTCATTGACGTGATGGTGGAAGCCGGTTACAACGATGCGGTGAAATGGGTAAAGTTTGAGTCGTGAGGAGCGAGTCACGAGTAACGAGAATTTGGAAACAAATCACCTAAAACCAAATAAACATGGGAAGACCTGTTACATTATTTACCGGACAATGGGCCGATTTACCCATTGAAACGATGTGCCAAAAAGCCAAAGAATTTGGCTACGACGGGCTGGAACTTTGCTGTTGGGGCGACCACATTGAGGTGGATAAAGCCGACCAGGCCTATTGCAATCAACGGCTTGAACTGCTGAAAAAATACGACCTGCAATTGTTTACCATTTCCACCCATTTGGCCAGTCAGTGCGTTTGCGACCCCATTGACGAACGGCACAAAAACATCCTCCCGGCCTACATTTGGGGCGATGGCGACCCGGAAGGCGTCCGTCAGCGAGCCGCCGAAGAAATGATCAAAACCGGCCAGGTGGCCAAACGCCTGGGGATTGATACCGTGGTGGGTTTCACCGGCAGCCCGATCTGGCACATGCTGTATTCGTTCCCGGCCGTGTCGCAGGAGCAGCTGGACAAAGGCTACGAAGAATTTGCCCGACGCTGGACTCCCATCCTGGACGAATACCATAAGATGGGAGTGAAGTATGCGCTGGAAGTCCACCCCACAGAAATTGCCTTTGACATTGCCACTGCCCACCGCGCACTGAAGGCCGTCAACTATCATCCGGCTTTTGGCTTCAATTACGACCCGAGCCACTTCGGCTACCAGCATGTGGATTATGTGCGGTTTATCAACGAATTCGCCGACCGCATTTTCCATGTCCACATGAAAGATGTGTACTGGAGCGACGTTCCGACAACTGCCGGCGTTTTTGGCGGGCACATGGAGTTTGGCGACAACCGTCGCTACTGGAACTTCCGCAGCCTGGGGCGCGGAAAAATCAATTTCGAAAATATCATTCGCGCGCTGAATGACATCAAATACAACGGCCCCCTTTCGGTGGAATGGGAAGACAGCGGCATGGACCGCGAGGCCGGCGCCGCCGAGGCATGCAGCTTTGTGAAGAAAGTAGATTTTGCACCCTCGGGCCAGGCTTTTGACGATGTGATGAAAGCAGATTAACCACAATTTTTTCATTATAACCTAAATCAATGACAACAAGCAGAAGAACATTTATCAAAAACACGACAGCAGCAACTGCCGCTGTAGGCCTGGCCGCCTCCATGCCGGCAGCCATGAGCGCCTGTTCCAGTCCCGACAAGTTGGTCCGTTGCGGACTGATTGGCGCCAAAGGCATGGGCTTTGCCGACCTTCGGGCCTTTCTGGGGCAGCCAAACACCGAGTGTGTGGCCATTTGCGATGTGGACCAGCGCGTGTTGGATGCCCGCGTAGCCGACACCGAAAAGTTGCAGGGCAAAAAGCCCAATGCCTATAATGACTACCGAAAATTGATTGAAGATCCGGAGGTGGATGTCGTCATCATTGGGACTCCCGATCACTGGCATTGCTTGCCCTTTGTGGCAGCCTGCGAAGCCGGGAAAGACATTTATTGCGAAAAACCCCTCGCCAACTCTATCGAAGAGATCAACATCATGGAGCGGGCTGCCGCCAAATACAAAACGGTGGTACAGGTGGGGCAGTGGCAACGCAGCGACCCGCACTGGCGCGATGCCGTGGAGTATGTGTATTCCGGCAAGCTGGGAAAAATACGCACCGTGCGTACCTGGGCATACCAGGGTTGGATGGAACCCGTCCCCGTGCAGCCCGACAAAGAAGCGCCTAAAGGTGTGGATTACGATTTCTGGCTGGGCCCGGCTCCTGAAAGGCCTTTCAACCCCAACCGCTTTCACTTTAACTTCCGGTGGTTTTGGGACTATGCCGGTGGGCTGATGACCGATTGGGGAGTACACATCATCGACTACGGTTTGTTCGGGATGAATGCCAAAGCGCCCAAATCCGTCATGACGATGGGGGGCAAGTTTGCCTACCCCGACGACGCAGCCGAAACTCCCGACACCCTTCAGGCTTTATACGAATTTGACGACTTCACCCTGCTTTGGGACCACGGCACCGGCATTAACGCAGGCCACTTTGGCCGCGACCACGGCGTGGCCTACGTGGGCAACAACGGCACACTGGTGGTCGATCGCAATGGCTGGGAAGTGATCCCCGAACGCAAAAACGACAAAGACCTGGTGGAAAGGGTGGAACTGCAAAAAGGTACCGGCAAAGGACTGGAGCTGCACATGGCCAACTTCCTGGATGGCGTGCGCAACCGCAAATTCGACCTGAATTGCAGCATCGACATTGCTGCCAACACAGCCCGGGTGGCCCATTTGGGTAACATTGCCCTGAAAACCGGTCGCCGCCTGTATTGGGATAGCGAAAAAAGTCAGTTTGTTGGCGATGAGGAAGCCAATAAATTCCTCACTCCAACTTACCGTAGCCCTTGGGAACTGCCAAAAATTTAATTCTGAAAGATCCGGTCTCATTCACATGGGCCGGATCTTATTATAAACAGGCGGGCTTTTCTTGTGTATCAACAATTCATTTCCGAATTTTGGTTTTCGAATATTAAACTTCTAACCCAATGATCAAACACTTATCTGTAATCCTGGTGTTGGCATTCGGCATGCTTGCCTGTCAACCCAAAGACCCTTCGCTGATGATGACCCGGGAAATTAATGAAGGCTGGCAATTTGCCGAAGATGGCAAAGGTGACTGGCTCCCTGCCGCAGTGCCCGGTTGTGTACACACCGACCTGCTGGCCAATGAAAAAATCGAAGATCCCTTTTATCGCCTGAACGAACACGACCTGCAATGGATCGACAAGCTCAACTGGGCTTATAAAACCAACATAAGGGTAGAAAAAGAACTGATGGCGCGCGACCGCCTGGCGCTCGATTTTAAAGGATTGGATACGTATGCCGACATCTTTATGAATGGCGAGCAGGTGACTTCAACCGACAACATGTTTCGCGAATATTTGGTGGATGTGAAACCGTTTCTGCAGGAAGGCGACAACGAGCTGAAAATTGTTTTCCGTTCGCCCATTGTTGAAGGCTTGAAAAAATACGATGCCCATCCGTTTGTTATTCCCGTGTCGGATAACGATCTGGCTGAAATCGGGCAGGTGGAAGGCGGCAAAAAAGTGAGCGTTTACACCCGAAAAGCGGGTTATCACTTTGGCTGGGATTGGGGGCCTCGTCTGGTAACCAGCGGCATCTGGCGCCCGGTTTATTTAAAAGCCTGGGACGATGCCCGTATCAACAACCTGCAGATTGTTCAGCATGAGGTGAACGAACAAAAAGCCAACTTCACAGCAGTGGTTGAGGTTGAATCGGAAAAATCAGGGCCTGCCATCATTCAAATTGAAAATGATGGGCAAGTATTGGCGACAGCCCAGGTAAAACTGCAAGTAGGAACAGCTACCTACCCGCTTGATTTTGAAATTGCCGACCCAAAACTGTGGTGGACAAACGGCTTGGGCGAACAACCTTTGTACTCCATCAAAGCCAGTTTGCGCATTGGCGGGCGAACAACCGAAATAACCGACCGCATTGGAATTCGTACGCTGGAGCTGGTCCGCGAAAAAGACGAGCAGGGTACATCTTTCTATTTCAAACTAAACGGCGTACCGGTTTTTATGAAGGGCGCCAATTACATCCCCAATGATGCCTTCCCGTCGCGTGTTTCGGACGACATGTACCAAACGGTGGTGAACACGGCCAAGACATCGAACATGAACATGCTGCGTATCTGGGGCGGCGGAATTTATGAGGATGATCTGTTCTACGATTTATGCGATGAAGCCGGTATTCTGGTTTGGCAGGATTTTATGTTTGCCTGCGCCATGTTCCCCGGCGACGAGGAATTTCTGAACAACGTGAAAGAAGAAGCTGCCGACAACATCCGCCGGTTGCGCAATCACCCCAGCATTGGCTTGTGGTGTGGCAACAACGAGATTTTGGCTGCCTGGTATGGTTGGGGCTGGAAACGCCTGGAGGAAGCGAAAAGCCAGGAAAATGCTGATAAAATCTGGAAAGCATACGAGGATATCTTTCACAATGTACTTGCCGGGGCTGTTAAAACGCATGATCCTTCGCGGGCCTACTGGAGCTCCAGCCCGTCATCAGGAACCGGCATCCCGGCCGATTTGGTGAACGGCGACGAGCACTATTGGGGCGTTTGGTGGGGAAAAGAGCCGTTTAAAAACTATGCTACCCACATTGCCCGTTTTATGAGCGAATACGGCTTCCAGTCGTTCCCCGAACTGAAGACCGTGAAACAATACGCCCTGCCCGAAGATTTCGACATTGTTTCGGAGGTAATGAACTCGCACCAGCGATCGTCGATCGGCAACAAAACCATTGAGTATTACATGTTGCAGGACTACAAAAAGCCGAAGGATTTTGAGTCGTTCCTGTATGTAAACCATGTGTTGCAAGCCGAAGGTATCAAGTTCGCAGTAGAAGGTCACCGCCGCGCCATGCCGTATTGCATGGGTAGTTTGTACTGGCAAATTAACGACTGCTGGCCGGTAGCTTCGTGGAGCTCGACCGACTATTACCAGCGCTGGAAAGCCCTGCAATACTACGTGAAAAAGGGCTTTGAGCCCGTGCTGGTTTCACCGTACACCGAAGGCGATTTCCTGAAAATAGGCATTGTGAGTGACCGGTTGCGGAAAGTCAGTGCCATGTTGAAACTCAGTATGGTCGATTTCGGTGGGAAAGTGGTTTGGGAAAATGCCGTGCTGGCTGAAATACCCGCCAACTCCAGCGCTTCGTATTACGATGTCAACCTGGTGGAATTCCTGGAAGGGAAAGACAGCCGAAACCAGTTGATGGTTGCCGAGGTGGTTGAAAACGGACAGGTAATTGCCAAAAACGTGTTCTATTTCCGTCCGGTGAAAGAGCTGAACCTGCCACAACCGAAAGTGGATTACACGATTGCAGCGGTTGATGGTGGTTTCGAGATCAGCCTGCAATCCAATAAGCTGGCCAAAAACCTGTTTATGACCATCGGCGACGAAGAAGGTTTTTTCTCGGACAACTATTTCGATCTGTTACCGGGAGAATTGGTAAAAATCAAGCTGCAAACAGCAATCCCGAAAGAGAAACTGGATGAAGTGCTGGCCATCCAGACTTTGGACGGGGCATTTTAAGACGAATTTTCGGTAAGGAATTACGTTTTCAATTAGAGGAGGAACTCATTCGACTAAAACTTTCTTGTCCTCATCTGTTTCATTAATACTGAACGTTGTATTTTTGAAGATCGAAAAACGGCGGCGGGGATGGTCGCTTGAAAAGAAAGGAACGAGAATGAGTTTGCAACACATACAGGTCATTGCATTTGATGCCGATGACACCCTTTGGGAAAACGAAAACTTTTTTCGGGAAGCCGAACACGACTTTTGCCGGGTGATGGCCGAATTTCAACCCGACAAAAAAGTGATGGAAGCCTTGTACCGCACCGAAGTGCAAAACATGGAACTTTACGGGTACGGTATCAAGGCTTTCATTCTTTCGTTAATTGAAACGGCGCTGCTGGTTTCGGATAAAAAAGTGCGGCCGGAACAAATCGAAGCCATCATCGGCATCGGGAAAGACATGCTGCAGAAGGATGTGATTTTGCTGGATGGTATTGTGGACCTGCTCGACCAACTGTACGGCAAGTACCGGCTGGTGCTGGCTACCAAAGGTGATTTGCTCGACCAGGAGCGAAAGCTGAAGAAATCGGGACTGCTGAAGTATTTTCACCACATCGAGATCATGACCCACAAGCGGAAGGAAAACTACCAGGAACTGCTGAAACACCTCGACATCCCGGCCGAAAATTTACTGATGATAGGTAACTCGCTGAAGTCGGATATCTTGCCGGTAATTGAGCTGGGAGGTTATGGCGCGCATGTTCCGTACTACACCACCTGGATTTTCGAGCAGATGGACCCGAAAGATATTCAAAGTGAGCGCTTTTTTGAACTGAAACAAATTCACGAAGTTTTAGACCTGTTCAGCGAAACGTTTTCATACACCTGATTATGCGAAGAGGTAGCCTGCCCGGACTACCGGCAGCAGAAAGCAACTTCTCCTACTTGTGATTTTTGACTTTAACCTTTTGCCTTCTTATTTATGGAATACCAGGGAAACATACTGAAAATGCGCACTGAGCTGGACGAACCCATCCGGTATTTTTTGCCCGTGGGCGGACAAGAAATCGATATGAACGCTCTGTTGGGCAAGTCCGTCCGGCTTCAGTTCAACGGGCAAATCAACTGCATCGCCTGCGGGAAAAAGACGAAATCCTCCTTCGGGCAGGGATTCTGCTATGCCTGTTTTCAAACCGTGCCCGAGGCCAGCGAAACCGTTATGCGCCCGGAACTGTCTAAAGCCCAGTTCGGCATTGCCCGCGATCTGGAATGGGCCCGCGAGCACGACCTGATCGACCACTATGTGTATCTGGCCGTTTCGAGTGAGCTGAAGGTGGGTGTCACCCGTCATCACCAAATCCCCACCCGCTGGATTGACCAGGGCGCCAGCTATGCCATCCGTGTGGCCAAAACGCCCAATCGCCATATTGCCGGGGTAATGGAGGTTTTTCTCAAAAAGCACTTCACCGATAAAACCAATTGGCGGGCCATGCTGCAAAACAACGTGGCCGAGAACTTCGACCTTGCGGAGGAAAAGGCCAACCTGATACACTTGCTTCCTGCCGAGTTGCAACAGTACGAATGTCCCGAAAACGAGGTGGTGGCCCTGCATTATCCGGTATTGCAATACCCGGCAAAAATCAATAGTCTGACTTTCGACAAAGACCCCGTGGTGGAAGGCATTTTGCAGGGCATAAAAGGCCAATATCTGCTGTTCGATCGAAACCGGGTCATCAATATCCGCAAGCATAATGGCTATTTTCTGACGGTCACTTTCGATTCATAATTGTTCTACCGTTGATTGAGGTAATCCGAAAGTGGCGGATTTGTATCCCTTTCAATCTCGTAATCGCTTGTTACATAAACTATTTCTATAACATTAATTTTTCAGCCTATTTCAGCGGCTTGTCGTTTATTGTCAGCTAATTTTTTCGTTATTTTAAACTTTCCTTAAAAACGGCTCGACAAACATTTTTTATTATGGAAAATCTCGATTGGAAAAACATAGGTTTCGGATACCGGAAGACCGATTTTAATGTGCGTTGTTATTATAAAGATGGCGCTTGGGGCGAACTCGAAGTGAGTGATTCGGAGTACCTCAATCTGCACATGGCAGCTACTTGTTTGCATTACGGGCAAGAGGCTTTTGAAGGCCTGAAAGCCTTCACGGGCAAGGATGGCAAGGTGCGCATTTTTCGGATGGAAGATAATGCCCGCCGTATGCAGTCGTCGTGTGATGGCATTTTGATGCCGCAGCTCCCGGTTGAAAAGTTTACCGAAGCCGTGAAACTTGCCGTGAAGAAAAACCTGAATGTTGTGCCTCCGTATGGCTCAGGCGCTTCGTTGTATATTCGTCCGGTATTGTTTGGCACCGGTCCCGAGATTGGCGTAAAACCTGCCGGTGAATACATGTTTATCGTGTTTGTGATGCCCGTTGGACCGTACTTCCCCGAAGGCTTTAAACCTACCGACCTGGTGATTATGCGCAAATATGACCGTGCGGCACCGCAGGGGACCGGCAAATACAAAGTGGGCGGAAACTATGCGGCCAGCCTCGTAGCCGGCAAAAAAGCCAAAGCCGGACATTATTCGGCTGTGCTTTACCTTGATTCGCGCGAGAAGAAATACATCGACGAATGCGGCCCTGCCAACTTCTTTGCCATTAAAGACAATACTTATATTACGCCGATGTCTGATTCTATTTTGCCCTCCATCACCAACATGAGCTTGATGCAGCTGGCCGAAGATTTGGGGCTGAAGGTGGACCGTCGCCGGGTACCTGTTGAGGAACTGGAAACGTTTGAGGAAGTGGGCGCCTGCGGAACTGCTGCGGTGATTTCGCCCATCAAGCGCATCCACGACGATGATCTGGACAAAGAATACCTGTACGGTACCGAACCCGGCCCCTGGAGCACCAAACTGTACGAAAAGCTCCGCGCCATCCAGTGTGGCGACGAACCCGATGTTCATGGTTGGGTAACCGTGGTTGAGTAAGCGTTTCTAAACGATTATACACAGCCCCGTCCGGATTCAGGACGGGGCTTATTGCTTCGGTGAAGTCTCTCATTCTGCCACAATTCAGGGCTTCACTCCTAGTGAAACCTTGAATAATACGTACAAAAAAAGCCGAACAAAACTGTCCGGCCTGTATTATGAATCATTTTGCAGGGAACGCCATCTTAAAACAAGCGTTTGAATCCGATGATCGATTTAACTTCTTCCAAGGTGCGTGAAGCTGATTCCCGGGCTTTTTCGGCACCCAGCCGGGCCACCTTGGCCAGGTAAGCGTCATCTTCCAGGATTTCGATAATGCGCTCGCGGATGGGCGAGGTGTAGCCGATAATATCCTCGGCCAGCTGCTTTTTCATATCACCGTAGCGGATTTGGCAGTTGGCGTAAGCCTGCTCATAGTATTGCACCACTTCGGGATCTGAAACAATGCCCATCAAGGTAAACAGGTTTTGGATAGGCTCCGGCTTTTCAGCGTTCATTTCGGTAGGGCCGGCATCGGTAACAGCGCGCATTACTTTTTTACGAATGTCCTTCGGGTCGTCGTACAGGTTGATGGCATTTCCTTCCGATTTGCCCATCTTTCCGCTGCCGTCCAGGCCAGGCACCTTAATCAGGTCGGCGCCGCCAAAGGTAAACGGTTTGGGCGTGGGGAACACCTTCTTCCCGTACATCCGGTTAAAGCGCTTGGCAAACTTGCGGGCCATTTCCAGGTTTTGCTCCTGGTCCTTGCCCACCGGTACATAATTCGCTTTATGGATGATGATATCGGCAGCCATCAGCACCGGGTAGGTCAACAGTCCGG
Organism: Mangrovibacterium sp.; assembly: GCA_050178015.1. Classification (GTDB taxonomy): domain Bacteria; phylum Bacteroidota; class Bacteroidia; order Bacteroidales; family Prolixibacteraceae; genus Gaoshiqia. The sequence goes on from JBFXGM010000010.1 coordinate 51,901, forward strand.
CGTTAACGTTTTCGGGCTGCTTGCGTGCCTTTTCCTTAAACGAAGTGGTGCGTTCCAACTCGCCCAAGTAGGCGTTCATATTCAGAAAGGTATATAGCTCGGTTACCTCGGGTACGTCGCTTTGGATAAAGATGGTGGCCTTTTCGGGGTCGATCCCGCAGGCCAGGTATTCGGCCAGCACCTGTTTCACCCCGGCCTGAAGGTTCTCGGGCGTGGGATGGGTGGTCAGCGAATGAATGTCGGCAATGAAAAAGAAACAGTTGAAATCTTCCTGCATTCGCAGAAAATTACGTACTGCCCCGAAATAATTGCCCAAGTGTAAATATCCTGTTGGCCTGATGCCACTTACAACGGTCTTTTTGTTCATCTGATAGTTCTTGAAAGAAGTGAGCTGCAAAAATAGCTTGATTCCTTGAAAGACAAAAATTTATTTTACCGTTGAACCGGTAGTTTTGGTTGAAGTACTTTTTGCCTTTTTACTTTTTTTATGCCTTTGATTTGCAATCAAGAATCAATTTAAAATATCAATCCGTACTTTTTTTCGGTTGAAAACGTTGAAAATAATAATTAGTTTTACGGAAATTTGAACTGAAGCAGATGTTGATTGTCAATTCACATGCCGGAAATTGGTGGTGGCGCAGCCTGAAAAAGCTGGCGTAAACAATTTCTTGGTAGATTATAAAATACAAAGGCCATGTTGTTTACGCAGCATGGCCTCGCTTTTTGGCGATGATGTTTTAAGTGCAAATAAAAATAAACCAATAAAATAACTGAATTATGGCCAGACACAAAAAGATTTACTTGGACGAGGCAGATATGCCTAAACAATGGTATAACCTGGCGCCCGACCTACCCACTCCGCTAAACCCGCCTTTGGGCCCGGGTGGTGTGCCGGTAACCCCGGAAATGCTTGCCCCTGTGTTCCCGATGAACCTGATTGAGCAGGAAGTGAGCATGGAGCGCTGGATCGATATTCCTGAAGAAATTCGCCAAATTCTGTTCCGCTGGCGGCCAAGTCCGCTCATCCGGGCTTACGAACTGGAAGAAGCCCTGGGAACTCCGGCGAAGATTTACTACAAAAACGAAGGCGTTTCACCTGCCGGAAGCCACAAACCCAACACAGCTGGTGCTCAAGCTTGGTACAACAAGCAGTTCGGCATTAAAAAGCTAACGACCGAAACCGGAGCCGGACAGTGGGGATCGGCCTTGTCGTTTGCCTGCTCCATCATTGGTGGCATCGAGTGCAAGGTGTATATGGTTCGTGTCAGTTTCGACCAGAAGCCTTTCCGCAAAATGATGATGCAAACCTGGGGCGGCACCTGCATCGCCAGTCCGAGTACCGAAACCCAGGCCGGGCGCGACATCCTGGCCAAGTATCCGGACACCCCCGGATCGCTGGGAATTGCCATTTCCGAAGCGATAGAAGCTGCTGTGACCGACCCAACCGGCCAAACCCGCTACTCGCTGGGCTCGGTGCTGAACCACGTGATGTTGCACCAAACCATCATCGGCCTCGAAGCTAAAAAACAGCTGGCCAAAGTAGGCATCAGCAAACCCGATGTGGTGATCGGCTGTTGTGGCGGCGGAAGTAACTTCGCTGGTTTGTCGTTCCCGTTCATTTACGACAAAATTCATGGAGCCGATATCCAGGTGATTGGAGCCGAACCGTTCTCGTGCCCATCACTTACGAAAGCCCCGTTCATTTATGACCACGGCGATGTGGCCCAAATGACCCCGCTGATGGCCATGCACAGTCTCGGCCATAACTTCATCCCGGCGCCCATCCACGCCGGTGGTTTGCGCTATCACGGCATGGCGCCGCTCGTAAGTGCTGCTCTGCGCGACGGGTTGATGGAGGCGCAGGCCATCCACCAAAGCGAATGTTTCGAGGCTGGCCTGTTGTTTGCCAAAACCGAAGGCATCATCCCGGCGCCGGAAACTACCCATGCCATTGCGGCTACCATCCGCGAAGCTAAAAAAGCCAAAGAGGAAGGCAAGGAAAAAGTCATCCTGTTCAATTTCTCCGGACACGGTTTGATGGACCTGGTGGGCTACGATAAATACTTGGCCGGGCAATTGTCTGATTACGAATACCCGGAACATGAAATAGAGGCCAACCTCTCTCAATTGAAAGGATTCCCGCTTCCCAAATAAACAGCATTAAAATAAGGAAGAGCAGAGCAGAAGTTTCGGCATTGTCCGGGGCTTCTGTTTCTGTTTAAAAGGAAACCGTTTCGCATGGGAGGCTATCTTCTGAATAAAATCGGACAATACAGTATTTTGCTTAACTTTGCAGCTGACAAGCAAATTTCGAAAATGGAATCAACTCGACAGCAGAAAATAAGCCGGTTACTGCAAAAAGAACTGGCCGACATTTTTCAAAAAGAAAGCCGTACCCTGTTTATGGGTAAAATAATCAGCGTTACCACGGTGCGTGTAAGTCCCGATTTGGCGATGGCCCGGTCGTATATCAGCATCTTCCCTTCCGAAAATGCCCGGGAAGTTTTAAAGCAAATCCGTATTGCCAATCCCAAAATCAGGGGACTTTTGGGGCGCCGGGTAGGAAAACAACTTCGCGTTATTCCCGAACTGGAGTTTTACATTGATGACAGCCTCGATTATATCGATAAAATTGACGATCTCCTGAAATCATAAATTAGTCGCAGTATTCAGTCGCAGTCGCAGAAACTGTGACTGTAAACTGTGACTGAGAACTAAAAATATGCAATACGATCCGATCAAACGTTCGCTGGGGAGGGTGTTCAACCAAACACCGGCACTGAGAAAGCTTTTCTACCGGCTGCTCGATCTGCTGCTGCTGCGTGCCTGGCATGTTCGGAAAGAGCTAAAAAAGCTGAATCTTCACGGGGCAGTACAAATTTTGGATGCCGGGTCGGGTTTTGGTCAATACACCTACCGCATGAGCCGGATGTTCCCGAAGGCCAGCATCCTGGCGGTGGATGTTAAAGAAGAGCAAATTGCCGATTGCAACCGTTTTTTTGGAAAAATCAAGCTGGCTGACCGGGTGCGTTTTGAAGCAGCAGACCTCACCCGGTTTGTGCAACCCGACAAATTCAGCCTCATTATTTCGATTGACGTGATGGAACACATCGAAGAAGATGTGCAGGTATTTCGCAATTTTCACCAATCATTGACGGAAGATGGTGTGTTGCTCATTTCCACGCCATCGGACCAGGGAGGCTCGGATGTGCACGACCATGACCACCAAGAGGGGGTGCATGGCTTTATTGACGAGCACGTTCGCGATGGCTACAACATCCGCGAAATAGAAGATAAGTTGAAATTGGCAGGGTTTTCCCGGGTTGAGGCTCGCTATTCGTATGGCAAACCCGGTCGCCTGTCATGGCGTCTTTCCATGAAATACCCCATCCAACTGCTTGGGGCGAGCAAGTTGTTCTTCATCCTGTTGCCCTTCTACTACCTGATTGTCTTTCCATTGGCTGCGTTCCTGAATTATTTGGATGTGAAGGGCCGCCATGCCACCGGTACCGGATTAATTGTCAAAGCTTCCAAATAATTGAAACTGGCCTTTTACATAGCGCGCCGTTACCTGATTTCGAAGAAATCGGTCCATGTGATCAACCTGATCTCGGGCTTGTCGGTTGTAGGTGTTGCAGTGGGTACTTTGGCGCTGATTGTGGTGCTTTCAGCCTTCAACGGGATCGACCTGTTTATCCGCGATTTGCTGTCCAGCTTTGATCCCGACCTGAAAATTACCGTGGCCGAGGGCAAAAGTTTTTCGGCTAAGGGGCATATTTTTGACGAGGTAACCAAGCTGGAAGGTGTTGCTTCCTGGACGCAGGTGGTGGAAGAAAATGCGCTCCTTCAGTACGACGACCGGCAAAAATATGCAGTGGTGAAAGGTGTGGAACCCAACTATGCCTCGTTTTCCGGCTTGGATTCCATGATTATTAACGGGCAGTTTATGCTGGAAAGCGGGCCGCATCAGTTTGCTGTCATCGGGCAGGGGGTGGCCGTTGACCTGTCGGTTGGCATAAACTTCGTTGACCCCATTCATGTTTACTATCCAAAGAAAGAACAACGAAACCAAATCACACTGGAAAATTCGTTCAACCACGAATCCTTGTTCCCTTCCGGCGTGTTTTCGGTGCAGCAGGAAATCGACAGCAAATACATACTGGTGCCCATTGCCTTTGCGCGCTCCATTTTTCAGTTGGAAGACAGGGTTACGTCACTGGAGCTTAAATTGAAGGAGGGCGTTGAAGTCAGCCAGGTGAAGTCGCAGGTGCAGCAATTGCTGGGACCGGGCTTCCGGGTGCAAGACCGTTTTGAACAACACGAATTTTTGTATCGGGTGATGCGCTCCGAAAAATGGAGCAGCTTTATGATTCTGAGTTTTATTTTGGTGATTGCCTCGTTTAACCTCCTGGGGTCGCTCACCATGATTATCATCGATAAAAAGGACGACATCCACATCCTCGAAAGCATGGGTGCCGGCAGCCGGCTCATCCGGATGATTTTTCTGCTCGAAGGCTGGCTGATTTCAGCCATTGGTGCCTTTGCCGGTCTGGTACTGGGAATTGGCCTGGTATGGGCCCAAAAAAACTTTGAACTGCTGAAATTGCCCGGCGATGGCGCCTTTGCCATTTCGGCCTACCCCGTACAGCTTCAATTGCCCGATGTGGCCGCTACCTTGCTCATTGTGCTGGGCATCGGCTTCCTGGCGGCCTGGTACCCGGTAAAGAGTTTGGCAAAGCGATAAGCGACGGAGGACAATTAGATTCTGTTTGTTTGAGTTTTCAAAAAAAAGCACAGACTTTTTTACAACAGAAAAGCTCCAACTATTCCACAAATTTATAGCCGATCCCTTTCAGGGTTTTGATATGGTCGTTGCCGATTTTCTCGCGAAGCTTGCGGATATGAACGTCGATGGTACGGTCTCCCACCACCACATTATCGCCCCACACCGAATAGTATATTTCTTCGCGGGTGAACACCTTTCCGGGTTTCGACACGAGCAGGGAAAGCAATTCAAATTCTTTTCGCGGCAGCACCATCTCTTCGTTGCTCATTTTAATCAGGTAGCGTTCTTTGTCGATAACCAGTTCGCCAATGGTGACGGTATTGCTGTTTTCTACCGGCACTGCTGTTGTTGTGCTGCTGCTACCGGTGCGTTTTAACAAAGCTTTCACCCGGCTGACAAGCACCTTTGGGCGGATGGGCTTGGTGATGTAATCGTCGGCACCGGCCTCAAAACCGGCTATTTGGGAATAATCTTCTCCCCGTGCTGTCAGAAAGGCGATAATACTTCCCTGTAAGGCCGGAATTTTACGCATTTCCTCGCAGGCGGCAATGCCATCCATTTCGGGCATCATCACGTCCAGGATAATCAGGTGGGGGAGTTTCTTCTCGGCAATTTTGATGGCTTCGGCGCCATTCTGTGCCGTATATACTTTGAAACCTTCTTTTTCGAGATTATAGCTAATGAATTCGAGGATATCCACTTCGTCGTCAACCAGCAGGATTTTGTATTTTTCGTCGCTCATAATGGCACTTGTTAAGAGATACTAAAGGTATTCTGATTGTATTAACAAAACATTACAAATTCATTAAAAAAGAATTTCACGAAAATTACCAATTTCATTTGGCTTTTTCAAGGGTGAAGGTGAAAGTTGTTCCTTCGTCAACCACTGATTTAACGTTGATGGTTTGCTTGTGCGCCTCAATGATGTGCTTCACGATGGACAAGCCCAGGCCGGTGCCCCCCTGCTCACGCGAGCGGGATTTGTCAACCCGGTAGAACCGTTCGAACACACGCGGAAGGTCGTTCTTTTCGATCCCGATCCCATTATCCATCACTTCGATCATGACATTTCCGGCCAAATCGTAAAACGACACTTTCACAAAACCTTTTCGTTTGCCGTATTTTATCCCGTTGGCTACCAGGTTGGTCATCACTTCCATGATCCGCTTTTTGTCGGCACGTACCAACACGGGTTTTTCGGGCCGCTCAAAAACCAGCTGCATTTTTCGTTCGTTGGCCATCATCATCTCCATTTCGAACACTTCATCCACCATCTTTACCAGGTCGAAATTTTCAATGCGCAGCTTCAGTTCGCCCGATTCGAGTTTGGTGATCGATTCCAGATCTTCCACAATGGAGATCATCCGGTCGATGCTTTTTTCGGTGCGTTTCAGATAAAGCTTGTTGATTTTCGGGTCGTCCAGGCCTCCTTCCAGCAAGGTGAGGATATACCCCTGGATGTTGAAGATGGGGGTTTTGAGTTCGTGCGAAACGTTGCCTACAAATTCTTTACGGTAGCGCTCCAGGTCTTTCAGCCGGGTGATTTCCTGGGTCTGGTTTTTGGCCCACTCTTCTACTTCGCGGCGAACATCTGCAATTACGTTTCCCTCCTGAGCGGCCTTCTTCCCCTTGGCTTTTTCCTGTACCGGGATTTCGCGGATTACTTTGTAGATGGGCTCGATTTTATCGTTGATATATTTTTTCAGGATGAAAACAATGCTTAAGTAAATCAGTGCAAAGAAAATGGCAACAAGCAGCAGGTTGATATAAACCGGGCTACCGGAATAGGTTGCCAACAGAGCGAAAAACAGAAATAATACAGTGATCATCAAGGCGATATAAAAAGCCAGTTTTCGTACCGGGTAGGTCTTCATTTCATCATAATTTTGCCGGTAAAAATATAACAAAAATCATTGTTCATCCTCATTAACAGTAAATTGATGGTTAGTTAACACTAATTTAATACACATGGGGCTACAGCTCTTTACTTAGCGTATATTTTTGCACGCGTTTATATTCAATCTTAAGTACATGGAACAATACTACCTTATTCTGGTTGTAGTCTTGTTTGCTCTGGCCATATCCGATCTGGTTGTTGGAGTAAGTAATGACGCTGTCAACTTTCTGAATTCTGCTATCGGATCAAAAGCAGCCCCAAAGTGGATCATTTTTACCGTCGCTGCACTCGGTGTGCTGGTCGGCTCCGTTTTTTCGAGCGGGATGATGGAGGTTGCCCGCAAGGGGATTTTTCATCCCGACATGTTCATGTTTTCCGAGATCATGATCATCTTTTTGGCGGTGATGATCACGGATGTGATTTTGCTGGACATGTTCAACACATTTGGCTTGCCTACATCTACCACAGTTTCTATTGTGTTTGAACTTTTGGGATCGGCCGTTGCCGTTTCGTTGGTGAAAATTCAACGGGCAGGCGACAGTATCAGCACCCTTTACAAATACATCAACAGCGAAAAGGCGCTGGCCATTATTTCCGGCATCCTGATCTCGGTTATTATTGCCTTTGCGGTTGGTGCTATTGTGCAGTACATTTCGCGGTTGGTTTTTTCGTTCCGGCAACACCGGACGCTAAAATATTACGGCGCCATTTTCGGTGGACTTTCGATTGCCGCCATGACGTATTTTATGCTGATCAAAGGGGCCAAAGGTGCTACGTTTATGTCGGAAGAATTGGTGGCTTTTTTAATGGATAACATTTTCAATTTGTTGCTAATCAGTTTTATTGGCTGGACCATCATTCTGCAATTATTGTATTGGATTTTCAAGATTGATATTCCCAAAATGATTGTGTTGGTGGGAACATTTGGCTTGGCTATGGCTTTTGCCGGGAACGACCTGGTCAACTTCATTGGGGTGCCGTTGGCTGGTTTTCAATCTTTTACTGCCTGGAGTGCAAGCGGTGGTGTTGGCGCAGATGCCTTTTCGATGGAAATGCTGAAAGGGAAAGTCCCAACCCCGGAGTACATGCTGGTAATTGCGGGGTTGATCATGATCATTACGCTCATCACATCCAAAAAAGCGCGGAATGTGGTGGCTACTACCGTTGACCTGTCGCGTCAAAGTGAAGGCGACGAACGTTTTGGCTCATCGGTTTTATCGCGGGTAATTGTACGGAAGACAATCCAGGCGAATAAAAATATCCGCAAATTACTTCCCCATCGACTGAATGCGGCCATTGACTCGCGGTTTGAACATCCGAAGGCAGCGCCTGCCAAAAAAGGAGAAGAGAAGGCTGCTTTCGATAAAATAAGGGCAGCAGTTAACCTGATTGTTTCCGGGATATTGATTTCACTGGGTACCTCGCTGAAACTTCCGCTTTCGACAACGTACGTTACCTTTATGGTGGCTATGGGTACTTCGCTGGCCGACCGCGCTTGGGGCCGCGAAAGTGCTGTTTACAGAATTTCCGGTGTGTTTGCCGTAGTTGGCGGTTGGTTTCTTACTGCCTTGGTTGCCTTTTCTGTTTCGGCGGTAATTGCCTGGATTATTTCTATTGGAGGGAATTATATGGTTTTTGCCTTCATTGTTCTGGCCATTTTCACCATCGCCCGTACGCACATCATCTTAAAGAAAAAGGCTGCCACGCGTAAATCGGAAGAGGAAGAAAATATTGTTGAAACCGATGAGGCTGACAAGGTGATCGAGAAAACCAAAAAGCAAGTGGTAAATGCGGTGTTGACCATCAACAAAGTTTATTCCGTTAGTCTTGAGAGCTTCCTGCGCGAAGACCGGGGCCACCTGAAAGAAGCGCTGGATGCCAAGGATTCGTTTAATAAGAAGACCAAAAAGATGAAGAATAAGCTTTCTGAAGTTATTACTACCCTTCAGCAAAGCGATTCGCTCGAGATCGGTCATTTTTATGTCCAGCTGGTTGATTACCTGCGCGAAGTTTTCCATTCGCTCAACTATTTGGTAGAGCCTATGTACGAGCACCTTGAAAATAACCACCGCCCCTTTGTAGCGGCCCAGGTGAAAGAATTGAATTCTTTTATTACGGAGACCAATGATTTTGTCAACCTGACCCTGCATGTGGTTAAGGAAGAACGTTTTGAAGAGATCGACAATATCATCCGCCAGCGCGATGAACTGATCGTGAAGTTATCGGCCCTCGAAAAAGCTCAGATTAAACGGATTAAAAACAAAGAAGTTAATACCCGGAACTCGGTTCTTTTCTTCAATATGATTACCGAAACAAAGAACCTGTTGATGAACTATGTCAATTTGATTAAGGCACAACGCGATTTCTTCTCGCGTGCAAAGAAATAGCGCGGCGTTTCGTTATAAATGACTGAAAAGTCTGAATAAATGCGATTTATGCGTCTTTATTCAGGCTTTTTTATTGAATAGCTTTCCCATAGAAAGGAATTGTTCCTGAGGTTCTCAGATCTTTCTGATTGAACTTCCCTGACTGGATACACGTAGCTCGTACACGGCGCCAAAAACAAGGGGCAGGTTGCGGTCGGTGTGCCCGGCGGGAAAATCGAAACATACCGGGAATTGGTATTCCTTGACGGCATTCAGGATGATTTCTTCAACCGTTTGGCCAAAAGGCGAATCGTTGTCTTTCATTTCCGTAAAGCCGCCGGTAATCAGTCCGTTCAGGTTCTTCAACTTGCCTGCCAGATACAGGCTGTGCATAATCCGGTCGAGGTGGTAGAGGTATTCCGACAGATCTTCCAAAAACAGGATCTTTCCCCGGGTATCCGGCTCGAATGGGGTTCCCAGCAAGCTGTAAAAAATGGACAGGTTTCCGCCTGTCACTTGTCCGGTTGCTTTTCCTGCTCGGTTAAGCGGGTGTGCGGGGCAATCAATTTGCTGATTTTTACCTGTAAGAATATCCATCAGTGCGGTGAAGCTTTCGGTCGGTTGTCCGTCTTTCAGGTAAAAAGCCGGCATGGCCCCGTGAATGCTGCAATAGCCTTCTTGCTGAAAGAGGGCGTGCAGTAAGGTGATATCGCTGAACCCGACCAGCCATTTGGGATGGTTGCGGTAGGCTGTGAAATCCAGTTTTTCGGCGATACGGACAGCGCCGTATCCACCGCGTGAGCAAATTATGGCGCGGCAATCCGGATCATCCAGCGCCTGTTGCAGGTCGCTCAGGCGCTGCTCATCGGTACCGGCAAACTGAAAATGAGTATCAAAAACATGCTTGCCCAACACGACTTCGAATCCCAGTTGGCGGAGTAAATCCACCGCGGGAAGCACTTTCTCTTCTTTTACTTTTCCGGCAGGCGAAACAATCCGGATCCGGTCTCCTTCTTTTAAAATGGCTGGTGTGAGCATTTGCTGAAATTTTAAGTTGAAGATACAAATCTCTGTTGGATTGTTGGTGAACCAAAAAGCAAGGAATGCGTACTAATCAGCACAATGTGCTGAAAGTTTAACAATTAGAATTAATACCGATGAGAAAGAGAATTGGCGTGTTGGGATCGGGTATTGTTGCCCGGGTTTTGGCAAATGGATTTTTACAATATGGATATGAAGTGATGATGGGTACCCGTGACCCGAAAAATTTGGAGGATTGGCTGGAACAGGCCGGCGAAAAGGGGTCGGTGGGTAGTTTTGAACATGCCGCGCATTTTGGCGACCAGGTGGTGCTTGCGGTCAAGGGCAGTGCGGCGGAGTTTGTGCTCGACCTGGCCGGGGCGGCCAACCTGCACGAGAAAACGGTAATCGACACCTGCAACCCGATAAGCGAAGAGGCGCCCGAGAATGGTGTGCTGCGATATTTTACCAAACCAAATCAGTCGTTGATGGAGCACTTGCAGACGAAATATTCCCGCATTCACTTTGTAAAGGCTTTCAACAGCGTTGGGAATGATTTGATGGTAAACCCGGATTTCAAGGAAGGCAAACCCACCATGTTTATTTGCGGAAATAACGCGCAGGCCAAAGCAGATGTGGAAAAAATCCTGGAGATGTTTGGCTGGGAATGCGAAGATATGGGAGGTGTTCAGTCGGCCCGGGCGCTGGAGTCGCTGGCAATTTTATGGTGCATTCCGGGCTTTATACGGCACGAATGGCGCCATGCTTTCAAATTGCTGAAAAAATAGCTTTCGCAGCCGTGCAACAAAAAACCCCTCGGTTGGGAGGGGTTGAAGAGTTTATTTTTTCACGTAAATCCAAACGCCGGAGCCAGGTGATTTTGTTTTGTATTCGTCGCGGGCGTTTTTTGCCTCATCGAGCGATGCAAAACTTCCCAGTGATATGTAATGAAGCCCTTTGATAACGCCTAAATTTTCAGCCTCGTACCCTTTGGTTTTCATTTGCGAAATGAAGGTATCGGCATTTTGTTCGTTTTTGAAGCTTCCGCCAATCATGAAGTAGTGATGTTCAACTACCTGTTCTTCCTGAATTTGTTCCACAGCCATTGCTACCTCTTCTTCTGCAACCGGTTTTGAAGGGGTTTGCACGGTCATCATCTCGGTCAGGTTTGCCAGATCGGATTTTAGCAGGTTCTCCTTGTTGTTTTTCAGTGGCGTAACAGCCAGCGCCAGCAGCAGCGGCACGGCAACCAACACTTTTTTCAAAGTTCTGCGTTGAAACATCACCTGTACAGCATCCTGTTGAAGTTGTGGCACTGACTTTTTTGCTTGGTTGCGGGCAAATAAGGTTTCGTAAGAAAAAGGCGCCAACCCAAAAGCGTCCAGGTTCAGGTTGCTTGCCAGGGCGGGTGCAAAAATCAGGTTTTCCTGATCGTCGTACCGGAGCGATCCGACACCGGAAATGCTGATTTCCTCGCCATCGGTCAGCCGGTAGCTCAATTCCTGCACCAGCAAATTCACTTTTTTGCCAGCTGCGATATAATTGATCCCTTCGGCTGAGGCCACGTGGTTGATAAACAGACCATCGTTAAAATTCAGCTTTTTATTGAAACTCACGGATTTTGCCGGGGGCGTAAATTGGGCTGAACGCATACCGGCTGGTTTGTAGTTGGTTACAAAGCCGCCAAATCCCGGAATGATGACACAATCATTCAGTAATAACAATTCTTTGATGTAGGCTAATAATTCCACGGATGATAGAGTTTACGCCCAAAATTAAGGAAAAATTAACAGGTTGACAACTCAAAGTTTTCAACATTTTACCCGGGTTTTTAACGAACGGCTTGTAATATACACGGGCTTAATCCATAAGCCGAAGATATAATTTGTATTTTTGGTGGAAATACTCAATTACCTATGACTACAAAAATTCTCGTAACCGGGGGTACCGGTTACATTGGCTCTCACACGGTGGTGGAGCTCCAGCAGGCAGGCTACAGCGTTGTTGTGGTTGACGACCTTTCCAATTCGAGCCTGGACGTGCTGGACAATATCGAACAAATTTCCGGAACACGGCCGGCTTTTGAACAATTCAATCTGGCTGATACGGCTCAAACAGATGACTTTTTCTCCCGGAATCAGGACATCGCTGCCATCATTCATTTTGCGGCCAGCAAAGCGGTGGGCGAGTCGGTGAAAATTCCGCTGCATTATTACCGCAACAACCTCGTGTCGCTGATGAACATCCTGGATGGACAGCTGAAGTACAACATTCCCAACCTGGTTTTTTCGTCGTCGTGCACAGTTTACGGCCAGCCCGACAAGTTGCCGGTAACCGAAAGCACACCGCGCAAGGATGCCGAGTCGCCTTACGGAAACACCAAACGGGTGAACGAAGACATCCTGGAGGACAGCATCAAAGCCTATCCGCAACTGAAGGGGATTGCCCTGCGCTACTTCAACCCGATTGGCGCTCATCCCTCTGCATTGATTGGCGAGCTGCCGCTTGGCGTTCCGCAAAACCTGGTGCCCTTTATCACCCAGGCGGCTGCGGGCCTGCGCGAGCAGATCAGCGTGTTTGGCGACGACTACGACACGGCCGACGGTTCGGCCATCCGCGACTACATCAACGTGGTGGATTTGGCCAAGGCGCATGTGGTGGCCATCGAACGCCTGCTGCAAAACAAAAACAAAGCGGGCTACGAAGTCTTCAACCTGGGTACCGGAAACGGCTACTCGGTGCTCGAAATCGTGCATGGTTTTGAGAAAGCGACCGGCGTTAAACTGAACTACAAAATAGTTGGGCGCCGCGCCGGCGATATCGTAAAAATTTGGGCCGACACCAGCTATGCCAACGAAGAACTGGGCTGGAAAGCTGAAAAAGGTTTGGAGGAAACCCTGCTTTCGGCCTGGAACTGGGAAAAGCGGGTACGGGGAATAAAATAGTTTTCGTGAGCAGTTGCAGAAAATAATCGTACAAAAAATACAATCGGAAGGCGGGTTTTGCAGGAATGCAGGATCCGCTTTTTCATAATCGCTTATTTCTGGAAGTTGTTTTCGTGTGAATCAAAACGAATTACACCTTCGTTTCGGAAAAGAACCAAGATTACAGCTATCTTTGCGGCGGAGGCTAAAATCAAGTCAGCCTGCCGCTAACGTACATTCAGATGAAAGAGAAAAAAGAAAAGAAGGAAACCAAACCAGGCGAAAGTAGAACCAAACCGGGGCAAGCCCCGTCCATCCGATTTAAAGTGAAAGAGCAGGAGGAGCTGATGAAGTTCCTGATTGCGCAATTGCCCCATAAAAACCGCAACAACATAAAAACCATGCTGAAAAAGCGGCAGGTGTTGGTAAACGGAACGGCCATCACCCAGTTCAACCATTTGTTGAAACCGGGACAAACTGTTGAGTTGAGCCGCAAACCGGGGAAAGCCGCCGTGCACTTGCGCGGGATCAACATCGTGTATGAGGATAAAGACCTGATTGTGGTGAACAAGAATGCAGGTTTGCTGACCATTGCCACCGACAAGGAAAAACGCGAGACGGTTTACAGCATGCTCAGCACGTACGTGAAAGATGAAAACAAGAACAACAAAATATACATTGTCCACCGAATTGACCGTGAAACCAGCGGCCTGATGATGTTTGCCAAAAACAAGGAGATGCAGGAACTCTTGCAGGAATCGTGGAAACAAACCATTGCCGAACGCAGCTACCTGGCCGTCATCGAAGGGAAACTTGATCCGCCCGAGGGCACCCATACCTCTTATTTGTTCGAGAGCAAAGTGTTTATCGTGCATTCCAGCCAGGATCCCGAGAAAGGGCAGAAGGCCATCACGCACTATTCAACCCTGAAAAGCAACGATCTGTATTCCCTGCTGAAAGTCAACCTGGAAACCGGCCGCAAAAACCAAATCCGCGTTCACCTGAAAGATTTGGAGCACCCGATTATTGGCGACAAAAAATACGGTTCCAAATCGAACCCCATCGGGCGGCTTGGCCTGCATGCCTGGGTGTTGGCATTTACACATCCCATCACCGGCAAGAAAGTGCGTTTCGAAACCTCTATCCCCAGCAGTTTTTTGAAGTTGTTTTAGCAGCGGAGGTTTTCTCTTCCAACAGAATGCCCTATTTTTGATTTTTGTAAAAATTGAATCATGAAAACAATCCTCATTACCGGCGGCGCCGGATTTATCGGATCGCACGTGGTCCGGTTGTTTGTCAACAAATATCCCGATTACAAAATCGTCAACCTCGATAAACTCACCTATGCCGGCAACCTGGCCAACCTGAAAGATGTGGAGGACAAGCCCAATTACGAGTTTGTAAAAGCCGATATCGTGGATAGCGAGGCCATGCTGAAGCTTTTTCAGGAACGGCAGTTCGATGGCGTGATCCACCTGGCGGCCGAGTCGCATGTTGACCGTTCGATTTCGAACCCCACCGAGTTTGTTTTCACCAATGTGATTGGCACGGTAAACTTGCTAAATGCTGCCCGCGCCATTTGGAACAGCCAGCCCGAAGGCAAACTGTTTTATCACATTTCAACCGACGAAGTGTATGGCTCACTGGGAGAAGAAGGCATGTTTACCGAAACTACCAAATACGATCCGCACAGCCCGTACTCGGCTTCCAAAGCCAGCTCCGACCATTTTGTCCGGGCCTATCACGATACCTTTGGCTTGCCTGCTTTGGTTTCCAATTGCTCCAACAATTACGGCTCGTTCCAGTTTCCGGAGAAGCTGATTCCACTCTTCATCAACAACATTCGCAACAATAAGCCGCTGCCAGTTTACGGCAAAGGCGAAAACATCCGCGACTGGCTGTGGGTAGAAGACCATGCCCGGGCCATCGATGTCATTTTCCACCGGGGAAAAGTGGGTGAAACCTACAACATTGGCGGACACAACGAGTGGACCAACATCAGCCTGATAAAACTGATGTGTGGCATTATGGACCGAAAGCTGGGCCGAGAAGAAGGTGCTTCGGAAAAACTGATCACTTACGTAAAAGACCGCGCCGGACACGACCTGCGCTATGCCATCGATAGCACTAAACTTCAACGCGAATTGGGCTGGGTGCCCAGCCTTCAGTTTGAAGAAGGATTGGAAAAAACCATCGACTGGTACCTGGAAAACGAAGAATGGTTACAAAACGTCACTAGTGGCGACTACCAGAAATACTACGAAGGGCAGTACCAAAAACGTTGATTGAGGGCAAATAAGACAAAATAAACAGCAACAGTTGATTGTTGTACAAAAGAGTGGGGGCCAAGCGTCCCTTTTTGTTGTGGGAAAGAAAAGTTTTTAAGCCAATCGGCCCTGTAATTTGATAATTATCAGTTTTGAGCTTACATTTGCGGGAAATTATCAAATCATCCCGCCTTACTGGGACTTTTGATTATAGCGAAGAGCGGAGAGATCGGGCTCAGCGAAACTCTGGCAACCATCCTTTTCAGTTGAGCAGGAACGGTGCCAAAACCCGGCCGGAAACGGAATTATAATTGAAACCAAAAACAAGATGAACGAATTGAATAAAAACATCTTACGGCTTTTCTGTTTAAGCCGGATGCACTTCGCCAACAGTTGTATGCGCTGACCGGCGCTTTATCTTTTCATCCTTATCCGAAAACTGTTCCCGGTAGCGGGAATGGAACAACTGCATTACAGTTTGCACAGAACTAATAAATCATCCGGGAAATGAGCATCAAAAAAACATACGACGAGATAAACGAAAAAATCCGAAGCGGGAAAGCCGTGGTGTTGACAGCCGAAGAAGTATCGGCTATGGCAACAGAACTATCACCTGCCGAAATTGTAAAAAAGGTAGATGTGGTGACCACAGCCACTTTCGGAGCCATGTGCTCCAGTGGGGCATTCATCAACTTTGGTCATGCCGACCCGCCGATTCGCATGGAAAAAATCCGGCTGAACGGTGTGCCCGTTTACGAAGGGCTGGCCGCTGTTGACACCTACATTGGCGCCACAGCCTGCGACCCCGACAACCCGAAATACGGCGGCGCACACGTCATCCAGGATTTGGTGGACGGCAAAGAGCTGGAACTGGAAGCCTGGGGGAAAGGAACAGACTGCTACCCGCGCAAGTACATCCGCACCAAAATCAGCAAGGAAACCGTGAACGAAATGTTCCTGTTCAACCCACGCAATGCATACCAAAATTACAACGTGGCCGTCAACACCACCGACAAAATCAAATACACCTACATGGGAACGCTGCTCCCCAATTTGCGGAATGCCACTTATTCCACCTCGGGCGAGCTGAGCCCGCTGCTGAACGACCCCGAATTCCGCACCATCGGACTGGGAACACGTATCTTTTTAGGCGGTACTGAGGGTTATGTGGTTTGGCCGGGCACTCAATTCAACACCAGCAAACCAAAAAACGAATTTGGCGTGCCGGTGAGCAACTCAGCCACCATCGCTGTTATTGGCGACCTGAAGCAAATGAGCTCGGAATTCCTGCGGGCTGCCTATTACGAAAAGTACGGCGTGAGCCTGTTTGTTGGAATTGGCATCCCGATTCCGGTTTTGGATGAAGATATAGCCAGGCGGCTTTCGATCCGGAACGAACAGATCGAAACCACCGTGCTGGATTACGGCAGCGAAGGCACGCCCACCCTTGGGCGCGTTAATTACGAGCAGCTACGGTCGGGAACCATAAAGGTGAATGGAAAGAAGGTGCGCACAGCGCCGGTTTCGAGCCTGGAGAAAGCCCGAAAAATTGCCGGTTTGCTGAAAGAAAAAATTCAGAAGGGCGAGTTTGAAATCACAAAGCCCGTGATGCAATTCCCGTCGAATACATCCTTGAAGGGACTGAAAGAAACAGGAGGTGAAGCATGAAAAAGAAACGGTATATCCTGAAATTCCCGGCGCAAAGCGGCGATAAGCCCCTGAGCTACCACCTGGTAAAAGATTACGACATTCGGATCAATATTTTGAAGGCGGAGGTATGGCCGGGAAAAACCGGAAGCTTGCTGCTGGAGCTGGAAGGAACAGCCGAGAACCTGAAAAAGGGCATTGCCTGGCTCGAAGCCAACCAGGTGAGCTGCGAACCGATCGATAAGAAGATCCGTTGGAACCACCGGCAATGTATCAACTGCGGGAATTGCACTGCCGTTTGTTTCTCGGGCGCACTCACCATGGACAGCAATTGGGAGCTGACCTTCAATCCCGAAAAGTGCATTGTGTGCGAACTATGTGTCCCGGCCTGCCCGTTGAATTTATTCGAAATTGACTTTAGGGAGTAAGCTGATAATAACTAAGTCACCCTGAACTTGTTTCAGGGACTGCAGAAATTACAAAGATTCTGATACAGTTTCAGAATGACTAATTTGACATACAACATGATATTCGAACCCAGAACATACCGAAACAGCTTTTCAAAAGAGCGTTTCCAGTCGTTTGTCATTACCTACAAAGATTCCGATTTGTGGGTGGGCATCGATCATCCTTCTTTTAAAGAAGAAATGGCTGAACTTGCCCTGAAGAAGTTGACCGAAATCCGGGATGAGCTGGAAGCATATATCGTGCTGGACCCTTTCTTCAAAAAAAGCCTGAAACCCTGCCCGGTGCAGGAAACTGCTCCCGAAATGGCCAAACAAATGGCGGCAGCAGCCGAAAAAGCAGGCGTTGGCCCCATGGCCGCGGTTGCCGGCATGTTCAGCGAAATCATTGGGCAGGCACTCCTGGAAAACTTTCCCATCGGTGAGTTGGTTATTGAAAACGGCGGCGACATCTTTTTGAAACTGCAAAATCCGCTGATCATGAGTATCTTTGCAGGAGAATCGCCCTTGTCGGGCATGGTGGGGCTGGAAATTACCCCTGAACAAACACCGCTGGGTATTTGTACTTCAGCGGGAACGGTTGGCCCGTCGATGAGCTTTGGCAAGGCGGATGCTGTGATGATTGCCTGCCGCGAAACAGCGCTGGCCGATGCCTTTGCCACCGGACTGGGCAACCTGATCAAAAAACCGGGTGACGTGGAGAAGGTGCTGAAACGAACAGAAACTTTTCCGGAGATTATTGCGGCCGTGCTGATTTGCGAAGACCAAATCGGCATCCGTGGTGAGTTTGAGATGAAATTATTGAGTTAAGCTAATAAATAGTGAGCTGGTGACTTCAAGTCACCAGCTCACTAAAACAACTATCGATGATTACAAAGAAAGATATACGCGAAGAGTTGAAACACCGGGTGTTGGTGTTGGACGGGGCCATGGGCACCATGATCCAGAAGCATAAACTGACCGAGGAAGATTTCAGAAACGAGGAGATGGCGGAGCTGAAAAATGAGCTGTTCGGTAACAACGACCTGCTTTCCATTACCCGTCCGGATGTGATCAAAGGCATTCACGCGGCCTTTTTGGAAGCTGGCTCTGACATTATTGAAACCAATACCTTCAATGCCACCAGCATTTCGCAGGCCGATTATCACACCGAAAAATGGGTTTACGGAATCAACCGGCAGTCAGCCATCATTGCCCGCGAAGTGGCAGACGAATTTACGGCCAAAAACCCCGACAAGCCGCGTTACGTGGCCGGCGCCCTGGGGCCAACCAACAAAACGCTGTCACTCTCTCCCGACGTGAACGACCCGGGTTACCGGGCCACTTCCTTCGACTTGGTGAAAGAAGCCTATCGTGAACAGGTGGAAGGACTGCTGGATGGCGGTGTGGACCTCATTCTGGTAGAAACCATTTTCGACACGCTGAATGCCAAAGCCGCCTTGTTTGCCATCGAAGAAGTGTTGGAATCCCGCGGAATGCGACTTCCGGTGATGGTTTCGGGAACAATTACCGATGCCAGCGGACGTACGCTTTCGGGTCAAACCGTTGAGGCTTTCCTGAACTCGGTGCGCCACATCGACTTGCTGAGCATCGGGCTGAACTGCTCGCTCGGCGCCAAAGACATGCGGCCGTACCTGGAGGAAATGTCGAAAAAAGCGCCCTTTTACATCAGCGCCTATCCGAACGCCGGCTTGCCCAACCAGTTTGGCGAGTACGACGAAACACCCGAAGAAATGGCTACGCAGGTTAAAGATTTCCTGGATAACCACTTCGTGAATATCATTGGTGGTTGTTGCGGTACCACGCCCGACCACATCCGCAAGTTTGCCGGAGTGGCTGCTGCGGCTCAGCCCCACATAAAACAAAAGAACGATGAGCTGACCCGTTTTAGCGGATTGGAACCAGTGACCATCACGCCCGAAACCAATTTTGTGAACATTGGCGAACGTTGCAATGTGTCGGGCTCCATCAAATTTGCCCGTCTGATCCGCGAAGAAAAATATGAAGAGGCGCTGGCGGTTGCCCGCGAGCAAGTGGAAAACGGAGCCCAGGTCATCGATGTGAACCTGGATGACGCGATGCTCGACGCCAAAAAGGAAATGGTGACTTTCCTGAATTTGCTGATGGCCGAACCGGATATCGCCAAATTGCCGGTGATGGTCGATTCCTCGAAGTGGGAAGTGATCGAAGCCGGGCTGAAATGTTTGCAGGGGAAAGCCATTGTGAACTCCATCAGCATGAAAGAAGGGGAGGAGCAGTTTCTGGAGCAAGCCCGCAAAATTAAACGTTATGGCGCTGCCGTGGTGGTGATGGCCTTTGATGAAAAAGGTCAGGCAGATAATTTCGAGCGTCGCGTGGAAATATGTACACGAGCTTACAAACTGCTGACAGAAAAAATCAATTTCCCGGCTGAAGATATCATCTTCGACCCCAACATCCTGACCATCGGAACGGGGATGGAAGAGCACAACAACTACGCGGTCGATTTTATTGAAGCGGTGCGTTGGATCAAGCAAAACCTGCCGCACGCCAAAACCAGCGGCGGGGTGAGTAACGTGTCGTTCTCTTTCCGCGGAAACAATCTGGTGCGCGAGGCCATTCACTCGGTTTTCCTGTTTCACGCCATCAAAGCTGGTTTGGACATGGGGATTGTGAATCCCGGAATGTTGCAGATTTACGATGAAATTCCGAAAGACCTGTTGGAATACGTGGAAGATTTGGTGATGAACCGTCGCCCGGATGCCACGGAGCGTTTGCTCGAATTTGCCCAAACCCTGAAAGAAGGCGAAGGTAAAACGGTCCGTAAGGACGAATGGCGCGAGCTGCCGCTCGAAAAACGCCTGGAACACGCGCTGGTAAAAGGCTTGCCCGATTTTATAGAACAGGATCTGGCCGAAGCCGTGCCGTTGTACAGCCCAACGCTGAACATCATAGAAGGTCCACTGATGGATGGCATGAACGTGGTGGGCGACCTGTTCGGATCGGGAAAGATGTTCCTGCCACAGGTGATCAAATCGGCCCGGGTAATGAAAAAAGCGGTAGCCTATTTGCTGCCCTTTATCGAAGCCGACAAGGCGAAATTCAAGAACCAGCAGAGCAGTCAGAAAAAAATCCTGATGGCTACGGTGAAAGGCGATGTGCACGACATTGGCAAAAACATCGTGGGAGTGGTGCTGGGCTGCAACAACTATGAGGTGATCGACCTGGGTGTGATGGTGCCGACCGAAAAGATCCTGGAAGCCGCCCGCAAGGAAAAGGTGGACATGATCGGTCTCAGCGGATTGATCACTCCCTCGCTCGAAATCATGGTGAGCGTGGCTGCCGAAATGGAGCGCCAAGGCTTTTCGTTGCCGTTGTTGATTGGCGGCGCAACCACCTCCAAAATCCACACCGCAGTAAAAATTGCCCCGCAATATTCCAAGCCGGTGGTGTACGTGAAAGATGCCAGCCGCACCGTGAACGTGGTGGCCAACCTGCTGGCCAACAACGAGGAATATATGCAGTCGGTAAAAGATGAATATGCCCAAATCCGCGAGTTCCATGGACAGAAAAAAGCCAAGGAATACTTGAGCCTGGAAGAGGCGCGCGCCAATAAATTCACGCCCGACTGGAGTAAAAACGATATTTACAAGCCGAAGCAAACCGGGATTTTCGAGCTCATCGATTTCCCGATCGCCGAGCTGCGCAAATACATCGACTGGAATTTCTTCTTCTTTGTTTGGGAACTGAAAGGCCGTTTTCCCGACATTCTGGAAGATGAAGTTCAGGGCGAACAAGCACGCAAAGTATATGCCGATGCCCAGCAAATGCTCGACGAGATAATCGAAAAGAAAATGTTGCAGGCCAAAGGCATTTACGGCATTTGGCCAGCCCAAGCCGATGGCGACGATATTGTGCTGTTTGAAGACGAAGCTTGCAGGAAAGAATACGGGCGCTTTTATCATTTGCGCCAACAGGAGAAGAAAAAAGAAGGCTCGCCCAACTTTTGCCTGTCCGACTTTGTGGCACCCAAAGAGCTGGGGAAAACCGATTATTGCGGCGGATTTGCCGTGACTGCCGGTATCGGAATCGAAAAATGGATGGCGGAATACAAAGCCGATCACGACGATTACAAGGCCATTATGCTCGAAGCGTTGGCCGACCGTTTGGCTGAAGCTTTCGCGGAACTGCTGCATGAGAAAGTGCGCCGCGAATACTGGGGCTACGCTCCCGACGAGAACCTGAGCTGGGACGACATCCTGAAAGTGCGTTACCAGGGAATCCGTCCGGCCATGGGTTACCCGGCCTGCCCCGAGCACCACGAAAAGGAAAACCTGTTCAACGTGTTGGGTGCTGAAAAAATCGGCATTACCCTGTCGGAGCACTATGCTATGTACCCCACGGCTGCCGTTTGCGGCCAGTTTTTCGCCCATCCCGAGTCGCGTTACTTCAGCCTCGAAAAGATTGGCAAAGACCAGGTAGAAGATTATGCCCGCCGCAAGGGTGTTTCGGTGGAGCTGGTAGAACAATTTCTGCCGGTGAACCTGAATTATAAAGGGGTGTAGCTCTCTGGAACCGTCATTAAGAGCGTAGCGAAGTAATCTGCTTGCCGGACTGACGTCAGATTGCTTTGGTCATGATTCACTCGAAATGACGCAGCATGAACCCTGAAATTTAAAATTTGCAGGTCATGATTTCAAACATTTGTGTAATACAGCGTATAATTTTTGCAGAGATAAATTAAATGATAATGAACAGTACGACAAAAAAAACAATTCTAGCATTTATTTTAGGCATGGTGCTTATGTTTGTGCTCGACATGATTTTTCATTTCAACAACTCGATAGAAAAACAACTGGAACGCGAAGCCAACAAAGCGGGAAAGAAGATTGAAAACCTGTTTAAATAGTAGAAAATGAAAGTAATCGACATCATCAATAAGAGTGATAAAACCGTCTTTTCCTTTGAATTGCTGCCCCCGCTGAAGGGAAACGATGCCAGCGCCATCTTTCGTACCATTGAAAGCCTGGTGGACTTCGACCCGAAATACATCAACATCACCACGCACCGCGACGAGATGATTTTCAAGGAAATGCCGGATGGCTCCATCAAAAAACAGGTGGTGCGCAAACGCCCGGGAACAGTGGCCATCGCGGCTGCTATTCAACACAAGTACGGCATCCCGGTGGTGCCCCATATTTTGTGCGGCGGCTTCACCAAAAGCGAAACCGAACACGTGTTGATCGACCTCAACTTTATGGGTATCAGCAATGTGTTGGCGCTGCGTGGCGATGGCAGCAAAAACGAGCACGTGTTCCGGCCTGAGCCCGACGGCCACGCCAACGCCAACGAACTGGTCGGACAGATTGTGGACCTGCGCCACGGCAAATACCTGGATGCCGACCTGAAAAACTCCTCTCCGCTGGACTTTTGCATCGGGGTAGCCGGATATCCGGAAAAGCATTTCGAGGCGCCCAACTTCGAAACCGACCTGATGTACCTGAAGCAGAAAGTGGATGCCGGCGCTGATTACATCGTCACCCAGATGTTTTTTGATAACCAGGTTTATTATGATTTTGTGGACAAGTGCCGGGCTGTGGGCATCAACGTCCCTATCATTCCGGGCATCAAGCCCATCAACCTGAAAAACCAGCTGACCGTGCTGCCGAAGATTTTTGCCATTGACTTGCCCATGGAACTGGCCAAAGAACTGGCGAAATGCAAGAATAACGACGATGCCAAAATTGTAGGGACTGAATGGGCTATCGAGCAATCGCGCGACCTGGTGGCACACAAGGTGCCCAGCCTGCACATTTATACCTACGGCGTTTCGGACAACACCCGCAAGATTGTGGAAACCGTGTTTTAAGACGATTTAAAGCAAAAATAGCCTAACCCGAAGGCTCCGACTTTCCTGGAAAGTCGGAGCCTTTCGTTATAAAATTCCCTACCTTGCAGTTGATTAAACTTCAGTAAAATGGGCTTACCCGATATCAACAGTAACAACGTGCAAACTTACCTCGACCGGGAAGAAATCATCCTGGACACGATTGCCCAAATCATGAAAGATTTTGGCATGTTCGGTGTCGAAATCCATTTTTCGGGCGACATCGAGCAGGCGTACCAAGAAATGCACCAACAGCTGGTTGGGCAAATCGACCGCTTGTTGATTGACAATTCCGAGCTGTTAATGTCGATTTTGTACCAGGTGGACGTCAGCGACCGCGACCTGGCCCGCACGCAGTTCGATTTTCCGCGTTACAACCAGGTGGAGGTGATTGCCCACCAAATTATCTTCCGCGACCTGAAAAAGGTCTTATTCCGGCGTTATTTTAAATCGCAACAATAAGAATTTGGCGCACGGCGTAGCTTTGTCCATAAAAAACAAACCCTGAAATCGCTCGTTTGACCGGCAATTTCAGGGTTTGTTTTATCAGGTTTGGTCGTCCCTATTCGAATGATGGCAAGGCGCCAAAGTTGAGGGTGGCAAAATAGTCGTCGAGGGTTTCAGCCCGACGGATTTCCACTACTTCGCCGTTTTCGCGCAGCAACAATTCGGCCGAACGCAACTTGCCATTGTAGTTGAAGCCCATCGAGTGGCCGTGTGCACCGGTGTCGTGGATCACCACAATGTCGTCGGGCGCAATCTCGGGCAGCAGGCGGTTGATGGCGAACTTGTCGTTGTTTTCGCAGAGCGAGCCGGTTACATCATACAAATATTTGTGCGGCTGGTTTTCCTTGCCCATCACTGTAATGTGGTGGTAAGCGCCGTACAGGGCAGGGCGCATCAGGTTGGCCATGCACGAGTCCAGCCCGGCATATTTCTTATACGTTTCTTTGATGTGAAGTACTTTGGAAACGAGATAGCCATATGGCCCGGTGATGGCCCGGCCCGATTCGAAGAAAATCTTCAGCGGCTCCAGTCCGTTGGCTTCAATCATTTTTTCGTAGCGTTCTTTAATCCCGGCGCTCACTTTTTGGAGGTCAACCGGTTTATGTTCGCTTTTGTAAGGAATGCCGATTCCGCCGCCCAGGTTGGCAAATTCAAATTTGATCCCCACTTCTTTCGAAATTTCGATGATCAGGTCGAACACAATTTCAGCGGTTTCCACGAAATAGTCGGCATCCAGTTCGTTCGAGGCCACCATGGTGTGAATGCCAAAGCGTTTCACACCTTTTTCTTTCAGCAGTCTGTACCCTTCGACCAATTGCTCGCGGGTAAAACCATATTTCGATTCTTCGGGGTTGCCAATGATGATGTTGCCTTCTTTCAGTGCGCCGGGATTGTAGCGGCAGCAGACCAGCTCGGGCAGGCCAACATTGGTTTCGAGGTAGTTGATGTGCGAAATATCATCGAGGTTGATGATGGCGCCCAGCTCAACAGCTTTCTGGTATTCATAGGCCGGGGTATCGTTCGAGGTGAACATGATTTCCTCGCCGCGCATGCCCAGTTTTTCGGCCAACACCAACTCGGCCATCGAGCTGCAGTCGATCCCGAATCCCTGCTTCCGGAGCAGTTTCATCAGGAAAGGGTTTGGAGCGGCCTTGATGGCATAATACTCCTTAAAACCTTCGTTCCACGAAAAGGCTTCGTTGAATTTTTGTGCATATTCCACCATGCCTTTTTCATCGTAAATATGAAAAGGAGTTGGGTGTTTCTCAATTACTTGCTCAATCTGTTCTTTTGTAAAGGGTAATTTTTTCCCGATCATAGATTCTGTTTTTGATAGAAAGGACAAAGATATTAATTAAAAACGGCCCTTTTCTTTTGATTTATTATTTCTGTGTTTCAGTTAACAGAGATTTGACAAATTCCGGCCTTTTTTGTTCATGAAAATGAAAGAATAATGAAACAATCCTGTCCATTTATTTCTCTGCTTGAACATAGCCAATAAACATGGCCTTGCGTACCTCTTGGCAATGATGCAGATGCAGATAAATCAGCGGTTCAGATCATCCAGCAATTCGGCGCTGAAATAACCCGATGCGATTTCGCGCACCTCGCCGGTCATGCGGATTTGCCAGTCTTCGTCAATCTGAAGTTTCAGTTCACCGCCCGGCATCCGGATGGTAAGTTTGCGGTTGGTGAGGCCTTTTCTCACCATCATGGCTGCCACGGCGCTCGACGAACTTCCCGAAGCCAGCGTGTATCCCGCGCCCCGTTCCCAAATCAGGATTTCAACCAGGTCGGGCGAGATCACCTTGGCGAACTGTACGTTGATGCGGTTGGGAAATTTCGGGTGGTTTTCGATGTGCGTTCCAACCTGTTTGATTTCGTCAACCGACAGTTCATCTTTTAAAATAATACAATGCGGATTTCCTACTGACACGCAGTTGATGAGGTAACTGGTCCAGTCGAGGTAAAGTTCCTCATCCAGGCACTCCGGCTGATCACTTTTTACGGGCACGTTGGCGGCTTCGAAAATTGCCTTGCCCATGTCCACCTGGATGGTACGGGCCTTGCCCTTTTCCTGTTCGATCACCTCGGCATGCACCACACCGCCAAGTGTGTCGATGGTGAACGACGCAGCGTTGGCATAGCCATGATCAAACAGATATTTGGCAAAAATACGCAGGCCGTTGCCACTTTTCTCGGCTTCGGAACCATCCGGGTTGAGGATGCGCAGGCCAAAGTCGGCTTTGTCGGTATCCACCAACACTAAAATGCCGTCGGAGCCAATGCCGTAGTGCACATCGCAAACCGTGCGAATGTTTTTTTCAGTAAGTTCAAAACTGATGTCATGGCTGTTTACAACCAGATAGTCATTGCCCAGTCCGTGCGATTTA
Source organism: Mangrovibacterium sp. (assembly GCA_050178015.1). Taxonomy (GTDB): domain Bacteria; phylum Bacteroidota; class Bacteroidia; order Bacteroidales; family Prolixibacteraceae; genus Gaoshiqia. Next base: position 78,038 of record JBFXGM010000010.1, read on the forward strand.
ACAAAGAAATTCTTCATGGCTCAAATTATTTTAGAATTGGTTGTACAAAAATAACAATGTTTCCTGCCCGAATGCCGGCAATCGTCAACCTTATTTTTTTTGAATGAGTTTTATTTCTCCCAGCTTCCGCAGTGCTTGACTTGTCCGTTTTCCAGCAATAGTAAGTTTTTCACACAGCCCGGGATCTCTTCCCGCAGGTGCGTCACATACACCAGCGTGGTGTGCAGATGGGCACAAATTTCGTCGAGCAAACTCACAAAACGCCGGGTTTGGTGCGGATCGAGTCCCTGGCAAGGTTCATCGAGAATGAGCAACGACGGCGATTTGACGAGCGCACGGGCCAGTAACAACGATCGCTGTTCGCCAAGCGAAGCTTGCAGAAACAGCCGGTTTTTCAGGTGATCGAGCTGAAGGATGGAAAACCAGGTTTCCGCCAGATCGTATTGCAAGTCGGTGGGCTGGCTGGTAAATCCAATCTCGTCGCGAAAACCCGAAACTACCACATCCCGGCACGACAGCGAATCGTAATGGGCGTGCGGTTTGTCGCTTAGTCCGGGAATGGTGTTGAAAATTCCCTCTCCCCGTAAAAAGTACAGGTGCAGTTCGGGCGATACGTAACCGATGCGCCTCTTAATTTCCCAGATGCTTTCTCCACTGCCGCGTTTGCGGTCAAACAAAACCAAATCGTTGACATAGCCTTGCGGGTTGTCGGCTGTTACCAGGCTGAGCAGTGTGGTCTTTCCGGCGCCGTTGTGTCCCAGCAGCGCCCATTGTTCCCCGCTCTTCACCTGCCAGTTGATGCCTTTTAGTATTTCTTTTCCACCGATCGTCACGTTCACGTTTTTCATGCCGACGACCGCTGAAAACGATTCATTGTCTGGTGGCAAAACCGACAAAATCGCCGATTGTGGAATGGTTTTCCGGTCTTCTTCAAAAATAGTCGGCTGATAGTTTTTTGTATCGGTAAATTGGGTAATCCGGCCGTTGTGGAGTTCAACCACTTTGCTGATGCCTTCGGGAAAGTGTTCGGGCGAACAAATTACGACCAGCAAAATGCTGGCACTGATTTGCTGCTTTAACAGATGTGTCAGGTTTTCGCGCGCTTCGGTATCCAACCCAACAAACGGTTGATCGAGTACCAACACGTCGGGTTTTTGCAATAAAGCTGCGGCCAGCTGGGTGCGCTTTCGTTCGCCATTGCTTAGTTGAAGCAATTTGCGGTCGGCCAGATGGGCAATGTGCATTTCCGTCATCACCTGTTCCATCCCGTTGGTTGGCTTTACGGATTTTTCATGCACCTTTTGAAGGTAAGCCCGCACAGAGGGCGTGTTTTCCATACCCTGGTTTTCGTAGCGCTGGCCATGGTAAGTGCTCCGTCTGCCCGAAAGCGACATGAAATGGTCTTGCTGATCAACCATCTGCCGAACCAAGCCGGGAGTTATTGCCAGGTTTCCGTGAGTGGGTGAAACTCTCCCAGCCAGCAAACGTCCAAGGGTGGTTTTGCCGCTGCCCGAACTTCCGGTTATTGCCAGCGATTCGCCTTCCTTCAGCTGAAAAGAAACTTCGTGCAGAACGCTGGTCTGGCCGCTTTTGAGCGAGACGCTTTTTGCCTCCAGCCACATGGTGTCAAATTTTTCCTGCATCTTCTTTTTCTTCAAAATGATAAACAAAGATAAGTGACATGCGGAATGCAGACGAACGATCAACCGGAAAAGAACAGGTTTCCCGGTTTGTGTTCGATTTTTCTGTTTGTTTTTCGGATGTGACAATTTGTGACAATTGCTGACAACGTATGATACCAGTTTGACAAGCAGGTTACATGGGGGCCATACATTTGTATCGTACAATTGAAACAAGAAACAAACAGAATTCGAAACAATTAAAAACAAGAGCCATGAAAACAATTATGACAACTGTTCTGCTGGTGCTGGTCATCAGCCTGGGCTATGCCGGAAACACATCGGTACAGCAAGCCCGCCAAAACTTGAATGTTGACCTGAAAGACGTTTTCACTGAAGACATTAACCGGTACAACAACTATCTTTATCAGCGCGGAATTGACAAGCTGGATGAGGACGTTCAGGTAATTTTCAGAGTAAACGAAGATCAAAGTCTTGGGGTATTGCGTGTTACCTGCAACAATCCACAAGCTATCGAGTATGTGAAACACGTACTTCAATCGAAAAACATCAAGGCCGATGATTGCCTGGTTGGAAAGGCGTTCACGGTTAACTTTGATTTACGGTACAGAGCGTACTGATTTCGGGGGAAATTGTAAATTGGTGCTGTCAAAAATTTATGAAAATGCAAAGACGCTTTTGGATCAAGACCGGTAAGGTTTTAATAGTTACCCTGCTCATGCTGACGGCTTTCGGTTCCCCGGAACTGAAGGCCGCAGACTGGCGGCTGCTGACCGATCTCAGGGGGGCCTGGTTGTTTACCGTGGGCGACGACCCGGCTTGGGCCATCCCCGAAACGGATACCGGAGACTGGGACCGGCTGAATGCCCCCGGCGATTGGGAACGTTACTATCCGGAGTACAATGGCTATGCCTGGTACAGGAAAACGTTCAACCTGAAAGCCATTCCCAAAACAAAGGCGTTGACCTTGTTCCTGGGTTATATCGACGATGTGGACGAAGTATTCATCAACGGACAAAAAGTGGGGCAAACGGGCCAGTTTTTTCCCAATTATCAAACCGCCTACAACGTGGAACGCCGCTATGTGGTGCCCGTTTCCCTTTTGAAAGAATCGGGCAATGTGATTGCCGTGCGAGTGTACGACGAGTACCAATATGGCGGAATAATAAGCGCCGACCGCTTTGGCCTGTATTACGACCGTGAGCAGGAAATGCTGCGAGTTGACCTGAGCGGGAACTGGAAATTCAGCATCGATAATTTTGGTGACAATCATTCCGTAAGCCTGGATGATTCGGGTTGGGACGAACTGTTTGTGCCCATGACCTGGGAAAGTCAGGGCTACCCCGATTACGACGGCAAAGCCTGGTACCGCAAACGTTTTACCATGCCCGCTTCGCTCCAGGGACAGGATCTTTTTCTGGTGTTGGGGAAGATCGACGACTTTGACAAAGTTTATCTGAATGGCAAACTAATCGGGCGCGTGGAAGAGTTGGAGCAATATTCGCGTTTCAGGCGTGGAAATGCCTACAACCTGATCCGCGCGTACGAGATCCCGAAAGGTTTGATAAAAGCCAAAAACCTGATTTCGGTGGAAGTGGATGACCCAATGGGGGTAGGCGGAATTTACGAGGGGCCGGTGGGCATCATGACCGGCGATGCAGCTCGTGAATTGCTCAATAAACACCGCTGGAGCAGCGGCAATAACTGGAATTTCTCATTTTGGGACCTCTTCCGAATAATTGAATAGCCATGAAACGAATGAACATATATTGCACACGAACCGCAAGGTGGGGGCTGCTGATCGTTTTGTTGACCAGCCTGATGATGTCGGCCATGCCTGCCCATGCTTTCATCCCCGCCGAAATCAACCTGAAGGGCTACTGGAAATTTCGTATCGGCGACCGGAGCGAGTGGTCATCGCCCACGTACAATGATAGCGATTGGGACGACATCCGCGTACCTGCACGCTGGGAAGATGAAGGTTTTCAGGGTTACGACGGTTTTGCCTGGTACCGTAACCCGGTAGTGATTCCGGAAAGCATGAAAGGGCAGGCGCTCATTCTTCAGCTTGGTTATATCGACGATGTGGACGAGGTCTATCTGAACGGGAAGAAAATCGGGCAGTCGGGTTCATTCCCGCCACACAGCGTAACCGCGTACAATGCGTTGCGGAAATATCAAATTCCCGGTGATCTGATCAACTTCGGAAAAGAAAACCTGATAGCCGTACGTGTGTATGATTCGCAACTTTCGGGCGGCATTGTTTCGGGCGAAATAAAAATGTTCTCAACAGGCGAAATCCCGCCTTTCGATATTGACCTGAACGGCGAATGGCTTTTCAACAAAGGGCGGCAGTACGATGAAAGCGAAGCTGTGACCATCCAGGTGCCGGGGCAATGGGAAAATCAAGGTTTCTACAATTATGATGGTTATGCGGTTTATACGCGTAAGATCAGGGTGACCAAAGCCATGGCCGAACAGCGCACTGTGTTGGTTGCCGGTCGCATTGACGATGTGGACCAGTTGGTCATCAACGGGCAGGTGATCGGACAAACCGGCGACTACAACAAGCGAAATCCGGAAACCCGGTATCGTGAGTTCCGCAACTATTTCATCCCGCCCGGCGTGTTTAAGGCTGATCAGGAAAATCTGGTCGAAATCCGGGTTTTGGACACCGGCGTGGAAGGTGGCATCATCGAAGGTTCGGTGGGGCTGGTCACACAAGATAAGTTCCGCGCATACTGGAAATCCAAACGTGTCGATGCCCGTTAATGAGGTTGCCGTTCTTTACTTTTGCCTTTTTACTTCACACTTGAACATTAGTTTTTGCAAATAGTTTTTTCAGTTCCCCGTTTCACCGGTTAGGTGGCGGGGAATATTTTTTGGTGCAATAGTTTCTAAGCGTGAGAAGTTCAAATACACGGTACATAAAAAGCACCCCCGCTGACAGGGATGCTTTTGCTATCGTATTTTAATCTCTATTTTTTCAGTAAATCGCGAATTTCGGCCAGCAGTTCCTGGTCTTTGGTGGGTTTCGGCGGTTCGGGGGCCGGGGCTGGTTTTGCTTCCTCTTTCTTTTGCATCCGGTTCATGGCTTTGATCATCATGAAGATAGCAAAAGCGATGATCAGAAAGTCGATGGTGGTTTGGATGAAATTACCATAAAGCAAGGTTGCCCCTTTGGTAACCACTTCGCCAGCTGCATTCAGTACATCTTCGCGCAGCACAAATTTCAGCTCTTTAAAGTCAACACCTCCCAGCAGCATGCCAATTGGGGGCATTAGCACATCATTGACAAAGGAAGCGACAATCTTTCCGAAAGCGCCACCAATAATGATACCTACGGCCATATCGACTACGTTCCCACGCATCGCAAAGGCTTTAAATTCTTTCATTAAACTCATAGTTGAAATTTTTTTTAAATGAGTGATTAAAAAAGAATCAAGTTAAAGCAGATTCCTGCAAAAATCAATAGTGTTGAACGCCAAATTTTCAGGCGTATCGGTATTTCCGGAACATGGAAAGCATAAAAAAACGACTATCTTTGTAGCCCATAAAAAAAGAAATACTGAAATCACTGAAAATCTGATAAAATGAGCCAGTATAAACGTACGCTGATCACTTCGGCGCTTCCGTATGCCAACGGACCGGTGCATATTGGGCACCTGGCCGGGGTTTATGTTCCTGCCGATATTTATGCCCGTTATCTCCGGTTAAAACACGAAGATGTGTTATTTATCGGCGGATCGGACGAGCACGGCGTTCCGATCACCCTGAAAGCCAAAAATGAAGGTATTACCCCGCAGGACGTGGTGGATAAATACCACAACATGATTAAAGATTCGTTTGCCCGTTTCGGTATTTCGTTTGATGTGTATTCTCGCACCAGCGCACCGGTGCACCATGAAACAGCTTCGGAATTCTTCCGGAAATTATATGATAACGGCAAGTTTGTGGAGCAAACGTCGGCACAATATTACGACGAAGAAAACAAACAATTTCTGGCCGACCGTTACATTGTGGGAACCTGTCCGAAATGCGGCTTCGAAAAAGCTTACGGCGACCAGTGCGAAAGCTGCGGCACCTCGCTCAGCCCAACCGACCTGATCAACCCCAAATCGATGATTAGCGGCAATACGCCGGTGCTGAAAGAAACCAAACACTGGTACCTGCCCCTCGATGAATACGAACCGTGGCTGCGGGAATGGATTCTGGAAGGCCACAAAGAATGGAAAACCAACGTGTATGGCCAATGCAAAAGCTGGATTGACAGTGGATTGCAGCCGCGCGCCGTTACCCGCGACTTGAACTGGGGCGTCCCCGTGCCGATTGAAGGCGCCGATGGGAAAGTGCTGTACGTTTGGTTCGACGCACCCATCGGTTATATTTCGGCTACCAAAGAATTGACCCCCGACTGGGAAAAATACTGGAAAGACCCGGAATGCAAAATGGTGCATTTCATCGGGAAGGACAATATCGTATTCCATTGCATCATTTTTCCGGCCATGTTGAAGGCTGAAGGGAGCTTCATCCTTCCCGAAAATGTTCCGGCCAACGAGTTCCTCAACCTCGAAGGCGACAAGATTTCGACTTCGCGTAACTGGGCCGTTTGGCTGCACGAATATTTGGACGAATTTCCGGGCAAGGAAGATGTGTTGAAATACACGCTGACGGCCAACGCGCCCGAAACCAAAGACAACGATTTTACCTGGAAAGATTTCCAGGCACGCAACAATAACGAGTTGGTGGCCGTACTGGGAAACTTTGTAAACCGGGCACTGGTGCTCACTCAAAAATATTACAGTGGCGAAGTTCCGGCGTTGGGCGATTTGAGTGAGGTTGACCGGCAAACGCTGGCCGAGATTGGCAAACTGAAAGCCGATGTCGAAAGAAGCCTCGATACGTACCGCTTCCGAGAAGCGTTGAAACTGGCCATGGACTTGGCTCGCCTGGGCAACAAATACCTGGCCGACGAAGAGCCCTGGAAGGTGGTGAAAACCGACCCGGAACGCGTAAAAACCGTGATGAACATCTGTTTGCAGATCACCGCCAACCTGACCATTATGCTGGAGCCGTTTTTGCCTTTCAGCATGGACAAACTGCGCGGTTTCCTCAACCTTGGCAAACTGGATTGGAGTGAGCTGGGACGAACCGACCTGCTGGTTGCCGGGCACCAAACCAACCAGCCGGAATTGCTGTTCGAAAAGATTGAAGATGCCACCATTGAGGCGCAAATCCAGAAACTGCAAGACACCAAGAAAGCCAACGAAGCGGCCCAGGTAACAGCCAAACCTGCCAAGGATAACTGCTCGTTCGACGATTTTATGAAGATGGACATCCGCACCGGAACGATTGTTGAAGCCGAGGCGGTTGCAAAGACAAAAAAATTGCTGAAGTTAAAAATTGATACAGGCATCGATACGCGCACCGTTGTTTCAGGAATTGCCGAATATTACAAGCCGGAAGATATCATTGGCCGGCAGGTTTCGATTTTGGTGAACCTGGAACCCCGCGAATTGCGTGGGATCATGTCTCAGGGAATGATTCTGATGGCCGAAGATGCCGATGGTTCGCTGAAATTTGTTTCGCCGGTTGACCGGGTGAAAAATGGTTCTGAGGTGCGATAAAATTCTTTTTTAGCCGTCATGCTGAACTAGTTTCAGCATCTCTATCAAATAACCGACAGACCCTGAAACAAGTTCAGGGTGACTCTTTTCAAGATTACGACAGTCGTGCCAACTCATGGTTGGTGCGCTTCCGTAAGTTGCCGTACTGCCCTTGCAGATCGGCTGCTTACTCTATATATAACAGAAACCGCTTTTGTACGCAAAGGCGGTTTTTTATTGCAAAAAAGGGTCGCGAATGCGAACCCTTTTAACTAATAAACCAACTAAACCTAAACTAAACCTGAATCTATTTGCGTGTATAAATTTTGTATTCCCAAGGTTGAAGTTCGATATTCACCTTTTCTCCGCCAATCAACTTCTCCGGTCCTTTCCATGCTGCAAAATCGTGTTGAACATCGAACTCAACACTATCAACAACCGGTTGTGAAGAAAGGTTCATGATTACCAGTACAGCATTGTCATTTTTTTCGCGGACATAGGCCAGCAACTGGTCGTTGGTGTTGTTGTCCAGAAAACGGATATTTCCGCCAAACTCCCCGTTCCATAAGGCCGGGTTGTCGGTTTTCAGGTCGATCAGGTTTTTATACAGATCTTCCTTTTTCATGTCCGACCAGTCAATTTCATCTTTTTCGAAAAATGCCAGCCGCTTGTCGAGTCCGGCTTCCTGTCCGCTGTAAATAAGCGGGATGCCTGGAATCGTGAAAGAAAATACGGCAAAAGCATCAGCGGCATCGCCCATGCGCTCGCCGACGGTTCCGGCCCAGGAGTTTTCGTCGTGGTTGGTGATAAACTGCATCGGGAATGAGCCTTCGGCATATTTGCCGCCAATCTTTTTGAAATAGTCCCGGATATCAGCGGCTGTTTTTTCACTTTTTGCCACATCGTTGATGATGTGGTGCAGTTGCCAGGTATAGTTCGATTCGAAAGCCTTTTCGAGCAGGCCCGGGTGGTCTTCGTCTTCGGCCAGCATGTACACCGGTTTGATAGAGTCGAACGATGCGCGGGCTTCTTCCCAGAAGTCTTGCGGAACTCCCCAGGCCACGTCGCAGCGAAAACCGTCGATATTGGTTTCGGTGAGCCAGTAGTCCATCGCATCAATCATGGCACGGCGCATTTGCGGCACGTCAAAGTTCAGGTCGGCAATGTCCGTCCAATCCGGATCGGGCGAAATGATCGCGCCGGTTGAATCGGTGGTGTACCACTCCGGATGGTTGAAAATCCATGGATTGTCCCAGCCGGTGTGGTTGGCCACCCAGTCGATGATGACTTTAAAGCCCAGGTTGTGTGCCTGGCCAACGAGCTCCTTGAAATCGTCAAGCGTTCCAAACTCGGGATTGATGCCGGTGTAGTCCTGCACGGCGTAGTATGAGCCCAGGCTGCCTTTTCGTTTTTCTATTGAAATAGGGTGAATGGGCATGATCCAGAGGATGTCCACGCCCAGTTCCTTCAGCCGGGGCAGGTGTTCGGCGAAGGCATCGAACGTGCCTTCGGGCGTGTACTGGCGGATGTTTACTTCGTACAGCACGGCGTCTTTCAGCCACTCCGGCTGAATGCGCGAGCTTGTTTCTTCCTGTTGGTCTGCCGGCTTTTGTTTGGGCTGGCAGGCCGTTAGCGCTATTCCAACCCACATCGAAATAAAGACGGCGGGCAAAATGTATTTGGTTTTGTTTGTCATGATGGGTTATTTTTCAAGTTGAATGATCATGGCCGAACGTGCAGGAACGGGAATGCTTTTCAGGTCAGTTATCTGGTTCGATGAGATGATGTCGGTACCGGTTTGGTAGCCTTTCATCACCTCGGCAAAACGTTCGGTTGCCAGGTTTTTGCTTTCCCGGTTTTTGTTGAGGACGACCATCACGGTATCCTTATCATTATAGCGGAAATAGACGTACATGCCGTCCTGCGGCACAAAGTGTTTCATCGTTCCGGTATGGATCGCTTTCTTTTCTTTCCGCCAGTTTTGGATGGTTTTCAGGTAGTTTTGCATGTCTTTTTGTTGAGCAGAAAGGCCAACTCCTGTAAACGAATTCACAGCATCGTTTTCCCAGCCTCCGGGAAAATCGCTGCGGATAATGCCGTGATCGTCCGTTCCCGGATTGGACATCAGCACTTCGGTCCCGTAGAAAATCTGCGGAATGCCGCGTGTCGTCAGGAAGTAGGTCAACCCCAGCTTCAGCAGGTCCGCATCTTCGCCCACTTGGGTGTAAAAGCGCGACATGTCGTGGTTGTCTGGGAAAACCACCAAATTGGCTGCATCGGGATACAAAAAATCGTTGGACAGCATCTCGTACAGTTGGATCAGTCCGTCGTTCCAGCCTTCTTCGGCACTCAGGCCAGTGCTGACGGCGTGTTGCAACGGGAAGTCCATCAGGCTGGGCAGGTAGCACTGGTAGCCGTCGGCATTGTGCTTGCCCAGTTGCCAGTATGAGGTGATGGCCGGGTTCAGGCTCCATTCTTCGCCCACGATGTTGAAGTTCGGGTATTCTTCCAGCACCCGTTTGGTCCATTCGGCCATCATATCCTTGTCGGGGTAGGGCCAGGTGTCCTGCCGGATGCCTTCCAGCCCGACGCATTCGATCCACCAAATGCTGTTCTGGATCAGGTAAGTGGCCATGAATGGGTTTTTCTGGTTCAGGTCGGGCATGGTGGGTACAAACCAGCCGTCGGCCATTTCGTGTTTGTCAATTTCCGAAGCGTGCGGGTCCTGGTTCACGGTGCGGCGGTGCGAGGTGATTTTGTGTTCGGGGTAATTGTTAATCCAGTCGGGCATGGGCATGTCGTCCATCCACCAGTGTTCCGATCCGCAGTGGTTGAAAATCATGTCCATAATGAGTTTCATGCCGCGTTTGTCGAGTTCGTCATTCAGTTCACGATACTCATCGTTGGAACCGTAACGCGGGTCAACGCGGTAAAAATCGGTGGTGGAATAGCCGTGGTACGATGTGCGGGTCATGTTGTTTTCGAGCACCGGGTTCAGCCAAATAGCTGTAAAGCCCAAATCATTCAGGTAGTCGAGGCTGTTGATGATTCCCCGCAGGTCGCCGCCGTGCCGCCCGTCTTTATCGGCCCGGTTGGGCAGCTCTTTCATGCCGGGCATAGCATCATTGTCCGGGTTGCCGTTGGCAAAGCGGTCGGGGGTGATCAGGTAAATCACGTCCGATGGGTTGAATCCCTGGCGTAGGGCCGAGCCTTTTTCGCGGGCTTTCAGTTCATACAGGTAACTGGCCACTGTTTTCTTTTTCGAAAGAAATGAAATGGCAAACGAGCCGGGCTTTGCATCGGGTGCTATTTTCAGGTCGATAAACAGGTAGTTGGGGTTTTCCACGCGGGTAACACTGGTTAGTGTAACGCCGGGGTAGGTCAGTTCCACCTTGGTATCGGAAATATTTTCGCCATGAACCATCAGTTGCAGGTTGGGGTTTTTCATGCCTGCCCACCAAAACATGGGTTCTACGCGGTCAATACCAACGGCCAACAGGATTTCAACGTGTGCAATTAAAATGATAAACAGGGAAACTAGCTTTTTCATGCGTGTATTTTTCGTTTTAGGTTTAAATGTTGGTTTCCGTTCAGGAGATGTTCTTCTCCCCAGATGGTCAGGTTCACCGTACCCGGATTGTGGTTGATAATGGTCAGTTCGTCGGCCATGCGGATTTCCAGGTGCGAATCGCGGAAGTTGATGCGAAAGGCATATCCCTTCCATGATTTTGGCAGGAACGGGTCGAGGTGCAGTTGCCCGTTTACCACGCGCATGCCGCCGAAAGCTTCCACAAAGGCCATCCAGGTGCCGCCCATGCTGGTAATGTGCAGGCCGTCTTCGGTGTCGTTGTTATAGTTGTCCAGGTCGAGACGGGCCGTGCGCAGGTACATTTCGTAGGCTTTTTCTTCGCGGCCGATACGGGCGGCCAGGATGGCGTGAATGCACGATGATAGTGAAGATTCGTGGACTGTTATCGGTTCGTAAAAATCGAAGTGGCGGCGCTGGGTTTCCATGTCGTAATCATCCTGAAACCAGTACAAGCTTTGCAGCGTGTCGGCCTGTTTAATGTAGCAGGAACGCAGGATCCGGTCCCACGACCAGTGCTGATTGATAGGGCGTTCGGCCGGGTCGAGGTGAACCGCCGGAATAATTTCTTTATCCAGAAAGCCGTCCTGTTGCAGGTAGATATCCAACTCCTCGTCATAGGGGAAGTACATGTTTTCGATGATTTCCTTCCAGTTGGTAGTTTCCTGCACTTCGTTAAACTTCCACTTGTTCACCAGTTCTTCCCACAAATAGGGTTGTTCTTTTTTCAGGTAATCAATCGTTTCCAGCATGTATTTCAGGGTCCAAACGGCCATGCTGTTGGTGTGGAAGTTATTGTTGACGTTGTTTTCGTACTCGTTGGGGCCGGTAACGCCCAGGATCACATAGGCCTGTTTGGCATCGGACCAGTTGACTCGCTGTGCCCAGAACCGGGAAATGGCTAGTAGCACTTCAAACCCGAAGGGGGCCAGGTATTCGCGGTCGCCGGTGTAGTTGATGTAGTTGTAAATAGCAAAGGCGATGGCCCCGTTGCGGTGAATTTCTTCGAAGGTGATTTCCCACTCGTTGTGGCATTCTTCGCCGTTGATGGTTACCATGGGGTACAGGGCCGCACCGTTTTCGAAGCCTAGCTTTTGGGCATTTTCGATGGCTTTTTGCAAGTGTTTGTGGCGGTAAATCAACAGGTTTTGGGACACTTGCTGCGGGGCGGTCCCCAAAAAGAAGGGCAAGCAATAAGCCTCCGTGTCCCAGTATGTTACGCCACCGTATTTTTCGCCGGTGAACCCTTTGGGTCCAATGTTCAGGCGTTCGTCATCGCCGGTATAGGTTTGCATCAACTGGAAAATATTGAACCGGATGCCCTGTTGTGCCGCCACATCGCCTTCGATGCGGATATCGGCGGTTTCCCACTTTTCTTCCCAGCATTTGCTGTGTTCGGCAAACAACTGGTCGAAACCTGCTGTCAGTGCTTTTTGAACTGATTTTTCCGTCTCCGCCAGCAGTTCGTTCCTGTTGATGTACAACGAAGAGTTGATCGCGGCAAATTTTTCGATCAGCAATTCTTCGCCCTCCTGCAAATCCACTACAAAAGTGTTGGCCAGGTACTTTTCGCGATCAACTTTCGGGCCGGCAGCAAACAGGTTTTGCCCGTTTTTAAACAGGCGGGTAGCGATACCGTGACAAACATGGAAGCCGGTTTTTTTGGTTTCCATCAGCAGGTAGGCTTCCTGGTCGCCGGCCTTTTTTTCGATCTCCATCCAGAACTTTTCGTCGTAGTTGGAGTCTTCGTTTTTTACATCGCCGTCAATAAACGAGGTAATTTTTACCGGCGCCGAGAAGTTGAGGCTTTTGATGCTGTAACGAATAGCTCCAAGCTCTTTTTCTTTGATGCTCAGAAAACGTTGAGCAAATACTTCAACTATTTTCCCTGAGGGAAGTTCGGCGGTAAACGATCGGGTGAGCAGGGCATTTTTCATGTCCAGTTCGCGGCGGAAAGCGTGGACCCGGGCGGTTGCCAGGTCCAGCTCTTCTCCTTCAACTTCAACGCGGATGCCAATCCAGTTGGCCGCATTCAATATTTTGGCAAAATACTCCGGGTAGCCGTTTTTCCACCAGCCCACCAGGGTTTTGTCGGGGTAGTAAACCCCGGCTACATAGTTTCCCGGCAGACTGTCGCCCGAGTATTTCTCCTCAAAGTTTGCACGTTGTCCGGTATGCCCGTTGCCCAAGCTGAACAGGCTTTCGGAAACCCGGTTGTATTCGGGATGAAAGCCTTCTTCAATAACTTTCCATTCGTGGTGCACAATATATTCCTTCATACCAGTTTCTCATTTAACATGTAGGTAACTATCTTTTTGCATGCTTGCTTTCAGCTTTCCCAGGGTGAAATCCGCAAATCCCGAAATGACCAGATCAGCTGCTTTCAGGGTGGTTTGGTCGCCAACACCCACGCAAAACATGCCGGCATTTTTGGCTGCCTCGACGCCTGCCAGGGCATCTTCGAAAACAACACAGGCTTCCGGTTCCACTTTCAACTTGGCTGCTCCGTTCAGAAATACCTCGGGGTCGGGTTTGGCTTCCGAAACCTTGTTGCCATCAATGACGGCGTCGAACAGGTTCTCAATATTCAGCCGATTCAGGATCAGCTGCGCGTTTTTGCTGGCCGAACCCAAGGCAACCCGGATATGGTTGTTTTTCAGTTCGGTGATGAACGATTTCACACCGGGCAATATCTCGCTTTCATCCATCTTCAGGATATATTCCAGATAGGCATTATTTTTTTTATCGGCCAATGCTGTTTTTTCTTCTTCGGATAATGTTTTCCCCCCGATTTCCAGGATGATATCCAGCGAACGCATCCGGCTGACGCCTTTCAACAGTTCGTTGTGCTCTTCGGTAAAATCAATGCCCAGTTCGCGGGCCAGTTGCTTCCAGGCCAGGAAATGATATCTGGCGGTATCTACAATCACGCCGTCCAGGTCAAAAAGACATGCTTTCAATTTTCTCATCCCATTACTTATTAGGACTGTCAATATCATCAACAAACAATACAGAAACGGCGGCTATCAGCATGGACGCGCCGCCCAGCAGCAAGGCCATAATGGCCTGTCCGCCAAACAAATGTTTCATGAAAAAGCCCAGTATACTGGCAGCCAGGATTTGCGGGATCACGATAAAGAAGTTGAAAATCCCCATGTACGTCCCCATTTTATTACTTGGCAACGATCCGGTGAGAATGGCATATGGCATGGACAAAATGCTGGCCCAGGCCACACCCACGCCAAGCATGGAAAGAAGCAGCAGGTTCGGATCGCGCACCACATAAAACGAAGCCAACCCGATTCCGCCCAGCACCAGCGAAACGGCATGGGTGATTTTCCGGTTGGTGTATTTGGCCAGCACCGGCAGCAGAAAAGCCACTACTGCGGCAAAGCCGTTGTACACGCCAAACAAAACCCCCACCCAATTGGCCCCTTCGTTGTATAGTTCCGAGGCTGTGTCGGACGTTCCGTACACATGGCTGGTAACCCCGGCTGTGGTGTAAATCCACATGGCAAACAGCGCAAACCACGAGAAAAACTGAACAACAGCCAGCTGCCCCATGGTTTGGGGCATGTTCATCATGTCGGTGACAATTTCTACCAAACCGTTTTTGGCTTTATTGATTTTGGCCAGGTAGCCGGTTAATAACAGGATCAGCCCGAAAACCAGCAGACCGCCGCTCAGGATGTACAGTTCCTTTTCCAGGTCGAAAAAGAAAAACACATAACTAAGGATGGAACCTGCGATGGCAAAAAATATTCCGTTCCGGGTGAATTTGCCAATCAGCTCGAATGCCGTTTTCAATACCAGTTTGGCCGACGGATTGGAGGCGATCTTTTCCGCTTCGAATGATTTCAGCTCATCGGGCGAGTATTCTTTGGTGCGGGCAACCGTCCAGAGTACGGCCAGGAAGAAAACAGCCCCGCCAATGTAAAACGACCATTTTACGGAAGGCGGAATGTGCCCGGCCTCAGCCACGTTGGCTACGCCGAACCAGTTGGTCATGGCGTAGGGCAGAAACGAAGCCACAATGGCTCCCGTGCCGATGAAAAAACTTTGCATGGCGAATCCCTTTGTCCGCTGTTCGCTGGGCAGCATGTCGCCCACGAAGGCACGGAAAGGTTCCATCGATATATTGATGGACGCGTCCATGATCCAAAGGGTGCCGACGGCAATCCACAACAGGGGAGAATTGGGCATTACGAACAAAGCCAGCGAGGCCAGGATGGCGCCAACCAAAAAATACGGCCGCCGCCGCCCCAAACGTCCCCACGTTTTATCGCTGTAATGGCCGATGATGGGCTGAACGATCAATCCGGTAACGGGAGCGGCCAGCCAGTAAACGGCCAGACGGTCAACATCGCCACCCAGGCTTTGGAATATGCGCGAAACATTGGCATTCTGCAGGGCAAACCCAAACTGGATGCCCAGAAAGCCAAAGCTCATGTTCCAAATCTGCCAGAAACTAAGAACAGGCTTCTTCTTCATAAAACAATAATTTTAGAATAAAACAGCGGAAGACACCCGCCAAACCGGAAGGTGAAATATGGAGTAAGTTCGAAGTAAAATATCGGATGAACAATGCAAATATAGGGAGGTAATTTGGACAAATGCAAGTGCTTTGGACAAAGAGCAGTCTGTAAAAGCTTTATAAACAGGGCAAAAATAACTTGCAAGCCCCATTTCAAACGTTTGCAGAAAAAAACTAAAAAATGTGAAATATTTTATTTCGACGAGCCTCTCACAATCAGATTGGCGCTCAAAACCCGGGTTTGGGGAACATAGGTTTCAATCGGGCTCAACAGTCGGTTCAGCAAAATTTCGGTGGCCACAGAGCCCATTTCGTAACCGTGCTGGTCAACCGAAGTCAGGTTGGGCTCGGTAATGCCCGAAAAACGACCGTCGCTGAAACCCACCACGCCAATTTCTTGCGGGATTTTGATTCCCTTTTTTTGCAGGGCTTGCATGGCGCCGATGGCGGTAAGGTCGTTGGTGGCGAAAATGCCATCGGGTGGGTTACCCATCGCCAGCAGGTGGTGGGTGGCAATCAGGGCCTTCTCGTACGTATCGGCATCAATGATCAGCTGGGGATCAACTTGCAGGCCGGCCTCGCGGATGGCACGCAGGTAACCTTCTTTGCGGTCGCGGCCAATCACCAGATTTTGCGGCCCGGCAAAGTGAGCAATGCGTTTTTTACCGTTTTCAATTAAATGTTTGGTGGCTTTGTAGGCCGCTTCTTCATCGTCAATAATGACCTGATCGGCGGTAATTTCGGGAACAATCCGATCGAAAAATACTAGCGGCAATCCGCCTTCCTGCAACATGGTCAGGTGATCAAAATTGGTGGTTTCTTTTGAGACGGACACCAAAACCCCGTCCACCCGGTGCGACAACAACATTTTGGCATTGGCCACTTCGCGGTCGTACTTTTCGTTCGACTGGCAGATAATCACGGTAAATCCGGCCTCGTAGGCCACATCTTCAATTCCGCTGATCACCGACGAAAAAAAGTAATGCACAATTTCCGGAATGATGACCCCGATGGTATTGCTGCGGCTGTGCTTCAGGCTGAGCGCAACGGCATTGGGCTGATATTTCAGTTTCAGGGCCAGTTCGTTTACGGCTGTTTTGGTTTCGTCGCTGATGTCGGGATGGTTTTTCAGGGCGCGCGAAACGGTGGATGGCGAAATCCCGAGGATACGGGCAATATCTTTTATGGTAACCTGACTGCTTCTCATGGTGATGGGTAAAGGTTGCTGCAATAATAGAAATAAATGTAAGAATTAATTCTGAATAGCGGGTGAAAGGCTGCTGCAAAACCAAATGAAGATCAAAACACACCCACCAGTAACTACCTGTTTTGTAACATAATCGGTGCAAACGTCACCGCAAACGTTTGCGGTTCGCAGGATGTTAAAAAACGTAAAATGATGTTCGGAAAAGCCATATCATTGCACCATCGGATAAAAAAATATGGAGTAAAAATCGAGTAAAATGGAATGTAAATGATCTAAAAATCAATGTAGAACGTGATGACCTAATTGAATTCAAGAACTAATAACAAAGTAACATGAAGATTATTCGCAAAAACTTGAAAGTCCTGCTAATGGTCCTGGGATTAATGATAGCCCATACCGGCTTTGCCCAGGTAATTAGTTTAACCGGGAGGGTTACCGACAGTGCAACCGGCGAACCGCTACCGGGCGTTACCGTTGTTGAAAAAGGGACCACAAATGGTACCATAACTAATTTCGACGGGGACTATACCCTATCCGTAGCGATTGGTACGACAGTCCAATTCTCCTATATTGGATACAAAACCACAGAACATCTGGTTGGCCAGGCAACTACCGTTAACATTGTGTTGGAAATTGATACCGAGCAGCTGGAAGAAGTGGTGGTGATTGGTTATGGCCAGATACGCAAAGAAGATGCAACCGGAGCTGTAGCCTCTGTTAGTTCATCTGATTTTAACCAGGGAGCAACCAGCTCACCACAAGACCTGCTTCAGGGGAAAGTAGCCGGTGTCCTTATTCAAACAGAAGGTGGAGCACCAGGTTCTTCAGCCAAGATCCGGATTCGCGGGGGGTCTTCCATGTCAGCCAGTAACGATCCGTTAATTGTGATCGACGGAATGCCAATTGACAACCGTACCATCGACGGAATGAGCAACGTGTTAACATCCATAAACCCGAATGACATAGCTTCATTCACGGTATTGAAAGATGCTTCTTCAACCGCGATCTATGGTTCCCGGGCTTCAAACGGGGTAATTCTCATTACCACGAAAGAAGGTAAGCAAAATCAGGATCTCCGGGTTGAACTGGAATCGAAAATGAATGTCAGCGAGATTAAAGAATACATTGATGTATTGGATGCTGACGAATTCAGGGCTTTGGTTAACGAACGGGCACAAGTAAGCAGCTCCGTTAATCCGGCACTAATGGGCAATGCCAATACCAACTGGCAAGATGAGATTTTTCAAACAGCCATCGGGCACGAACATAATTTAAGTGTATCGGGTGCTCTTGATAAAATTCCATTCCGTGCATCAGTAGGTTATACTGACCAGTTCGGTATTCTGAGAACTTCATCCATGGATAGAAAAACAGCAACTTTTAAGGTTAATCCAAGCTTGCTTGACAATCACCTGAAATTAACAGCCGGCATCAAGTACATGAATGTTGGCAACCGCTTTGCTGAGCGTGGCGCCATTGGAAGCGCGCTTCGTTTCGACCCAACCAAACCTGTATTCAATAACACCGGTATTTACGGCGGTTATACCACCTGGTTGATGCCCGATGGATCGCGGAACGTAAACGGAACCCGTAACCCGGTAGCTCAATTGCAACAACGTCATGATGAATCGGATGTTAACCGGTACATCATTGATGCACAGGCAAATTACAAACTACACTTCTTCCCCGATATTACTGCCACGTTGAAAGTAGGTTTAGATGAATCGGACAGTGATGGTTTTACCAATACCGATCTTTCTGCTTCATGGGTGCAAACAGCTTCATCAGGCGTAAAACGTGACTATACTCAAACACGTCGTAACAAGCTTTTTAACTTCTATTTAAATTACCAAAAAGTCCTGCCGGAAATTGAAAGTAGATTGGACGCCATGGCCGGTTACGAATGGCAACATTTCTGGTCTGATGCTACCGCTAAAGAATTTGACCGTTTCAACACCAAAATTGTTGATTCAAAAGACGAGACAGAAAACTACCTGGTGTCATTCTTCGGGAGGGCAAACTACTCGTACAAAGACAGGTACTTGCTGACTGCAACGGTAAGGGCTGACGGTTCTTCTCGCTTCCACAAAGACAACCGTTGGGGATATTATCCATCAGCAGCTTTGGGATGGCGTATCATTGAAGAACCATTCATGCAAGACCTGAAGGCTGTAAGTAATCTGAAACTTCGTTTAGGATACGGACTCACAGGTCAACAGGAATTAAACAGTGGAGACTATCCTTACCTGGGTATTTATCGTTTGAGTGACTCACGTACACAATACAAGTTGGGCAATCAATACTACACGCTTATTCGTCCGGATGGCTATGACCAGAGCCTGGAATGGGAGAAAACGACAACCTACAACGCTGGTCTTGATTTTGGTTTTTTCGACAACCGTTTAAGCGGAACTGTTGATTTTTACAAACGGGATACAAAAGACTTGTTGAACACCATTCCGGTACCGGCAGGAACCAACTTTACAGACCGCTTGCTAACCAACGTAGGCGACCTGGAAAACGTTGGTCTTGAATTGTCTGTTAACGCAATACCGGTAAGCACGAAAGATTTGAGCTGGGAGCTTACTTTCAACCTTACCCGCAACAAAAACAAGATTACGAAACTGACCAACTACGACGATCCAAACTATAAAGGTGTTGATGTGGGAAACATTAGTGGCGTTGGTGTAGGTAATACGATTCAAAAGCAGGCTGTGGGCTATCCGCTAAATACGTTCTATGTTTATGAACAAGTGTACGATGCAAACAGCAAACCCATTGAAGGATTATATGTTGACCGAAACAATGACGGAATCGTCAATGAAAACGACAAATACTATGCAGAGTCACCGGCTCCGGATGTATTCATGGGACTTTCTTCCATGCTTTATTACAAAGACTTTGATTTTGGGTTCAACGCCCGTGCTTCAATTGGAGGACAGATCTATAACAACGTAATTGTTGGCGCCCGCTACCAGGAGCTAACGGTTAATGAGTATCTGACCAATATGCCCTCAGAAATCAATAATTCGAAGTTCACCACGGCACAGCAATACTCTGATTACTTCCTGGAAGATGCCTCATTCTTCCGGATGGACAATGTGACGTTGGGATATAATTTTAAGAAGCTCCTCAAAAAATCAGCTGGCTTGGACCTTAACTTACGTTTGTACTCTTCGGTTCAAAATGTATTTGTCATTACCGACTACAGCGGATTGGATCCCGAAGTAAACGAAGGGATTGATAACGACATCTATCCTCGCCCAAGAGTTTATTTGTTTGGACTTAGTGTAAGCTTTTAATCGTTAATCCAATACAATCATGAATACAATATATAGTATAAAATATCGCGCAATCGCAATGGTGATGCTTCTCTTTGCCTTGGGCTCATGCGTCAACGATTTGGACACTGTGCCTCTTGACGAAGATTTGCTCACGGCGGATAAACTGACGGACGATGCCTCCTACAAAGGAATGCTGGCCAAGTGTTATGCCGCCTTTGTGGTTGGCGGACAAACAGGAGTTGACGGAGAACCCGATATCAGCAGTATTGACGGTGGCTTCTCATCTTATTTACGTCAGCTTTGGAACCACCAGGAATTAACTACCGACGAGGCTATTTGCGCCTGGAACGATGGAAACCTGCGTGACTTACACGATATGGACTGGACGGCATCCAACGAGTTTATAACTGCCATGTACTATCGTATCACCCTTGAAGTAGCCTATTGTAACAACCTGATTTCATTGACAAAAGATCAGGACGAATTTAAAGCGTACAATACCGAAGCCCGCTTTTTAAGAGCACTGGCTTACTGGCATTTGCTGGATATGTTTGGTACGGGTCCTTTTGTTACTGAAGAAGATCCGGTAGGTTCTTTCTTCTTCCCGGAACAAGCAACAGCACAACAGCTATTTGATTACATCGAGTCGGAACTCAAAGCAATTGAAAGCGAGTTACCAGCGCCACGTACCAACGAATACGGACGGGCCGACCAGGCTGCTGCCTGGATGGTTTTATCAAAACTGTACTTAAATGCAGATACGTATATTGGCACACCAAAATACACGGAATGTGTCACTTACACTCAAAAAGTAATTAATGGGGGTTATAGCCTGGAGCCGAATTACGAACATCTTTTCCTGGCTGATAATAACCTGCGCAGCAATGAAATCATTTTTCCGCTTGTATGTGACGGAGAACACACCCAAACCTGGGGTGGAATGACATTCCTGATCCACTCAACAGTAGGTGGCGATATGCCGGCCAGCGAATCTGGTATTGATGGTGGTTGGGGAGGAAACCGGACCACCAAATCATTCGTCAGTCTTTTTGATGACATTACCGGCGAAACCGACAGCCGTGCATTGATTTGGACAGAAGGCCAAACCCTGGAAATAGGAGATATCTTCAATTTCCGCGATGGTTATGCTTTACGCAAGTTCCGTAACATTACTTCGGGTGGTGTGGTTGGCGTAAACCTGTCACATCCGGATACCGATTTCCCGCTGTTCAGATATGCCGATGCTTTGCTGATGTACGCTGAAGCCGTTGTTCGCGGTGGCTCAGGTGGCGATATGGGAACAGCCGTAACCTACATCAACCAAATCCGGGAAAGAGCTTACGGCGATAATTCCGGCAATATTGAAGAGGCCGACCTTACCCTTCAGTTTTTACTGGATGAACGTGGACGCGAATTGTTCTGGGAGTGCCACAGAAGAACCGACTTAAGACGTTTTGGCAAATTAGCCGGCGGAGAATACATCTGGCCTTGGAAAGGAGCTGTAGCTGCAGGAAAATCAATTGATGCAAAATACAATCTTTTCCCGATACCCGGCTCTGACATTAATGCCAATCCGAATTTAACGCAAACCACTGGTTATTAATCTTATTAATTAGATTACCATGAAAAAATTTAAATACCTGCTGATAGCATGCCTCACAATTACCTTGTTTGCGTGTGAGGATGATGATATCGTAAAATTAAATGATTCAGAGTATGTGCCGGCAACTAATATTCAGGGGTTGGGTACAACTTTGGAGATATCAAAGGATAAAAAAGCCGAAACGCTCACGGTTTCGTACACTCCTGCAACTTACGGAGTGAATATTGTTAAAACGCACAAACTGCAATTTGCTGCTTCGGACGACTTTACCAATCCTTTTACTTTTGATGTTGATGCATCAGATAATTCGTTCGCATTCACTGTGGGCGCTTTCAATGAATTCCTTACCGAGTCATTGGGATTGCCGGTAGATGCGGAAGCTACGGTTTCAGCACGGATCATGACCCATTCGCTCAGTGGAGTTGATACGTTGTACTCTGCGGTTGTTAATTTTAAAACAACACCCTATTTGGATATTCTGTTTGCTCCGAATACCTTCTACTTGTTTGGCGACGGCGTAGGGCGCATTGCACAAAACAATAAGCTTAAGTTCAATAAAATACACAGTGAACCAGATGATTCCTGGACTATCGTATGGATGGAAGCTACCGGAACATTTAAGCTTTGTTCTGATGTGAACTACAAAGGGGTGATTGGTAAAATCGGGGATCCTGTTAATGGCGAATACACCTTGGGAACAGTTGATAATAGAGGTGAAGATATACCTGTTCCCGGAACGGCAGGCTATTATACGGTTGGTGTAAACCTGGCAACCAATAAATTACTGATTGAACCTGCCAATATTTATATCTGCGGACCGAATGTTAATGCATGGCCTGTTAGTTCTGTTACCGAAGAGAACCGGTTTAAACTGGATGCTGCAAACAAGACGATGTATTTGACCAAAAGCCTTTTGGGTGGCGAACTAAGACTTCATGTTACCCATCCGTACATTTCCGCTGCCGACTGGTGGCATGCCGAGTTCATATTCCTTAATGGGAAGATTGAATACCGGGCAGATGGCGGTGATCAGGATAGGGTTAATATCGATGGAGGGGAAAGAACCATTGAGCTTGACTTCATTAATCAAACTGGTAAAACTAAATAGAGATGAAAAACATAAGCTATTTTCTAATACTGATACTGGCGGTTTTTGCCTTCTCCTGCGAAGAAGATTTTATGACTCCGCCAGTCAAAACACCGGTTGAAGGCACTGCCCCGGTATGGGTTAATCAACCTTCATCAGACATTGACACCGTCCTTTTTAAACGGAACGAAAACGGAACCTTACTTTCACTAAGTTGGACAGCTCCGGTTTATGCCGATAACATTGGGGTGCGTTATTTCCTGCAACTGGATACCAAAGGCACTAATTTTGCAAATCCAATCGAATTTGACCGGATTGCTGCAACAGAAATGACCGTGACCATCGGGCAACTAAATGCTGCTTTGATGAAGCGGTACAATCCTGCTGAAAAGGTCGAGATCGAAATTCGTATTCGTGCTGCTTCAAATGAACACTTGGCAGACCTGTACACCGAGCCGTTTTCCATGAAAGTAACCCCATACCTGGATGTTCCTGTTCCTTCTGCATTCTATATGATGGGAACAGCAACCGAAGTCGGGTTTACCAGTTCTGATGCTCTGGCCGCCCTGAAAGATGGCGATGTGTTCTATAAATACCTGAAACTAACCGCAGACGGTGCATTCCGCTTCTCGGATGCACAGTCCGACGGCGGGTTTGCATACAACTATGGTAAGTTTGCGACTGTATCTTCCAACATTGCAGAGGCAGGTGACGAAGATGGCAACTTCAAATTTACCGGCGAAACAGGTTGGTACGAGGTAAAAGCTGACTTCACAAACAGTGAGTTGACCATTGCTCCTTTCCAGGTTGGAACAACCACTTACACTTTTGACCCTGCTGAAGTTTACCTGGTTGGCGACTATACGGATACGGTAGCCTCCTGGAGCCCGGAGAACTCGCCGGCCATGATCAAAAAGTCGGAAGGGATTTACACCATTGAAACGGCCATTAAAGACGGGGCGATGCTCAAATTCGTTGGCCAGCCCAGCTGGGGCGACCTCGACTGGGGTAACCTGGGAGGCGACGGTTCCGAAGGCATCGTCGGCCCCAAAGGCAAAAACGGCAACATCACGTTCGATGGTGCAGGTAAGGGATACATCGTTACCCTCGACATGAACAAAGGAACCTACACCATCGCTGAAGCAAAATCCAACCTGTATATTGTTGGTGAAGCTACCAGTGCCGGTTGGACTATTGAAAATGCCCTGATCATGAACATCATTGCTCCCGGAGTTTGGACCGGCACCTTTGAACTGAAAGCCGGTAAAGATTTCAAATTCTTCCCGGTACAAGGAAGCTGGGACAACGGAATCGGAGCAGATCGTTTTGATAATTTTATCGGATGTTCTGCCAATGGTGGCGACATAACCAACAACGGACCGGTTGACGGGACATACCTGGTGGTGGTTGACCTGAATACTAAAACGCTGACAGTTACCGATGCTCCCAAAATTTTGGGCGGCTCGGTGGCAGCAGACTGGAACCCGGCCAATGCCGTTGCGATGCAAATGGTAGAATCAGGAGTTTTCGACACCTACCAATATATCACGGTTGATGGCGGCGGATTTAAATTTGTTCCGACAAATGCCGGATGGGATGGTGACTGGGGAGCAAGCAAAACCACTGCCGGCATGCTGGCTCAAACGGATGAAGATAACCTGTCGGTTGCTGCTGACGGATTCTACCGGGTACGGACCAACTTCAACGACATGTCGTATTCGGTTGTCGAAACCGCCTGGGGAATCATTGGTGATGCAACCCCGGGAGGATGGGGTGATGATACCAATATGACACTGAACACCACTGCAAAAGGCGAATATACCTGGAGTGCCGATATCACCTTGACTGATGGTAAAATTAAGTTCCGTGCCAATGACGGCTGGGATATCAACTTGGGAGATAACGACGCCGACGGTTCGCTTGAACCAGGTGGATCGGATATTGCCGTTACTGCCGGAAATTACCACATTGAGCTGATCTTAAATTCTGCTACCGGATTTACTTATACGATTACTGCGAATTAATCTGATATGCAAAGGGCTGCCCGCACAGTACAGGCAGCCCTTTATTTTTTTGTAACGATTGAATGATAAATGCCATGACAAACAAGCTCCTACTTTTTTCATTTTTTCAACTTCTTTTGCTGCTTGGTTATGGCCAGGTTACCACCACCCCGTCATTTGCCATAGGTGATCAGCCGGTAACCATCACCTTTGATGCTACGGAGGGAACGGCTGGCCTGCAAGATTACACGGGCGATGTGTATGCCCACACCGGCGTGATTACCGAACAAAGTACCTCGGGCGACGATTGGAAATATGTGATTGCCGATTGGGAAGTGAATGTTGAGAAAGCCAAAATGACGCGCATCTCGGCCAATATTTATCAACTACAGATTTCGCCCGACATCCGTTCGTTTTACGGGGTGCCCCAAAGCGAAACCATCAAACAGATGGCTTTTGTTTTTCGAAGCGCGGACAGTTCTATAGAGGGCAAAGCTACCGGCGGAAAGAACATCAACGTCACGGTTTACGAATCGGGGCTGAATGTGACTTTGTCATCACCGGCCTCAACGTCTATCTTTCAGAAAAATGAGACTATCCATGTCGAAGCAACGGCCTCCACCCTGGCAAATTTGTCGCTGACGCTTGACGAAACGGAACTTGTTTCTGCCAATTCAACCGAATTGATTCATGATTTCAGTCTGACAGAAGCCGGCAATTACTGGCTTAAAATTACCGCCGCGGCCGACGGGCAAACCGCCAAAGATTCGCTCTATTTTTCGATCCGGAATGAAGCGATTACCGAATCCCGCCCGACCGGAATCCGCGATGGCATTAATTACATCGACGACCAAACCGTAACCTTGTCGCTACTGGCGCCCGGAAAAAGCTTTGCACACGTAATCGGCGATTTTAACGATTGGTTGCCCAATGCTGACTACCAGATGAAACAGGATGGTGATCACTTTTGGCTGACCGTTTCGGGCCTGGAGTCGCAGCGTGAGTATGTTTTTCAGTACCTGGTTGACGGCGAAATACGCATTGGCGATCCGTATGGCGACAAAGTGAGCGATCCTTATGATGATCATTTCATTCCTTCAACCGTTTATCCAAACCTGATCAGCTATCCGGCCGGAAAAACCGAAGGCCGTGCCTCGGTGCTGCAAACCGCGCAGGTTCCCTACACCTGGGAAACCACGAACTACACGCTGCCTGAGGTTGAAGATCTGCATATTTATGAATTGTTGATCCGCGATTTTACAGAAGAGAAAACGTACAAGTCGATTCGCGAAAACCTGGATTATTTTGAACGTCTGGGGGTGAACGCCCTGGAGTTCATGCCCTTCAGCGAGTTTGAAGGAAACAGTAGCTGGGGCTACAACCCGAACTACTATTTTGCGCCCGACAAGGCTTACGGGACCAAAGATGATTTGAAAGAACTGATCGACTCATGCCATCGCCGCGGCTTTCTGGTGATACAGGACATGGTGCTGAACCATGCCTACAATTCCAGCCCGATGGTTCAACTCTACTGGGATGCTGCCAACAACCAACCGGCAGCCGATAATCCGTGGTTCAACGTAACCTCGCCCAACCCAGTGTTTGCCTGGGGATCCGATTTCGACCACGACAGCCCCTACACCCGGGCTTTTGTGGACAGCGTAACCAGCTACTGGCTTAACGAATACAAGGTGGATGGTTTTCGCTTCGATTTTACAAAGGGCTTTACCAATACTCCTGGCGACGGAAGCGCTTATGATGCTGCGCGGATTACCATTCTGCAGCGGATGGCCGACCATATCTGGTCGGTAAAACCCGATGCCATCATTATCCTGGAACATTTTGCCGACAACTCGGAAGAAAAAATCCTGACCAGCTACCAAAACGGGATGCTGGTTTGGGGAAATGCCAACTTTAATTTCAACGAGGCCACGATGGGCTACAACGAAAGCGGAAAATCCGATTTTTCGTGGGCATCGTGGCAAAAGCGCGGGTTCACCAAACCCGGCCTGGTGGCCTACATGGAAAGTCACGACGAGGAACGGTTGATGTATAAAAACCTGACCTATGGTAATGTTTTGGGAAGTTACAACATAAAAAACCTTACCACTGGCTTGAAACGGAACGAATTGGCGGCGGCCTTCTTTTTATGCCTCACCGGTCCAAAAATGATCTGGCAGTTTGGCGAATTTGGCTACGATGTGTCCATCGATTTTAACGGGCGCGTGGGCGAAAAGCCGCTGAAGTGGGAATACCTCGACGATGCCGACCGGATGAAGCTGTTTGATGTTTACTCGGCCATGCTCCGGTTGCGGGACCAGTTTCCGGTGTTCACCTCGGGCGCCGAAACGCTGAATTTAACCGGCGAGCTGAAAAGCATCCAATTGGCGCTGGGCGACCATCATATTACGCTGATCGGCAACTTCGGGATGAGCGTACAAACCATGCAGGTGCCCTTTCAGCACACCGGCACCTGGCACGAGTTTTTTACCGGCGCCAGTTACAATGCTACTGCTACAAGCATGGCTTTAAGTTTGCAGCCTGGCGAATACCGGCTCTATTCCGACCAGCCGTTGCCGGCGTTTAAAGACCTGGCTACCGAGGTGGAGGAACCGGTGTTACAACCTGCTTCCGACATGTTGTTGTACCCAAACCCGGCAAGCAGCAGGATTTCAATCTCTTGCCCAGACCGGATTACCGATTTGGCACTTTACAGCATGGATGGCCGTTTGGTGAAACACCTTAAAACCTCCGACCACGAGGTTGTTTTACCGATTGACCGGTTTCAGCAAGGTCTTTACATCATTCAGGCTAAAACCGAAAAAAGCAGTTATACCCGGAAATTCATTAAATCAGAATAAATAACCTTTTAAAAATCAATTAAATGAAAAATGTTTTGCTCCTGATTGTGTTGTTTCTGCTGGCAGGATTTGTGGAGGCCGCGGAGTTGGTTTCACCCAACGGAATGCAGAAACTCCAATTTGAAGTGGTGGATGGAAAGCCGGTTTATCAATTATTCTATACAGGGAAAACAGTAATTGCCCCCAGTAGCCTGGGACTGGATTTGAAAGATGAAGTCGATTTGTTGGATGGTTTTGAAATTGAAAAGACGGAACAAAATACCTTCGATGAGAGCTGGAAACCCGTTTGGGGTGAAGTGAGCGAAATACGGAACTATTACAACGAATTGGCCGTGACCTTGCGCCAGGCCGAAACCGAAAGGCTGATGGTCATTCGTTTCCGCTTGTTTGACGATGGCTTGGGCTTCCGCTATGAGTTTCCCGAACAGCCAAACCTGATTTATTTCGTCATCGAAGAAGAAAAAACGCAGTTTGCCATGACCGGCGACCATACGGCTTGGTGGATTCCCGGCGATTACGATACGCAGGAATACAGCTACACCAAATCGAAGCTTTCCGAAATCCGGGGCCTGATACAGCAGGCCATCACGCCCAATGCCTCGCAAGCCCCGTCGTCGCCAACCGGCGTGCAGACTGCCTTGATGCTGAAAACCGATGACGGCATCTACATCAACCTGCACGAAGCTGCATTGATCAACTATGCCTGTATGCACCTCGACCTGGACGATGAAAACCTGGTTTTCTCTTCGCACCTGACGCCCGATGCGCGTGGCGAAAAAGGTTATATGCAGGCGCCCTGTACCACGCCGTGGCGGACCGTGATCGTGTCTGACAAGGCGGGCGACATCTTGTTGTCGCACATCACTCTGAACCTGAACGAGCCCTGTAAAATTGAAGACACTTCGTGGATAAAGCCCATGAAGTACATTGGCGTTTGGTGGGAGATGATTACCGGCAAAAGCTCGTGGGCCTATGCCGATCTTCCAAGCGTACAGTTGGGTGTAACCGATTATTCCAAAGTATCTCCCAACGGGAAACATGCTGCCAACACCGCCCATGTAAAAGAATATATTGATTTCGCTGTTTTGCATGGTTTTGACGGTGTGTTGGTGGAAGGCTGGAACGAGGGCTGGGAAGACTGGTTTGGTAAATCGAAAGATTATGTGTTCGACTTCGTTACGCCCTATCCGGATTTTGATCTGGAGGAAATTCGCGATTATGCCAAAGCCAAAGGCGTGCAAATGATTATGCACCACGAAACTTCGGGCTCGGTGCACAATTACGAGCGGCATATGGACCAGGCTTATCAGTTTATGGTGGATCACGGCTATCCCGCTGTGAAAAGCGGTTACGTGGGCGACATCATTCCGCGCGGTGAAACGCATTACAGCCAGTATATTGTGAACCATTACCAGTATGCCATCGAAAAGGCAGCCGATTACAAGGTCATGGTCAATGCCCACGAGGCCGTCCGTCCTACCGGCATTTGCCGTACCTGGCCCAACCTGATTGGCAACGAATCGGCACGCGGCACCGAGTACGAAGCATTTGGAGGAAACACGCCCGACCACACTACCATCCTGCCATTTACCCGCCAGATTGGTGGCCCGATGGACTACACGCCGGGCATATTTGAGCAGGACGTGAGTAAATACAACCCCGATAACAACTCGTGGGTGAATACCACGATTGCCCGCCAGCTGGCGCTGTATGTCACGATGTACAGTCCGCTGCAAATGGCTGCCGATCTACCCGAAACCTACAACAAGCACCTTGACGCGTTTCAGTTCATCAAAGACGTGCCGGTAGATTGGGACGACTCCAAAGTGCTGGAAGCTGAACCGGGCGACTTCATTACTTATGCCCGAAAAGAAAAAGGTACCGACAATTGGTTTGTTGGCCGCACCAACGACGAGGAGGCACGCACTTCCACGATCAGCCTCGACTTTTTGCCCGAAGGTGCCAAGTACGTAGCCACCATTTATGCCGACCAAAAAGATGCGCATTACCGCAACAATCCGAAGGCATATCAAATCAACCGGTACGTGGTGACCAGCAAAACCAAACTGGACCTGTTTTGCGCTCCCGGCGGGGGTTATGCCATCAGTCTGATCAAAGCCGATGCTGCAACCAACCTGAAGGGGATCAAGAAGCGCTAAAATATAAAATGTTTAAGATATCTGGTAAATCATCAAACAAAAGCGCTTTCGTGTTGTTTTATGGATAAAAGCTTCAATTGAAGTGAAAAGCCATGATAACAATCAGAAAACATTCGGGTATTTATACCCTCGAACTGAAACAAGAACTCCCGGTCTCGATAGAAGAGGCCTGGGAGTTTTTTTCAAATCCGGCCAATCTCGCTAAAATTACTCCCGGGCACATGGGCTTCCGGATTACTTCGGGAGATCACGTAACGATGTATCCTGGCCAGATTATTTCGTACCGCGTTTCGCCTTTCCCCGGGTTTAGTACCAACTGGGTCACCGAAATTACACATGTTGAATCGATGAAGTATTTTGTGGATGAACAGCGTTTCGGTCCATACCGGATGTGGCATCACGAACATCGTTTTGAGAAATCAAATGGCGGAATCATTATGACCGACAAAGTAACCTACAAGCTACCTTTTGCGGTGCTGGGGCATCTTGCTTATTTCCTGTTTGTCAGGAAACAGCTGCGTCGGATTTTCGAATACCGTTACCAGATGCTCAGTTTGTTTTTTAACCCCTAACCCGTTTTTTGGGCTGAATGTCTTATCTTGGAGTGGATTTAAACTTCAGAAATATGTCAGCTTTTACCAATAACCAAGAGAAACGGGTGCAAGCTTTGGTGGACTTTGCCAAACAGATGATCACTACCAGCGATAAGGCAGCGCTTGTAAACGCACATCAGGAACTGATTCGTCAGGTGACACCCTCCGAGGTGATTGCCATGTTTGATGTGTTGGTTGCTGAACAGAAGAACTTACCTGAACTGAAAACGGCCACCAATAAAATCCTGCATTTGTTCCACAGTCCGCTGCTGGCTTATCCAGCGCTGAAACCTTCGGAAAACAGTTTTCTGGATGTTCTGGCCCGGAACAACCGGGAAATGGAAAGCTTGCTGAAATCGATGAAGCCGGACATCAAACAGCTGAACCTTGATCCGGCGAACGAAGAGGCCCGAAAAAGCTTGCTGGTAAAAATGGAAAAGCTCCGGGCTTTCGATTTGCAATACCAGATCAAAGAGAACGTGCTTTTCCCTGCCCTGGAAAATCATTGGCCCGACTACCGCTGCGTTCAGCTGATGTGGTCGTATCAGGATGACATCCGCCGGGAAATGAAAGCGCTTCGTGAGCAGCTGGAAGCGCCCGACCTCGAGCTGAAACAATTTAACCGGACGGCCGGCGATCTTTTCTTTAACATGCTGGCCATTCGTTTCCGGGAAGAACACATTCTTTTTCCGCACATCCTCGAAACGATTCGGCCCGAGGTGATTCAGCAAATGCTTTCTGATAGTTCTGAAATAGGCTTTCCGTATGTTTCTGCTGAAAAAATAGAACAAGTTGCTTCGTCTGCAGAAACGGGAGGAGATTGGGTGAACCTCGAAACCGGCAATTTGAAAGCCGACCAGATCATCCGCATCTTCAACCACCTGCCGGTTGATATTACGTTTGTGGACGAGCACGATACGGTACGGTATTTTTCAACACCGAAAAAGCGCATTTTTCCCCGCACCAAGGCCATTATCGGGCGCAAGGTACACAACTGTCACCCGCCCGAAAGTGTTCATGTGGTGGAAGAAATTGTGTCGGCCTTTCGAAGCGGCACAAAGGATGAGGCCAACTTTTGGATCAATTTCAAAAGCGAAAAAATTCTGATCCAGTATTTTGCTGTTCGCGATGAAGCAGGGGAGTATAAAGGAGTGATTGAAGTGACCCAGGAGATTAGCGGCATTCAACAACTAACTGGCGAGAAACGATTGCTGGACTGGGAAAAGTAATCTCTTTATGGTAAATTAGCGAGAAAATAACTTCTGAGAATATGTCGAGCGCCGGACATGTAGCGGATATGATCGCCAGAATGAGGGTCAACCGCGAACTTACCAAACGTAAAAATCCTTTCAAGAAAAAGGAAGAAGCCATTTATGAGCATAAACACATTGGATTACAATTTCAGGAACCCACGATTGAGCAGAAAAAAAGGACTTTTCTTTGGATAAAAAGGGAAAAACAACGTCAGCTTTTGCTGGACCGGTGGATGATTATTCTCTATCTTCTTCTTTTTATTTTCTGTTTTGGCTGGTTTGTTTTTCAGATGAACTGAACTGACTGCGGAAAAAAGGAAAAGGCTGCCTCCCGAAGTTTTAGCAAATCGGGGACAGCCTTTTTCAAAAAAGTATTTCAGGTTTTTCTAGATGAAAAACTTCAGTACAAACAAAGCGGCCAGCACATACATCACGACAGAAATGTCTTTGAATTTGCCGGTCAGTAATTTCAGCAATACGTAAGACAGCATCCCGAACACGATACCTTCGGCAATACTGTAAGCCAGCGGCATCATGATGATGGTCAGGAAAGCCGGGATGGATTCGGTGAAGTCTTCCAGGTTCACTTTCGTGATGGGCGACAACATGAACAACCCTACCAAAACCAAAGCCGGGGCAGTTGCCGCGCCGGGGATCATGGTGAACAGCGGGGCAAAAAACAAGGCAACCAGGAACAAGCCGGCAACTGTCAATGAAGTCAGCCCGGTGCGTCCGCCCTCAGCAACGCCCGATGCACTTTCAACATACGTGGTAACCGTGCTGGTTCCCATCACGGCGCCACAGGTAGTACCGATAGCATCGGCAAACAGCGCTTGTTTTACGCGGGGAACGCGGCCTTCTTCGTCCAGCATGTTCGCTTTTGAGGAAACGCCAACCAGGGTCCCAACCGTATCAAACATATCCACAAACAGGAAGGTGAACAGCACAATCAGCATATCAAGGCTGAAAACCTGCGAAAAGTCCATTTTGAAGAAGATCGGCGATACGGACGGCGGAACATCCACCAGGTGACCTTCGGGAAGGTGGGTTACACCAAACGGGATACCGGCGACAGTGGCAGCAAAAATACCGATCAGCAAAGCGCCTTTCACTTTCAGGGCAAGGAGCACTCCGGTGAGGATGATGCCAAACATGGCCACCAACACGGAGGGAGAACCCATGTCGCCAAGACCTACCAAAACGGCATCGTTGTTAACAATCACTCCGGCATTCTGAAAGCCGATAAACGCGATAAACAAACCGATACCGGCCGATACGGCATGTTTCATCGATAGCGGAATCGCATTTACGATCAGTTCACGAATGTTGAAAGCCGTTAAAATCAGGAAGATGATCCCTTCCAGGAATACGGCAGTTAAGGCAAATTGCCAGCTGTAGCCCATGCCCAACACCACGGTGAAGGCAAAAAAGGCATTCAAGCCCATACCCGGTGCCAAAGCAAACGGCAAACGGGCAACCAGGGCCATAACCAGGGTAGCGATGATGGAGGAAACAGCCGTAGCTGTGAAAAGCGCATTTTTGTCCATGCCCGTGGCACTCAAAATACTGGGATTAACCGCCAGGATATAGGCCATGGTCATAAAGGTAGTAACACCCGCCAATAGCTCTGTTTTAACCGTTGTTCGGTTTTCGTCGAGTTTAAAGAATTTATTCATCATGTGGTCGCAGCTTTTAGGTTAGAATGTCCATTTTGCAGCCAGGGTCGGGTTCACCTGAAAACCGTCTTTCACAAAGTTATTGCTGATCTCGATTTCAGAACCGACAGCAAAATTTGGACAGAAGTTGTACCACAGTTGAGGTTCGGTCAGGAATCTGTAGTCAGTTCCCCAGAACATTTCTTCTTTCCAGAAATCGGCAAAACCGGTAAATGCCAGTTTTCCTTCCAGCATTTTGATCGTCCATACGGCAGTGATCTGGAACGAGGCATCTTCTTTATCTTCAATATTTTTGTAGTTAGCCTGTAAGGTGAATATTTTAGAGAAATCGGCTGATGCCCAGGTATGTTCAACCCCGGCCAACCAGCAGTTTTCAATTGGCACAAATGGTAGAGTCCCATCAAGCTTTAAAATTCCGCCATTGTATTCCACGCGAGGCATGATAGACTGAGTTTCTTTCCACTTGAATGCGCGGGCAATTTCCCAGTAGGCCAGGGAGATACCGTTATCGACGTTACGAGCATCACTGCTATAATCCATATCCACAAAAAAGAAAGTGGAACCGTACTTGTCAGGACGGAACATTTCAAGTGTTGTGGTCACCAGTTTCCGATCTTCACCGAAGTCGTAGTGAACTTGCAGGTTTTGGGCAAATGCTCCCAAGCTGAGAACAGCAGCAAACAGAAACAGTAAAACTTTCTTCATGGTCATTTCAATTAAAAGATTAGTAAATTTTCGATGCCAAAAATAACAAAAAAGTAATAGCTACTTTACAATTCATATCATATCATTCTTGGCTGTCGGATAATCACTTATGCTGTAAAACCTTAAATAAGACCATGCGGTCTTAAAATTTGGCTCGTATAGATATAGTTGTTAATTTGCTGTCGGCTATGAAAATCAGCACCGATTGTCCCGATTATAACGGGGCCGTTTCAGTTTTTCTAACATCAAAAACCCAACAACTATGAAGAAATTTACACGAAGGGAATTTGTAAAAACCAGTCTGGCCGGTGTTTCTGCGGCATCGGCAGGTTTTGCTTTTTCAGGTTTTTCGTTTCTGCCGCCTGCCGAAATCGACCAGGTGCAACTTGGTACAACAGGCCTCCGTGTTTCGCGGCTGGCTTTGGGTACCGGAACCAATGGACATGCCCACCAATCGGATTTTACCCGGATGGGCTTTGACAATTTCCTGAAAATTGCCCGCACTGCCCACGAAAGGGGAGTTACTTTTATCGACACGGCCGACTCGTATGGCACTCATCATGTTGTTTCGCGTTTTCTGAAGGAAGTTTCGCGCGAGAAATGCCAAATCATGACCAAAATCTGGACAGAGAATAACGCGTGGAACACGGTGGTACCCGTTGCGGAGACACTGGACCGTTTTCGCAAAGAACTGAATACTGATTATCTCGACCTGGTGCTGCTGCATTGCATGACCAGCGGCAACTGGGTGGAAACCAAAGCGGCCATGCGCGATGAGCTGAACACTGCCAAGCAAAAAGGCATCGTAAAAACAGTAGGCGTTTCGTGCCATAATTTCGAGGCGATGAAGGTGGCAGTGAACGATCCATGGGTCGATGTAATTTTGGCACGCATCAATCCCGGGCAGAAGATGATGGACGGCACTCCGGAGCAAGTGATGGACCTGCTGGAAACCGCCAGCAAAAATGGAAAGGGCGTGATCGGGATGAAGATTTTTGGCGCCGGACAGTGGACTGAGCCTCATCAGCGCGAAGAATCGATTAAATTTGCCATCCGAAGTGGAAATGTACACGCCATGACCCTCGGCATGACAACACCCGAACAGGTAACCGATGCGGTTGACCGGATTATGGCGGTGGTGAACAGCTAAGGTCGTAGCTTTTAAAACGGATACATGAAAGAGGAAAGAAAACAAACAGGCCTCATGGCCCTTTATCATCGCTCATTTACAGAAAACTGGGATCTGCCCGTTTTCGCCGATTACGAAGGGAGTAGCTTTACGTATGGCGAAGCTGCCCGGCAAATAAAACGGATCCATCATTTTTTTGAAAATAATGGCATTCAACCCGGCGACAAAATTGGCCTGCTGGGGCGAAATTCGTCCAATTGGGGCATCAGTTTCCTGGCGATCATCAGCTTTGGGGCCGTGGCGGTTCCCGTACTGCCCGATTTCAATCCGGCCGATGTGCATCATATTGTCCGGCATTCGGAGTCAAAACTATTGTTTGCCGCCGACCCGCTTTTTGAAAAGCTCGACCTGGCAGAAATGCCCGATTTGACCGGAGCCATCAGCCTGATACGAATGGAAGTGCTGGCTGAAAGATCAACCACTGTTTCAGCCGCATGGGAACAAAGCAACAACGTACGGGCTGATTTTTCGGCAGATGATTTTCAGTTGTGCGAACTTTCAACAGACTCGGTCTGTATTATTTCCTACACCTCCGGAACGTCGGGCTTCACCAAAGGGGTGATGCTCCAAACCAAAAGTTTACTCTCGAACATCCTGTTTGCCCGCGACCATATGCCACTGAAAGTGGGTGACAAAATCGTTTCATTCCTTCCCATGGCTCACGTTTTTGGCTTGTTGTTCGAATTCTTGTTTCCGGTTACGCTGGGCTGCTACATCACCTTCCTGACCAAGGCGCCCACGCCCCAAATTATCGTCAAAGCATTCAAAGAAATCCAGCCTCACCTGATTTTATCTGTTCCGCTGGTCATCGAAAAAATTTACAAAAAACAGATCCTTCCGGCGCTGGAAAAACCGCTCGTCAGGCTTTTGCTGAAAACGCCCGGCATTTCGTCTATCCTTCACCGAAAAATTAAAGCCAAATTGGTAGAGACGTTTGGCGGCCGTTTTTATGAAATCGTGATCGGCGGCGCCCCGCTGAACCACGATGTGGAAGTATTCTTCCGCAAAATCGGCTTCCCGTTTACCATCGGGTACGGCATGACCGAGTGTGGCCCCCTCATTGCGTACGAAGCCTGGAATGCCACACAACCCTTTTCTGCCGGTAAGCTGGTTGACCGCATGCAACTGCGCATCGACTCGGATGATCCCTACCGCCAGGTGGGCGAAATTTTGGTGAAGGGCGACCATGTGATGCTGGGCTACTACAAAAACGAAGAAGCCACCCGCCAGGCCATCGACGAAGATGGCTGGCTGCATACCGGCGATTTGGGGATTACCGACCACAACAACTTCATCTTTATTAAAGGAAGGAGCAAAAATATGCTGCTGGGACCGTCCGGCCAAAATATTTATCCCGAAGAAATTGAAGCCAAGTTGTCCAATCAGCATTTTGTGCTCGAATGCGTGGTGGTGGAGCGCGAAGGCAAGCTGGTGGCGCTGGTTTTTCCCGATGCGGAAAGTATCGCTGCCCATCATATTCATGCTGGTCGGTTGCCGCACATCATGGAAGAAAACCGGTTGGCCGTCAATAAAGATCTGCCCAAATACAGTCAGGTTACACGCATCGAACTCATGGAAAACGAATTCGAAAAAACACCGAAACGAAATATCAAACGGTATTTATATACCTGACACGAACGGAAGCGGTAGTTATTTCTGCCGCTTTTTCTAATTTTGTTTTCATGGAAACCATACCTAAAAACGATTGCCTGAAAATTGGCTACCTGCAAAAACCCCACGGTATAAAAGGGGAAGTTGTGTTGAATTTTGAGCCGGAGTTTGAAACCAGTCTGGAAGAAGAACCCGCCCTGTTTCTGGAAATTGACGGACTGCTGGTCCCTTACTTCCTGAAGCCCGACGGCCTTCGCTTCCGTTCGGGCGAATCGGCCCTGCTGCAATTTGATTGGGTGGACGACGAAAACCAGGCCCGGCAGATTTGCGGATGTGCTGTTTATATGAAAAAGGAAGATTGGCTTGACGACGAGGAAGAACTGCCCCTGCATATGCTGGTGGGCTACCAGCTATTCGACAGCAAACGCGGAATAATAGGCACAATTGAACAGGTGGACGACTATGCCGGGAATCTCATTTTTCAGGTTACCTACAACGGACAGGAAGTGCTCATTCCCTTCAACGAAGATTTTCTGGTTCGTTTTGATGAAGATAACCGTGAAATTGAACTTCAATGCCCGGACGGCATTTTCGACTTGTAAAAATAATTTTACGCCTCCTGCAACGTTTGCTGAATTAGCTTGTCTTTAGCAAGTGAGTGAAGTCTAATTATTCATACAGAAAACATAAAACAAAAACAGATGAAGACAAAATTGACGACCGTCTTAACGCTGATTGCCTTTTTCATTGGCTTTCAGTCTGTCCAAGCAGCCGAGGAAATGCGTGAAGTAGCTGCTTTCTCTGAAATTTCGCTCCGGATCCCGGGCAAACTTTACCTGGAACAGGGAAGTAAACAATCCATCGAAATTGTGGCCAAACAATCCACGCTCGACGAAATTATCACCGAAGTGAAAGGCCGTGAATTGATCATCCGATTCAAAAGCAAGAATTACTTGTGGAAGGATTTTGAAACCGGCAAGATTGAGATTTTTATCACGGTGCCGGAAATTGGCGCGCTTTCGGTTTCCGGCTCAGGCGACATTATCAATGACGGCGAAATTAACTCCCGCATTCTGAACCTGGCGGTGAGCGGAAGCGGCGATATTCTGCTGAACGACCTGAAAGCCGAACGCCTGAAGGTAGCAATTTCCGGAAGCGGCGATGTGGAACTGGCCGGAAACGGGAAAACCGAAGACCTGAGCGTGGCTATTTCCGGATCGGGAAATTACAAGGGCGCAGATTTCGCCTGTGATGATGTCAATGTGCGGATTGCGGGATCGGGAAGCGCCTATGTACATGCCGATCGCGTTTTAAATGTACGCGTGGCCGGATCGGGCGATGTGAAATACAAGGGGAACCCGCAAATTGACCAGACCGTGGTTGGCTCGGGCAGGGTCATCCAATACTGACTTGATTGAGGTTGGAAATAAAAAACCGGAAAGCTTTGAATTTTCACGTCAGGCTTTCCGGTTTTCATATCAAATATTAATGTGCATGTCAGGCTACTTCATAAACAATTCCGTTGGGTTGGTTAATCTTTTGAGATGCATTTAGAACCTCTATGCCGACAATATTGCCTGCTTCATCATAATCAAGTATAATGCCGGGTTTATCCTCATCACTTTCAGCAACTTTCCCCTCCGAAAGTTGGATATAGATTACATCTTGTTCCTTATCATATTTTATAACCATACTTTTCGATTTTTGAAGTTTTATAAGCTGTAATCACTAACGCAGGTTCTTTCAAATAGTTTACAAATACTCTGTAAAGATAGCATTTTGAGTTCTCGGTTACAAGCTTGGAATAAATACGGGTTTGGTCATTTTGGGTCGTAACGAAATCAGGACTAGCGATAATAGATAATACCCGTTCTGTGTTAATACCTCGCCGTTCCAGTTGTGCCAAAGCATGCTTTGAGAATATTGCTGTCATGTTTCCCTCGAAGTTACTCCCTCAGGATCTTAATTTCGCCGCCAACGCCCAGTTTGATGATGCTGGACGGGGTGTCCGGGGTTGGGTCGTCCTGCCGGTATGTTACCACATAATCTACTGCTGCTTTTATCTCATCGCTAATGTTGGCAAAAGTGGCCGGCGAGGCTTCCCCGCAAATGTTGGCCGATGTTGATACGATCGGCTTTTTGAAACGCTGAATTAACTGACGGGTAAAATTTTCTTCGGTGATGCGGATGCCAATACTTCCATCTTCGGCCACCAGGTTTTTCGCCAGGTTTTTGGCCTCCGGATAAATAATGGTCATTGGCCTATCGGTTACTTCTATCAGGCTGTAGGCAATTTCAGGAACATCAACCACATAGCGGTCCAGCAGATTGACATTCTCCATCAACACCAACATACTTTTCGAACCGGCCCGTTTCTTTATTTCAAAAACCCGTTTTACCGCGGCTTCGTTGGTGGCGTCGCAGCCCAGTCCCCAAACCGTGTCGGTTGGGTACAAAATGACCCCTCCGTTTTTCAATACTTCAAGCGCATTTTTGATATCGTCATGCATGATGTATGTTTTGATAGATATTTAATAATGTTTGAGCATAAGTTTTTGCCCGGAAACGTTCAGCATTTTGCCGTCCTTTTTCCTTCATCTCTTTCTTAAATGAGGGATCTTCCAGAATTCTTCGGATCGCCGCAGCAATTTCTTCCGGATGGGCCGGGTTTATATAAAGCGCCGCATCGCCGCCCGCCTCGGGCATACTGCTTATGTTTGAAGTAATTACCGGACAACCACAGACCTGAGCTTCGGCCACCGGCAGCCCAAATCCTTCAAAAAAGGACGGATAAACGGTAACTTCGGCCAACTGATACAGATGGCTCAATTCCGTATCGGTCAGTTTGTGCAGAAAAATCACCCGGTTTCCCAACTTCCTGATCAGTGGCCGGAGCGACTTCATATACCGGGTAGGTTTTCCGGCAACGACCAGCGGGACCTGAATGTTTCCCTGATCAACTGCCCGAAGCGTATTGCCCAGGTTCTTACGTGCTTCAATGGTCCCCGGGGCAAGCAGGAAATGATCCGGCAAATGGTACCGTTTCCTGGTTTGATCAAGTTCTTCGGAGGTATTTTTCTGAAAAAAGATGGGATTGACAGACTGATAAACAACGTCAATTTTTGCCTCAGGCACCTGAAAATAATGCATCAGGTCTTTTTTGGTTTGCTGGCTGATGGCGATAATCCTGTCGGAGACCTGGCATGCATGTTTGCACTTGCGAAAATAAATGGCCCGGTCAATGGCCCGGAAATGGTGAGGAAAC
Organism: Mangrovibacterium sp.; assembly: GCA_050178015.1. Classification (GTDB taxonomy): domain Bacteria; phylum Bacteroidota; class Bacteroidia; order Bacteroidales; family Prolixibacteraceae; genus Gaoshiqia. The sequence continues at coordinate 117,900 of JBFXGM010000010.1, forward strand.
CTCAGGAAAATCAAATCGTGCATGGTGACAACAGTTTTGATTCCCGTTTTTTCGATACCAACCGGGAGTTCGTGGCTCAGCCCGTGAAAAATATCCAGGCCCGACTTTTGGGCCAGCTCGGTTACTTTATACCTTCGCCACAGCGGTCGCACCCGGTTCCACCAAACACTTTCGGGGGCAATCAGGGCTACATGGGGCGGCGGGGAAAATAGCCGCTCATTTCTGTCGGGCGTAAACAAAAAATAGCCGTTCTCCGGGAAATATTCTGTCAGCGAACAGATGGTATTCCTGCTGTAACTGCCAAGCCCGGTGGAATTCTGAAAAGCCCGTTTGGCATCAAAACCGATATTTAACGATGGCCTCATGCCCCAAATTTACGAAAAGGCCATTACCTGAGTTTGCTTTACCCGAAAAAAGCTGGCTTTTTCACGGCCAGTCGATATTTTAAGGAGAACGATTGTCAATTCCCATAAGCGGACACAGCATTTTTAAGTGCCTTGTTTTAAATCACGCGAATTCACCCGCAGGTTTTTTATCTTTAATGAAAAAATTCAGAAGGATGAAGAAATTGGTAGTTTTAACCGGGGCCGGGGTAAGCCAGGAAAGCGGTTTGCGTACCTTTCGGGATATGGGCGGACTGTGGGAAGAATATGACGTGATGGATGTGGCAACGCCCGAAGCTTGGGCACGCAACCCCGAATTGGTGAACCGCTTTTACAACGACCGGCGCCGGCAATTGTACGCATGTGAGCCGAATGCCGGACATCGCGGGTTGGCCGAACTGGAAAAGAATTTCGAGGTACACATCATCACCCAAAACGTGGACGACCTGCACGAACGGGCAGGCAGCACCAAGGTACTTCACCTTCATGGCGAACTGAAAAAGGTACGCAGCACGGCCGACCCGAATTTGGTGTACGAGCTGGACGGCTGGGAGCTAAAACTGGGCGACACCTGCGAAAAAGGAAGCCAGCTGCGTCCGCACATCGTTTGGTTTGGCGAGGCCGTACCGGCGATGGACGAGGCCATTGAGCTGGTTGAACAGGCCGACATTTTTGTAGTCGTGGGCACTTCGCTGAATGTTTATCCGGCTGCGGGCCTGTTGCATTACACGCGCGACGATGTTCCCGTGTATTTGATCGACCCCGAACGTCCGCCGGTGTCCCGAAAAGGGGTGATTTTTATTGAAGAAAAGGCCGGGGCTGGTGTGGCTAAACTGATTGAAATATTGTTGCAACCATGAAGAAAATAATAGGCATAATCTGTTTTCTGCTGGCGGTTTTGGCCGTGAGCGCCCAGCGTTTCGATGCGGGTGTGCTGGCTGGCCTGAATGCTTCGCAGGTGAAGGGCGATTTCACCAAAGGTTACCACAAGCCGGGTTTTGTGGCCGGGCTGTTTGTACAAACCGACCTCTCCCGCACCGTGTACGCGGCCATGGAAATGAAATATGCCCAAAAGGGCAGTCGCAAAAGTCCCGATAAAGACGATGCGGAGATGGAAAAATACATCATGCGTCTCGGTTACGTTGATTTGCCGGTTTATCTGGGCTTTCGCACCAACGAAACCCTTTCCATTATCGTTGGGCTTTCGGCCGGTTACCTGGTCAGCAGCGGCGAGTACAACAATTACGGCCTGTTCCCCGAAGAAGACCGGCATCCGTTCAACGAGTTCGACTTTCAGGCCTTGCTGGGCGCCCGCTATGAAATTACCGACCGGCTTTCGTTCGACTTGCGACTGGCCTATTCTTTTATGCCCATCCGTGACCTGAATGGCGATGTGCTTTGGTATTGGTGGGACGATCAGTACAACAATGTGATCACCACCGGGTTGTATTACCGTTTCGGCAAATAGTTACCGGCTCAGAGAGTTTGTTTACCTCCGGTTAACTTCCTTTTACCGATTTTCAGACAAATTGATTTTGTTTGTAATCATCATGAAATCAAAAATTTGTAAGATTGCATTCCGAAAAAGGCCATGAATCTTATCTGCGGAATACTTCTTAGTGATGAATATTTCGGGGGATAATACAGTTACGAATAGATGCGGCCCAAAGATGAAAATCAACCAATCAGCATACAACAATGTTCAGAAAATTACTTGTCTTACTGGCTTTCTGCCAAGGCTTGAGCGGAATTACGTTTGCTTCGTCCGACGAGGATGGCAAATCGGAGCGAAAGATCATCAGCGGCCATATTAAAGATGCAGAAAACGGCGAAACACTGATCGGCGCCACCCTTTTTGTTGAAGAGCGCGGAGTGGGCACCGCAAGTAACGAATACGGTTTTTATTCCATCTCACTATTGCCGGGATCCTACACGCTTTCTTATTCATTTATCGGTTATCAGGTGGTTGAAAAGAAAATTGACCTGACTGAAAATACCGTGCTTGAAATTGAGCTGACACCGGAAAGCAAAAAGCTTCAGGAGGTCGTAATCGCTGCCGAAAAGAAAAACAAGAACATCACCCGGGTGGAGATGGGCGTGGAAAAGCTTCAACCCAAAGTGATTAAATCGATTCCTGCGTTGATGGGCGAGGTTGATCTGATCAAGGCGATACAGTTGTTGCCTGGCGTGCAATCCACCAGCGAAGGAGGCTCTGGATTTAGCGTACGTGGCGGCACCCCCGACCAGAACCTGATCCTGCTCGACGAAGCCACTGTTTACAACGCTTCGCACCTGATGGGCTTTTTCTCGGTATTTAACAACGATGCGGTAAACGACCTCAAGCTGTACAAAGGCGACGTCCCGGCCCAATACGGGGGCCGCCTCTCTTCGTTGCTCGATGTGCGCATGAAAGACGGCAATTCAAAAAAAATTACCGGGGCCGGCGGAATCGGCAGCATTTCCAGTCGTCTGACGCTGGAAGGCCCCATTGTTAAAGACCGCACAACCTTTCTTTTTTCCGGAAGAAGAACCTACCTCGATTTGTTTTTACCGCTCTCGGGTGATGAAGATGTAAAAGACAGCAAGCTATATTTTTATGATGCCAACATGAAATTCAGTCATCGGTTCAACGAAACCAACCGCCTGTTTGTGAGCGGCTACCTGGGGCGCGATGTGATGAAAAGCCCCGATTTCAGGATGGGATTTGGGAACAAAACCTTCACTGTTCGCTGGAACCACATCTTCACCCCGAAACTTTTTATGAACCTGACTACCGTTTGGAGCCGCTATGATTATGAGTTGGGCACTTCGGACGACCGCCCCGAGTCGTGGCTGTGGAAATCGGACCTGCAGGATGTCGGTTTGAAAGCAGACTTCAGCTATTTCATTCAACCCGAACATTCGCTTCAATTCGGATTACAAAGTTTTTACCACGGGTTCAACCCCGGATCGGCAAAAGGTATTGGTAATCAGACTGTATTTTCGGAATATACGGTTGAAAAAAACCAGTCGCTGGAACATGCGGGGTACGTGTCGCACCACCTGAAAATAGGCGAAAAATTGGTAGTGAAATATGGTGTTCGGGCATCGTTGTTCCAAAATATGGGCGAGGCCACGGTTTATCATTTTGATGAAAACTACGAGGTGATTGACTCTACGACATATGCAGCAGGCGATATTTACAAAAGCTATTTTGGGCTGGAGCCGCGCGTTGGCCTCAACCTCATGCTTTCCGAAGATGCCTCGGTGAAATTCAACTACAACCGCTCGCGCCAGTACATCCAGCAGGCCTCCAATTCTACGGCGGGCAGCCCGCTCGACGTTTGGTTCCCGGCCAGTCCCAACATCAAACCCCAGGTGGCCGACCAGTTTGCGCTGGGCTATTTCCGGAATTTTGGGAATGATGTTTTCCAGGCTTCGGTGGAAGCGTATTACAAAGACATGCAGAACACGATCGACTTTGCCGACCATGCCGAATTGCTGCTCAACAAACATATGGAAGGAGAGGTGCGCGTGGGCAAATCGAAAGCCTATGGGATTGAATTTTTGCTGAAAAAGACTGAAGGCCCGCTGACCGGCTGGCTGGGTTATACGTTGTCGCGTGCCGAACGCAAGGTGCCTGGCATAAATGAAGGAAAGACTTACCTGGCCCCTTACGACAAGCCGCACGACATAAGCACTGTACTAAATTACGACCTTAGCAAACGGGTTTCTGTGTCGGCCAATTGGCTATATGCATCCGGCCAACCGGTTACCCTACCGGTCCAGCGCTATGAAATCAACGGATCCATCGTTCCCTTGTACTCCGAACGCAACGGCGCCCGCTACGACGATTATCACCGGCTCGACCTTTCGCTCACCCTTCGCGGGCGCAACAAAAGCAACCGCCCCTGGAGCGGCGAGTGGGTTTTCTCGGCCTACAACGTGTACAACCGGAAAAACACCTGGGTACTCAACTTCAAACAAGATGAGGAGAATCCGCGCGAAACTTATGCCGAGAAAACCTATCTGTTCCCCATTGTACCGTCAGTTACCTATAACTTCAAATTCTGATGACCATGAAACATTTAAAATACTTTCTTCCGGTTGTTTTATCCGCCCTCTTCTCCGCCTGTACCGAGCGGGTTGAAATTGACCTGAAAGAGGCTGGTGAATCCAGGCTGGTTGTTTTTGCCGAAATTACCAACGAACGTAAGGCCCATGCCTTGTACCTTTCGAGGTCGGTACCATATTTTTATAACCAGGAAAGCCCGGCGGTTTCCGGGGCCACTGTCCGGATCAGCGATGGAACAACCTCTATTCAGCTAACAGAAGATATTGCCCAACCCGGAGTTTATCTTACTCCGGAAGATTATGCCGGCATTCCGGGTTTTACTTACCGGCTGACCATTGAAGATGTAGATGTAAACGGCGATGGTACTGCCGAAACCTATTCTGCCGAAACGGAGATGAAAACCACAGTTCCGGTTGAACACATCACGGTAATTTATAACAGTCGATGGGATGGCTGGGAAGTGAAACTCTATGCCCGTGAGCCGGGCGAAACCACCGATTATTACCTGTTTAAGGTGTATAAAAACGGAGTGTTATACACGGATACCATCGATAACTACTGGACAACCGATGATAAATTCTTTAACGGGAACACGATTGATGGGCCAATTGTCCAGTATTTTGACGAGGAAAAGGGTGAAATGGTAAATCCCGGCGATGTGGTTACCCTCGAAATGGCGGGAATCACCAAAGAATACTACGAATTTATTAACGCCTTGCAACAGGAGGTGAATGATAAGATCCCGCTTTTCAGCGGACCTGCTGCCAACCTGAAAGGAAACATCAGCAACGGAGCGCTGGGCTTTTTTGCGGTGATGCCCACTTCCCGCGGATCGACTGTTTACCGTGGCGAGGGGCTCCCGCAAGCTGCTACTGTTCCGAATAATTGATCAAAATTTGTTTTTTCACGCGATGGCCAGGGTGAGGATGCTGACCCTGGCCTTGCTGCTTTTGTGAATGGCGTGGGCACAGGCTTCCAGGGTAGAACCGGTGGTCACCACATCGTCCACCAAAACCAGGTGCTTGCCTTCAAGCTGTTTGGGGTCAGCCACTTCAAAAATGCCGTCCACGTTTTGCCAGCGTTCAAATCGCGACTTTCGGGTTTGGGTAGCCGTAAAAACCACCCGCTTAAGGTTGGTCGTATCCACTGGCACCTGGAATGCTTTTGAAAGTCCAAGTGCGATGTGGTAACTTTGGTTGTAGCCCCGTTTGCGTTCTTTTTTCGGATGAAGGGGCACCGGACAGATCAGGTCGATATCCTCGAATTCGCCTGCTTGCCGCAGTTCGCATCCAAAGCGTTCACCCATTAATTCGCCGATTTCCTTCAAGCCACGGTATTTCAGCTGGTGCAATATTTTTTGGTAATTGCTCCCTTTGCGAAACTCGAAATAGGCACACGCCCGTTCAACAGGCACGCGCCCGTAAAAAAGCTGTTCCATCGGGTTTTCAGCTTGGCGGTGATGGTTGGTGCGCGGCATATGCAGCACGCACGACAGACAAATGTGCCGCTCGTCGCGGATCAGTTTGCATCCGCAAACCACACAAATCCGGGGAAAGAGGAGCTCCAGAAAATGTTGGAGAATTTGATTGACAGGTTCTTTCATCGTGACTGGATATTTCGGTGAACGGTTTCAGCAGATAAAAGATAGTAATTTTATGCTTACTATTTTAATCCTGAGGTAACATCATCCGCTTCACTTAACAATTCCATTACACTCTTATAAACAAGCCATAATTTTCAGATGAAATAATGACCGTACTTTCACCGTGTCAATGAAGATGATTGGCAGACAGGCATCACCGAAGAATTAAGCCGGTTATTTTTCGTCTAAAATGAGTAGGCTTAAATTCAGTACTTCCCCCTTCCCCTGAAAGTTATTCCCAAAGGTTGCTATTCCCGGCAACCTTTTTTTATTGTCGCGTACTTTCCAAACAGATTATGAAAGAAGAAAGCCTGAAACAGGTTGTCCCAGGCTTTCAGTTATCGAGTGTTTCCTATTCATTTTTCAAACCGCTCCGCTCCAGCAAAGCATCCACGGTTGGTTCCTGCCCGCGAAAACGGATGTAAAGCTCCATCGGGTGCTCGCTGCCCCCCTTTTCGAGGATGTGGGTACGAAAGGCATCAGCAGTGGCGCGGTCAAAAATGCCGTGCTTTTTAAAAACCGAAAAAGCATCGGCATCCAGCACTTCGGCCCATTTGTAACTGTAGTAACCGGCATCGTAGCCGCCTGCAAAAATGTGCGAAAAAGAGGTGCTCATCAGCGAACCTTTCACCGGTTCGAATAATTCGGTGGGCGCCAAGGCCTTGGTTTCAAAATCGCTGACGGGTTTGTCAATTGGCTTTTCCAACGTATAGTAGGCCAGGTCGAGCATGCCGAAACTCAGCTGGCGCTCCGAAAAATAGCCGGCCTGGAAGTTTTTGGCAGCCACCAGTTTGTGGATCAGCTCTTCGGGCAGTTTTGCGCCGGTTTCGTAATGAACGGCAAAGCGGTCGAGCCATTCCTTTTCGTAGGCCCAGTTCTCGTGGATTTGCGAAGGCAGCTCCACAAAATCCCAAAATACGCTGGTTCCCGAGGTGCTTCCGTATTGGCATTGGCTCAACATACCGTGCAGCGCGTGGCCAAACTCATGCAAAAAGGTGGTCACTTCCTCAAAAGTGAGCAATGATGGCCGGGTTTCGGTGGGCTTGGTAAAATTGCAAACAATGCTGACATGCGGCCGCACATTCCGTCCGTTTTCCATGTACTGATCATGAAAATCGGTCATCCAGGCCCCCGAACGTTTCCCGTCGCGTGGGAAAAAGTCGAGATACAGCACCGAGATAAAATCTCCTTTTTCATTGAAAACTTCGTATGGTTTCACTTCCGGGTGATACACCTGGATGTCGTTGTTTTCGCGGAGTTGCAGCCCGTAAAGTTCCCGCGCCAGGTCAAACACGCCGTCAATCACATTTTCGAGTTCGAAGTAAGGTTTCACCTCTTCCTCGTTAAAACCATAACGGTCATTTTTCAGCTTTTCAGAATAATAGCTCCAATCCCACCGCTGAATTTTCCCGTCGAAACCGTTTTCACTGGCAAACTGCTGCACTTCGGCAAAGTCGCGTTCGGCAAAAGGGCGCGATGCAGCGTGCAATTCTTCCAGAAAAGCTTCCACCTTTTCAGGCGCTTCGGCCATGCGGCGGATAAGTTTGAAGGCGGCATGGTTCGGGTAGCCCAGCATGTTGGCTTTTTCCAGGTTCAGGTCCACCAGTTTTTTGATGATGGCTTTGTTGTCGTACTCATTGTCCTGGTTGCCTTTGTTGCTGAAGGCCCGGAACATTTGCTCACGCAGTTCGCGCTTATCGGCATATTTCATAAACGGGACATAGCTGGGGTATTGCAGGCTGAACACCCAACCTTCCTTGTTTTTTTGTTTGGCGGTGAGGGCGGCTGCCTCGCGGGCAAAATCGGGCAGTCCGGAAAGGTCGGCCTCGTTGGTGACATGCAGCTCAAAAGCGTTGGTTTCGGCCAGCACGTTATGCTGAAATTGCAGTCCGATTTTGCTCAGTTCCGAGGTAATCTCGCGATAGCGGACCTTTTCGGTTTCGCCCAGGTTGGCCCCGTTGCGTACAAATCCCTGGTAGGTATTTTCGAGCAGGGTTTGCTGTTCGGGCGAAAGTTGCAGACCCTCGCGTTGGTGGTAAACCGCCTTTACCCGGGCAAAAAGTTCTTCGTTCAGCGAAATGTCATTGCTGAACTCCGACAACATCGGGGCAACCTGCTGGGCAATTTGCTGCATCTCGTCGTCGGTTTCAGCCGAGTTCAGGTTGAAAAAGATTTTGCGGATGATGCCCAGCCGTTTGCCACTGTTCTCCATCGCCTCGATGGTATTTTCAAAGGTGGGCGCTTGCGGATTATCGATCACTGCTTGTATTTCGGCTTTCGCTTCGCTAATGGCTGCCTCGAAGGCGGGCAGGTAGTGTTCGTTTTTCAGCTGGTTGAAGGGGGCCGTTTGGTGAACAGTTCCGAAAGGCTCCAAAAGCGGATTCTTTTTTGTTTCTGCTTGTGTGTTCGTCATATTCGTCATCAATAAAAGGGCGCAAAAGGCGCCAATACTTGTTTTCATTGCTAATTCTTTAAGTTTTCAGTAATCTGTACAATAAGTAGCTGTGTAGAAATATGATTACAAAAAACTTCCGGATTTGTTCATCTGATTGGTTGTACGATACCGAATGCTTCTTGAAAAGAAACCGCGATTTCCCTTTTAGGTCACTTTTTGGGTTTTCGTTTCTTCTTTTCCACCGACCAGCCAAACTTGCCAATCGGTTCGCCTACTTTAAAATAGTGCCCGTGCGAGTAACAGATCGGTTCGGCTTTTTTCAGACTGAAGGCGCCGGTTTCGGGGTCGATATACCGGTCGTCGGCAATCACGTTTACCACTTCCGAAATGAACATGTGGTGCGTTCCCAACTCCACGATTTCCTTCACTTTGCACTCAATGCTGATAGGCGCTTCGGCTACAATAGGCGCTTTCACCACGCTGGCCGGGGCCGGGGTGATGCCCATTTCTTTCCATTTATCGTAGTTGGCCCCCGAGCGCACCCCACACCAGTCGGTAGCGCGTGCCAGTTCCTCGGTGGTGAGGTTGATCACGTACTCGCCCGTGCGCTTGATGATGTCGTACGAATGCCGCGAGGGCCTCACCGAAATGTAGCACATAGGCGGATCGCTGCAAATGGTGCCTGTCCATGCGATCGTAATCAGGTTGTATTCGTCGGGGGTTTCGCCGCAGCTGACCAGGACGGCCGGTAGCGGATAAACCATTGTGCCGGGTTTCCAGTTTATTTTTGCCATGTTTGTTTGTTGTTTCCAGATGGGTACAAAAGTATAAAAACTCCCGGGGAGAGGAAAACAGGGCCGGATTCTCTTGTTTTATTCCTTTTCATTTATCAACAAGGAAATCGAAATAAACCTATTTCTTTATGCTGATAAAAACAGAACAGAATAGAATTTCTTTTTTCGATAAAAATTCATATCATTGCTTAAATTGAACAACTCTTATGGCTGTTTCAAAATATATCCATCTAAGTCTGGAGAACAGATCTTCATTTGAGGCGTTTTTTAAGAAGAATTACCATCTGTCGTGCCTGGTTGCTTTGCGGTATGTTAAAAACGAACAGGAAGCAGAGGACATCGTCCAGGAAACTTTTCTCCACTTGTGGCAGAAAAGGGCCGACTTGAAAATTCAGAGAAACTTGAGAAATTATTTGCTCCATGCGGTAAAAAACAGGAGCATCAATTACCTGCACCGGGGAAAACATTTTGATGATTTGCCTGATAGTAACCTGCTTACCAACCTGAATGAGGATCCCGATGAAGCGTTTTCGGAAGAAGAGCTGGCCGTACAAATTGCTTCATCCATTGACGCACTGCCCAATCAGTGTAAAAAAATATTCCTTTTGGCCTATAACGATCACCTCACCTACGATCAAATTGCCTCAACGTTAAACCTCTCTAAAAATACCATTAAAACACAAATGGGGATTGCCTATAAAATCCTTAGGGAACGGTTAAGAAATTATTTCATAAATCTTTTTGCCCTGTCATTCAGTCGATTGTTCAAATAATAGAGGTTGATTTGCCCCATTCGGGAGAACCTCGTCATACTTTTTTCAAAAAAAATCGTATTCGACTTCACCCTTCTCCATCATTTCTGTGTCATAAATGAAAACGTTTTAGAAATGGGGCAAGATAAATGGGAAACATGGGCATCGGTTTTGCACGGAGAGGCCACTGAGCCGGAAAGGGCTCACCTGGATGCAGAAAGCGAGAAAGACATGAAGGCTGCACACCGGATTTTTAATGCCCGGGAAAAAGTTGGATTGGTCATGAAACTGAAATCGCCGGATGAAGCTTGGGACGAAATAAAGGGGAACCTATATTCATCCCGTGCCCGCTGGATGGAATTTTCAAAATATGCCGCCATTTTTTTACTCTCACTTTTAATTACCGGAAGTGTCTTTTGGGCTATTCGCCCGCTGCAAATGTTGGGTGACCAGTTTGCCAGTATTTCCGCTCCCAACGGGCAGATAACGAATATAACCTTGTTCGATGGCACAAACGTTTGGCTAAATGCCGGATCGACCCTGACGTACAAGCAATCTTTTAATAACGACAACCGGGAAGTTATCCTGGAAGGAGAAGCGCTCTTTACCGTCACAAAAAATGAGAAAATTCCCTTTATTGTTCATGCCGGAGATGCGCAGGTTAAGGTCTTTGGAACTCAATTCAATGTAAAAGCGTATAAAAATGACATGAAAATAGAAACTGTTCTGATCGAAGGAGAAGTTCAATTTAGTTCCAACCAACAGTCGGTGATGATGAATCCGGGCGAGTTGGTGCTTTTCGAGAAAAGCTCTGGAAATTTGGTTAAAAACAGGGTTAACACCGAAGAATACACCTCGTGGAAAGGCGGGAAAATCTATTTCAACAATGAAACCCTTCACAGCTTGGCACAGCAACTTGAGCGCTGGTACGAAGTGAAAATTTCTTTTCAGGATGAACAGATTAAGTCCTTTCGGTTCTCCGGCGTAATCAACAAAGAAAAATCACTGGAATATACGTTGAATATTATCCAGGAAATCAACAAGATAAAATTTGAATTTAACCAGGATTATATCCTTGTAAAAGAAAAATAAAAGAAGGCCGGAGCATGCTGGTCACATACCCCGGCCTAAATAATATCTAATACCAGTTTTAGCAGAACGGGTATTAGCAAGTTTAACACTCAAATACAAACCTATGAAAAAAAATGTGATTTATCCGCCCGAGCGGATGAGGTATTACACAACCAAACTATTGTTGACTATGAAATTAACAATCTTTTTGTTTTTGGTGAGCATGTTGGCGGCTTCTGCCAATACGTACTCTCAGCAAAGCAAGTTCAGCGTTCAGTACAAGGATGTATCCATTAAAGTGGTGCTGAATGAACTTAAAAGCATGAGCGATCTTCAGTTTTTTTACAGCAATGATGACTTTGACGTTAATCAGAAGGTAAATGTGGAAGTTACCAACGCCAGTGTAGAAGAAATCCTGGACCAATTACTCGGTTCAGTGGATGTAACCTACAAAATTGTCGATAATTCGGTCATTATTTCCAAGAATGACATGAAGTGGTCATTCGACAAAACCCAGCAGCAACAAACGGTTTCGGGGACGGTGACCGATGCGGCAGGATTGCCCTTGCCCGGAGTTACCGTGCTTGTCAAGGGGACTACAAACGGAACCATTACAACTTTTGACGGGACCTATACCTTGTCCGGAATTCCGGCGGATGCTACCCTGCTGTTTTCTTTTGTGGGAATGGAACCCCAGGAGATTGCCGTGAGCGGAAGAAGCCAAATCAACGTCGTTTTGCAGGAGCAAACCATCGGCCTCGAAGAAGTTGTTGCCATTGGATACGGCGTTCAACGCAGAGAAGCCGTGACAGGATCTGTGGCATCAATTGGCGGCGAAGCCTTGCGCGATATACCTGCGTCCAATTTCACCCAAGCCCTGCAGGGCCGACTGCCCGGGGTGGAATTTGCGCAAACCTCAACCCGCCCTGGCGCGACCATGCAGATCCGCATCCGCGGTACCCGTTCGCTGTCTGCCAGCAACGACCCGTTGATCGTGCTTGACGGGATTCCTTTTGTCGGGTCAATTAGTGAAATCAACACGAACGACATCAAAAGCATGGATATCCTGAAGGATGCTTCGGCAACCGCCATTTACGGTTCGCGCGGCGCCAACGGCGTTATTTTAATTACCACCAACAAAGGCCAACAGGGGCAAAAGGCGAAAATTACCTATAACGGCCGTCAGAGCGTCAATGAAATTTTTGCCAAATACCCCATGATGAACGGAAAGGAATTTGTAGCACTCCGCGCAGCAAGGGGACAATTTACAAACGGGCCGGATGAATTCGATAACATGAATACCGACTGGCAGGACTTGTTTTTCAGAAACGGTTATCAGACAAGCCACGACATCGGACTTTCCGGTGGTACCGCCAACGGAAGCTACAGCTTTAACATCGGCTATCTCCAGGACCAAGGCGTCATACCAACAAACAAATTCACCCGCTATAGTTTGCGCAGTTCGGTTGATCAGGAAGTCGGTGAGTATTTCCGCTTCGGCTTCAACTCAAACAACAACTATAACTTTACGGAAGGCAACCAGATTGGCCTGTACGGTGTTTTAAGCATGTCGCCTATTGCCGACCCGTATGACGAAGATGGTACCTTGAAAAGGACCATAAAAATGCCGTTGGATGAGCAGTATGTCATCACGAGAGACCTTGTAGAAGGATTAGAGGATCAATGGTTGCAACACAACAGGGGATATGCAACCTATAACTCGGTTTACGGAGAAGTGAAAATCCCGTGGGTTGAGGGCTTGAAGTTCCGTACTACACTTGGTCTGGATTTTATCCAGGCAAACAACGGAAACTACACGGCTGAAGGTATAAATAGCAGTAACCCGGATACGGAATCTACAGCTTCTATCAGCAATTATCATACATACCACTGGACCATTGAAAACCTGCTAACCTACGACCGCATGTTTGCGGATAAACATCGGGTGAATGTGGTAGCGCTGTACTCAGCCGAACAAAATACCAGCTTCAACTCGGGTACCAATGCAAAAGGTATCCCTTCGGAGGCTTTCCAATATTATAGTCTGAGTAATTCTCTCGGTGAAATCACCACAACAAACCCTGCCGACGGAGGCTATACCCAATCCGGTTTGGTTTCGTACATGGGACGTGTGATGTACGAATATAGCGATAAATATATGCTTTCGGCAACCGTCCGTACAGATGCCTCGTCGAGGTTAGCCGAAGGGTATCAATGGCATACCTACCCTGCTGTGTCGGCCGGGTGGAATATGAAAAACGAGCCGTTTATGCAGGACATCCCAGCGATAGACAGGTTGAAAATCCGCGCTGGTTACGGACAAACTTCCAACCAGGCTGTAGGCGCTTTCAGTACGCTTGGTAAGTTAAGTTCCAGAGATTATAACTTTGGTGATGCTACTTATGCTACCGGGTATTATGTAACCCAATTGCCCAATGCCGATTTAGGCTGGGAATACTCTGAAACGTGGAACTATGGGGTGGACTTCTCTTTACTGAAAAATCGCCTGTCGGGTACCATCGAATACTATGTAACCAATACCAAAGATATTTTGTTGGGCCTTGGCTTGCCCCGGACATCCGGTGTAAGCAGCTATACCGCTAATATTGGCGAAACGCAGAACAAAGGGTTGGAGCTTTCTCTTAACGGTACCATCCTTAACAATGTAAACGGATGGACTTGGGAAGCCGGCATTAACTTCTATACAAACAAAAACGAACTGGTCGCCCTTGCTTCAGGCCAGAAAAGGGACGAAGGCAACGGTTGGTTCGTAGGTTATAGCATCAACTCGATTTACGACTACGAACGGGTAGGCTTATGGCAAGAGGGGGATCCGCATATGGATATATTGGAACCAGGAGGTAATGACAGAATAGGTATGATTAAGGTGAAATATACCGGCGATTATAACGATGATGGCACACCAACCAGGCAAATAGGCCCTGATGACCGGCAAATATTGGAAGTGGATCCCGATTTTCAGGGAGGTTTCAACACCCGTGTATCCTATAAGGGATTTGACCTGAGCCTTATCGGTAGTTTCCAAAGTGGCGGTATCCTTGTCAGCACCCTCAACGGACCATACAGCTACCTCAATATGATGACCGGACGCCGGGGTAACATCAAGGTGGACTACTGGACTCCGGAAAACACAGACGCCAAATATCCTAATCCGGCTGGTGTGTTAAGCGGTGATAATCCAAAGTATGCCACTACCCTCGCGTACTTCAATGGTTCATACCTGAAGGTGCGCAATATTTCACTTGGGTATAACTTTAACCAATCTTTGCTGAAAACCTCGGGGGTCAATATGCGCATGTACCTCACGGTACAGAACCCGTTTGTGATGTTCTCTGACTTCAATAAAGAAATGGGCCTGGATCCTGAAACCAACTCACGCGGTGACCAAAATGTGGCAACAGGTGGTTACAATAACCGTATCCTGACGGTAGGTTTTAACTCGCCATCAACCCGGAACTACATCATTGGAGTTAATTTGACATTTTAAATAACTGAAAACGATGAAACACATAAATATAAAAACGATCATAGGAACAGCCTTATTGACGGTGTTCCTGGTAGCGTGTTCTGATATTTTGGAGGAAGAACCACGCAGCATTTTTGAACCTGGTTTTTTTAAGACTGAAAAAGGTGTTAATGGCGGGTTGACAGCGCTGTACGCACACCTGCGCTACATATATGGTAATGCTTACTATTATAACTCCGGTGTGACCGGTACCGATGAAGCAACCTATGCCCAGAGTGCGGATGGAAACTTCAAAGTGATGGACATCAGCGGGCAGGGGAATATTACTTCTACTGCCACCGGGGGGACCGGTACTCTTTGGGACAATGCGTTCCCGGCAATCAACACGGCTTCGGGGATTATTGAGAATGCCGAAGCAGTTGGCCTCGATGCATCCCTGATTGCCGAAGCCAGGTTTTTCCGTGCCTTCGACTATTTTCAATTAGTGCAGGTTTTCGGAGGGGTGCCATTGGACTTGGGCGCCGGTGAGTTGAAATTCAACACATCCCCGGTGAGGGTATCGGTACGCAATACCGTACCGGAGGTTTATACCAAATGTATATTCCCTGATCTGATGATCGCAATTAACGATTTGCCGGATGTTGGACGCCTAACAGGTACCGCCACCAAAACGGTTGCACGTTTGTTTTTGGCAAAAGCTTACCTGACCTATGCATGGTGGCTGGAAAATCCAAATAACATTCCTACCTATCCGGAAACTTCCCGCACTGATCCTGACGGACATGATGCATCGTGGTATTTTCAACAGGCTTACGACGTAGCTACCACCGCCATCGACAATCCGGGACCTTACGGCCTTATGCCCACATTTTATGAGTTACATGTGGGTGGAAATGAACGTAACAAAGAAATGCTGTTGTATGCCGATCATACTGAAACAAGCGAAAAATACAACGGAGCAAGTCTGACGTACGGCAGTGGCGGTGACGCGGATAATTTCGCCGCCTGGATGATGACCTGGAACTATACCGAAATCAGAAGCGGCACAAATCCGGACGGTACCGGTCAGAAAAGCACCGTTTTACGCGAAGCATCTCAGGACCTGGGGCGTCCCTGGACCCGTATGTGCCCGACCATTGAAGCTTTTGTAAACACCTTTGCCAATAAAACGGAAGATTCCCGATTCGACGCTTCGTTTGTAACTGTTTACCGTGGTAACTGGCCTCTCAATAATGATATGACCGAATTTTATTATGGTGCCAATGGCTTGAAAGTTTACCCGGGTGACCCGATATTAACCTTCCTGCCCGAAGAACCAGCCACATCTATTACGTATCCTACTGGAGCAGGGCCAAGCAATGTTGGTGGAGGAACTCTGCCCGGACGAGCTGATTATGTAATCGCGCCAAGCGGAATTAGTAGGGTAGTATATCCCGGAACCTGGAAGATGAGTACCTACCGCACCGACAACGCCGGTACCCTGGGGCAACCCAACGCCGCGGTTACCCGTCCGTTTAATATTGCCAAATTCTCCGAATTCTACTTCGTTGCTGCCGAAGCAGCTGTGAAGGGTGCAACCACAAAGGCGGGTAAAAGCGCAAGAGAATTGATCAATGTCATCCGTGCCCGTGCCGGGAAATGGAAATTCGACAGGTATAATAATGTGGAAAGAATAGAAGATAACAGTGCCGCGATGATGGCCGCAACGCCCGCAACGATTGATATCGACTATATTCTGGCAGAAAGTTCACGTGAATATTACGGCGAAGGTTTCCGCTGGTTCGATTTAGTACGTACTCAAAAATGGACCGAATTAGCTTCTACGTACACAATAGCATCAAGTACCAAAGGCGACCATAATGCGCAAACCTATACGCGCAGTATTCAATCATATCATTACCTGCGCCCCATTCCGCAGGGCCAGATTGATGGCATGGAAATGACCGATGCTGAAAAAGCAGCTTATCAGAACCCGGGTTATTAGCCGGATGTATAAAACTTCAGATGAGGCCGAAACCGCTACGCCGGTTTTTCGGCCTCATTTTTTATATCTCTGTATGGTGCCCGGTTAGGTTGACATTTGGTCAGCCGGGGAGAAAATTTCAACTATTCTGATGCCATCTTTCCTGACTTGTCCCTTTTAGTGCGGTGACTCCAGTTTTGCGATAAGCTCCTTCATTTTCGAAGTTGGTTGGGCTTTGACGGTTACTATTTTTTGTGTGATGTGGTTCAGGATCTCGCCATCGACG
>JBFXGM010000011.1:0-133485 GCA_050178015.1 Mangrovibacterium sp.
GAGCAACATCCTTAACTCCAACCTATACTCCCGTTGCCGCAGATGCCGGAAACACGGTAACACTCACCATGACTGTGACCAGCAACAACTCCTGCGGGTCGGCTACCGCTACTGACACCTATACCATTAACGTAGAACCCCTGCCTACGGCCTCAGCCGGTGACTCGCAAACCATTTGCGTGAATGAAACGGCTACCGTCTCTGGAGCATCTGCTTCAAACGGTACTATCCTATGGACACATAACGGCAGCGGTTCGCTGACCGACCAAACATCGTTAACACCAACTTACACACCTGCCGCCGGGGACGCAGGAGCTGCCGTGACTCTGACAATGACTGTGGCCAGCAACAACGATTGTAACCCCGCGACAGCTACTGCAACCTACACCGTTAATGTTGATCCGCTGCCTACGGCCTCAGCCGGTGACTCGCAAACCATTTGCGTGAATGAAACGGCTACCGTCTCTGGAGCATCTGCTTCAAACGGTACTATCCTATGGACACATAACGGCAGCGGTTCGCTGACCGACCAAACATCGTTAACACCAACTTACACACCTGCCGCCGGGGACGCAGGAGCTGCCGTGACTCTGACAATGACTGTGGCCAGCAACAACGATTGTAACCCCGCGACAGCTACTGCAACCTACACCGTTAATGTTGATCCGCTGCCTACGGCCTCAGCCGGTGACTCGCAAACCATTTGCGTGAATGAAACGGCTACCGTTTCAGGAGCATCTGCTTCAAATGGTACTATCCTATGGACACATAACGGCAGCGGTTCGCTGACCGACCAAACATCGTTAACCCCAACCTATACACCCGTTGCCGCAGATGCCGGAAACACGGTAACACTCACCATGACTGTGACCAGCAACAACTCCTGCGGGTCGGCTACCGCTACTGACACCTATACCATTAACATTCATCCTATCCCTACAGTCACTGCCAATGTAGCCTCGAATACAATTTGTTCCGGTTCGGCGACTAGTATCGGATTGACGAATTTACCGAATGCCGTTTCGGGAACGACTTATTCGTGGACCGTTGCCCAAACGGATGTAACAGGGGCTGTTGACGGATCAGGTGCGTCCATCGTACAAACACTCACAGCAACCAGCAACACCGCAGGGACAGTCACCTACACCATCACCCCGCGTGCAAATGGATGTGACGGGGCACCTGTTGACGTAACGATAACCGTCAACCCACGGCCGGATGTAGTAGCAACCCCGGCATCCCAAACAATATGCTCCGGAGGTTCGACAAATATTAGTTTATCCGGCTCAGTAACCGGTACAAGCTTCAACTGGACTACTGCTTCATCAGGCGTTACCGGAGCCGACAACGGCAGTGGCAGTACCATTTCTCAAATTTTGACTGCTTCGGGCTCATCGCCGGGAACGGTAACTTACCGTATCACTCCAACGGCCAGTGGTTGCAGTGGTGACTATATTGATGTGGTCGTTACCGTAAATCCAACTCCATCGGTTAACCAACCTGCCAGCCCGGTTTATTGCGCCGGAGATGCTGTAGCTTCGATCAGTTTTAGTGGGAATGCCACCGCCTACAGTTGGACAAACGACAATACCAGCATAGGCCTGGTATCAAACGGCGTTGGCCCGGTACCTGCTTTTACGGCAACCAATAGCGAAACAACAACACAAACAGCAACCATAGTTGTCACCCCTCATTACACAAACGCAGGAGTAACATGCAATGGGCCAAGCAAGACTTTCACGATCAAGATTGATCCAATCCCGGATGTGATTCCTTCAGTTGATGAACAAACCATCTGCTCCGGTGGTACCACCAGCATCAATTTAAGCAGTTCGGTTACCGGAACTACTTATACATGGACAGTTTCCGACAGTGGAGTAAATGGAGCTACTTCAGGTAACACCTCTTCCATCATTCAAACACTAACGGCAGCAGGCACCACACCAGGAACTGTTACCTATACTATCACCCCAAAATACAACAATTGTACTGGCCCGCAACAATCAGTTACCGTTACAGTTAACCCAACACCGACTGTCGATCAACCTGCAGATCAAACTGTATGCAACGACGAAAGTACAAGTGCGGTAATCTTTAGCGGAAATGCTACGACCTTTCGCTGGACAAACAGCAACACCACCATTGGGCTGCCAGCATCCGGGACAAATTCTGTATCCGTATTTACGGCCATCAATACAGGCTCCACTGTTCAAACAGCCACCATCACTGTTACTCCCGAGTACGACCATGCCGGACAGATTTGTTATGGAACACCAAAAACATTCACCATCACCGTCAACCCCACACCGGTATTATCTTCATCCACTGAAGAAGACGTTTGCAGCGGAAGCCTGTTCAGTTATACCCCGACCAGTAATACACCTGGAGTTTCGTTTACCTGGAGCCGGGCAGCGGTGATCGGAATCAGCAACCCGGCATATTCAGGATCGGGCCCAATTAATGAAACGCTGGTCAATATAACTAACCTAGCCAAAACGGTACGCTATGTCATCGGGATGACGGCCAATGGGTGCACCAATACGCAGGAACTAGAGGTTACGGTTTATCCAACGCCGACGCTGCTCAGTGATTTAACCCCTTCGGATGTTTGCAGTGGTTCTTCGTTCAGCTACACAGCGGTGCCGTCCGTATCGGGCGCCACCATGAGCTGGCACCGCCCTGTCGTAGCGGGAATCAGCAATTCGGAAGGAAATGGCGTCAACAATATTTTGGAAACACTGATCAACACCACGACCGAGATCATTGACGTACCCTATACGTACACCTTAACCGCCAACGGATGTACCAACACCGAGATCGTAACCGTAGGGATAAAACCTACCGCTACGGTCAATCCCATTGCCAACCAGGTATATTGCAAAGGAGATGTCGTCCCGGCAACGGCACTTTCCGGCCCGGTAAGCGGCACAACCTTCACTTGGACGAATAATAACACGAATATCGGGTTGCCATCCAGCGGCACAGGGCCCCTCAGTGTTCCGTCATTCACCGCGAACAGCAACAACCCCTCGGCGCCCATTACTGCCACCATTACGGTAAGGCCCACGGCCAACGGATGTACCGGAACGCCCCTCACCTACCAAATCACGGTAAACCCCTTGCCAACTGCTACGGTTGCAGCATCCGGCAATTCGGTTTGTTTGGGCGAAGCTGCCTCGGTAACATTTACAGGCAATAACGGCACAGCCCCCTATACGTTTACCTATTCAGTTAACGGAGGTTCGCCGGAAACAGAGCAAACCATCAGCGGGAACAGCGTAACGATTCCGGTTGACACGTCAACCGACGGTAGTTTCACCTACCAGCTGATCAGTGTACAGGATGCCAGTTCAACGGCTTGTGAGCAAACACAAAGCGGTTCAACCAACATCACCGTTAACCCACTGCCGACAGCCAGCATAGCCGGGGATAACACCGTTTGCCAGGGAGCTGGTTCGCCAGTCATCACGTTTACCGGGGCAAACGGCGCCCGGCCATACACCTTCACCTACCGGGTAAATGGAGGCACAGAACAAGCAGTAGCCACTTCTTCATCCAGCAACACAGCCACCGTTTCGGTACCGACTTCAACCACCGGTGATTTCACCTACGAACTGTTGCGGGTAAACGATGCCAATACCTGCGGGCAGAATCAAGGTGGAATAGCGACCGTAACCGTCAGCCCGCTGCCAACCGCTACCATTGAAGTGAACGAAACAGCCGTTTGCCAGGGTGAAACAGCCCCAATGATTACCTTTACCGGAAGTGGCGGTGAAGCTCCTTACACCTTTACCTACAAGTACAACAATGGGGCAAACCAAACCATCAATTCTGATGCATCGGGGCTTGCTACCATTCCCCAACCCACAACCGCTTCGGGTACCTTCATTTATACCTTGGTTTCGGTTGAGGGCGCTGATGCTTGTGCCCAGAGCCAATCCGGTTCGGTTTCGGTTACGGTCAACCCCACGCCCGATGTAACAATCACGACCACCGCAACCGACGTTTGCCAAAACGAGCCTTCCCCCATTGTTACGCTGACCGGGACAGTGGGAACAGCGCCATTCACCTTCGAGTACTCGATCAATGGGACTGTACAACCACTTCTGACAACAATTTCGGGAAACAGCCGCGTGGTAAACCCGCCAACAAACACGCCTGGTGATTTCACCTATCGCTTAATTAGCGTGACCGATGCCAGCTCAACCGCTTGCTCCCAACCCCTGACCGACGAGCTGACCATTACGGTTAAAGAACTCCCAACGGCCGGCATTGACGCCTCAACGAATACCGCCTGCCTAAACGGAACAGAACCGGTGATTACCTTAACTGGCGCCGGTGGCACAGCCCCCTATACCTTCAGTTACCGAATCAACGGAGGTACCCTTCAAACCAAAACAAGCAGTTTGGGCAACTCAGTTGAAATCGACGTGCCAACAACAGCAACAGGAACCTATGTTTATAAGTTAGAAACGGTAGCAAGCGACAATGGATGTTCGAATACGCAGACAGATTCGGAGACCATTATTGTTTATCCGTTGCCAACAGCCACGATTAGCGGCAGCACCACTGTTTGCCAGAATGCGACTAACCCACAGATTCGGTTTACCGGCTCGGGAAGCTCGGCTCCTTACACCTTCACCTACACCATCAATGGTGGCGCGGAAGAAACCGTGACCACTACTTCCGGCAGCAGTGTAACGGTACCTGCGCCCACATCCACCGACGGCGTTTTCACCTATACGCTGGTTCAGGTACAGGGAGGTACCGGATGTTCTCAGCCGCAAACCGGAAACGCAACCGTTACCGTTAATCCCCTGCCTACGGCAACGATAGCCGCCAGCACCCCTTCGGTTTGCCAGGACGACCCGGAACCGGTGATTACCTTTACCGGCAGCGGCGGCACCCGTCCTTACACCTTTACCTATTCGGTGGATGGCGCCCCTAACCAAACGATTGAAACAACAGGCGGCAATGATTTTGTCACGCTCGATGTTGCCACCGCCATCCCCGGCACCTATACCTACGAACTGGTGAGCGTACGCGATGCCAGCTCCACCGCTTGCGAGCAAGCACAAGGCGGAACGGCGGAGGTGACAGTTCACCCGAAACCTGAATTGACCAGTACGTTGACCCCAACCGGTATTTGCGGAAATACGCAATTCACTTACACACCTGCGGTTGAGCCTTTAGGCTCTTATGTACAATGGGAACGGCTTGCCATTTCCGGGGTGAAAACTTCCGCAAACAACGGACAAGACGGGATTGAAGAAACCCTGGAACTGGAAGACTGGGTGACCGACCCGATTCCGGTAACTTATACCTACACGCTTACCTCGCCCGATGGCTGCACCCATACCCAGGAAGTTACCGTGATGGTGACCCCGACCCCCGTTCTCACCAATACCGCCTCGCCGGTTTGCAGCGGATCGATGTTGAACTTTGTACCTGAAAGCAATGTCTCGGGAACCACTTTTAACTGGTCGCGCCCGGCAGACGCTTATAACGCGGCAACCAATGGAACTGGGCCAATTAACGAGCCTTTGTACAACACATCCTCCAACCCGATCACTGTAACTTATACCTTTGAGCTAAGTTCGAACGACTGCGTCAACCCCAGTCCGCAAACCCTGACTGTAACGGTGATGCCTGCCCCGGAAGTTACGGCTTCTGCATCCGAAACCACCATTTGCCCCGGCGAAAGCGTGGACTTATTTTCATCGGCAAACATTGCTGCGGGATTGCCAACAACCATTCTCTCTGAAGGTTTTAATGGAGGGCCAAATGGTTGGACAAACAATTATTCATCCGGGGATTCAGATGCGGCATGGACGCTAAGACCTGATGGGTATGATTATGACTATTCGTACTGGACTGGTGGGTGGTGGGGCCACTGGGAAACAGAAAATTACATTTTTCATTCAAACGACGATAGCCAATTTTACCTATCCAACAACGATGATGAGGGAGGAAGTACAACAACCAATTTAATTAGCCCGCAATTCAGTACCGTTGGCTACACAAGCGCTACCTTAACATTCTGGCACTACTACCGGGAAGGAGGAAGCTCAGATAATGCCCGGGTTCAGTGGTCGCAAACCGGCACTGGTGGCTGGACAACCTTGGAATCGTTTACAAGTAGCGATGGTGATCCGGATGACTTTGATGAAGTAACAGTAAGCTTACCGGTTGGAGAACCCTCCATTTATATCCGGTTCAGGTACGAAGCAAATGATGATTACTGGTGGGCCATTGATAATGTAAGCATCACTGGCGAACCGCAATCGCAGGCTGAAATTTTATGGACCTCAAATACCTCCGGCTGGACATCAGACGAAGCCGACCCGACCAATGTAACGCCCACCGAAACCACGACCTACACGGTCACCTATACTGACCCGGATCTCGACTGCCCCGGAACAGCCTACGTAACCGTTACTGTACGCCCCGAGCCCGAAGTAGAGATTACCGCCAACTACTGTACCGGCAACGGGAAAATACAGCTTACCGCGACCAGCGGCTTTTCATCCTACCTATGGAGCACCGGCGAAACCACGCAAAGCATCGAAGTGGACCTGGCAGGGTTTTACGAGGTGGCCGTAACTGATGCCAATGGCTGTACCGGAGATGGAAATATTACAGTCTCCAATAATTTGGTTACGAATGGTGATTTTGAAGCAACCTTTAATCCTTCAAATCCGGGTTTTATAACCGGCTACATCAACCAACAAAATTTTTATACAGGTTCGTCAACTTCAGGTCTATATCCAGAAGGAAAATATGCCGTAAATACCAATGCACATAATTACCACCCTTCTTTTTACGGGAGAGATCATACTACGGGTAGTGGCAAATTTCTGATGCTTAACGGAAGCACCAGCACTCCTGTCAAAACCATCTGGGAACAAACAGTTACCGTTGAGCCCAATACCAATTACTATTTCAGTGCCTGGGGCATGAATTTGAACCCTGCCTCTCCGGCTCGCCTCCGGTTTGAAGTAAATGGCGTACAGGTAGGAACCATAGCTGATTTGAATATTGCTCCCAAACCAACCAGTGATGCCCAGGTCAACCTTGACAACTGGATAAGATTCTACAGTGATCCACTATGGAATTCCGGAACCAATACCACAGCCGTTATCCGGATAATCAACCTAAATACAGATGCTGGCGGGAATGATTATGGGCTTGACGACATCTCCTTTGGTACGCTGGATGCTACGCCTTTCACTGCTACGCCTACAGCCAATACGCCCTGCGAAGGTGAAACCTTACAGTTAACGGCCAATGTTGGTGGGGGCAATGAACCAATCATTTACAACTGGAGCGGCCCTAACGGGTTTAGCTCTACCGACGTCAATCCATCCATCGACAATGTAATGCAAGCCCATGCCGGCACTTACACATTGGATTTGGTCGATTACTTCAACTGTCCGATTACAGCACAAGTAGAGGTGACCATCAACCCGGTGCCAACAGTTACTTCTACCGAAAATACCGCTACATGTAGCGGCACAGCGTTCGACTTTACCGCTTCCG
Organism: Mangrovibacterium sp.; assembly: GCA_050178015.1. Taxonomy (GTDB): domain Bacteria; phylum Bacteroidota; class Bacteroidia; order Bacteroidales; family Prolixibacteraceae; genus Gaoshiqia. The sequence goes on from JBFXGM010000011.1 coordinate 7,540, forward strand.
GCATGCCTGCGGGTACGACCTACACCTGGACGGCACCAACCGGCAGCGGATTCACAGGAGGATCGGCCCAGAGCAGTCCGCAAACATCGGTGAGCCAAATGCTGGTCAATACCACTTCATCGCCGGTTACGGCCACTTACATGGTTACCCCCACTGCAGGCCCGTGCCTGGGGATCACGTTCACACTGGAGGTACGAATCGACCCCTCTGCTACGGTCGATGCCGGCGAACCGCAACAGGTATGTGCCGGAAGTTCCACAACACTGGCCGGTTCCATTGGCGGGGCTGCCACCGGCGCCACCTGGAGCGCACCAAGCGGAAGCTTCTCCGATGCCAACTCGCTAACGTCAAGCTATACGCCAGCCATTGGCAGCGGAACCGTCACCTTAACCCTGACCACCAACAACCCGGCAGGCGATTGCCCGGCTGTTTCGTCAACCGTGGATATCACGGTAACCTCGCCCCCGGAAGCTAGCTTGGCTTCCCAAACAAATATCAAATGTAAGGGCGATGCAACGGGGACCATTGATGTGGCCATTAGCGGAGGTCTTCCCCCGTACACCTATTTTTGGAACACCGGGGCAACTTCTCAGGACATTTCAGACCTGACTGCCGGAACTTATACCCTGACCGTAACCGATGATAACGGTTGTACCGACCAGCTTTCGGTGACCATCACCGAACCCAGTGAAGCTCTTGCGGCCACCATTTCAGATGTGGTTAACGAAACCTGCGTGGAAACCTACAACGGGAAAGCGACTGTCACTGCTTCGGGCGGCACAGGCGACTATTCTTATTCGTGGAACACCGATCCGGTACAAACCGATGCAACAGCAACCCTGCTGGCCTCGGGCACCTATACCGTAACGGTAAAGGACGAAAACGATTGTATAGCAACGGCTGATGTAACGATCACCATTGAGGTAAATACGCCGCCGGAAATCACACAATGCCCTGCTGCCATTAACATCCCTGCCTGTGGCATTACCAGCATCGGTGGTCTTAACTACAGCGAAACGACGGTTGAAATTACCGAGGCCCAATTTACCACAGCAGGCGGAATGGCAACCGACAATTGCGGCATCACCCGCTATTCCTATTCCGATACCCAAAGCGGAACCTGCCCGATTGAAGTGATCCGCACCTTTACCGTAGAGGACATGGGAGGCTTGACCGATGCTTGCCCGCAACGGATCACTTTCTACGACGATACCGCCCCTGTTTGGACAACTGATGCCGGCGATCTGGATCAACCACTCGACTGCGACGACCTGGCCGGAATTGCAGCTGCGCAAGCCTTGTTCCCGGTGGCCACGGATAATTGCGATAACGATGTAACCAATATTGTAAAAACCTCGGGCAATTTTGTTTCGGGTGGCTCCTGTGTGCAAGCCGGTACCTACACCAACACCTGGACGGTGACGGACGCATGCGGGAACACCAGCGAGGTGTACACCCAGGTAATCACGATTATTGACAACGATCCTCCTACCTGGGTAACCGCCGCGGGAGCTTTGGACGAAACCATTTCATGCAACGACCCGGCAGCGCTGGCAGCAGCCCAGGCGTTGGCCCCCACGGCAGTTGACAATTGCGACGGAAATCTGACCAATACTGTAAAAATAGCAGGTAGTTTGGGTGAAGGCAGTTGTCCGAATACCGGTACGATCACCAATACCTGGACGGTAACTGATGACTGCGGAAATACCAGCACGATCTATACGCAGGTCATTACCGTTGAAGATACCGAAGCGCCGGAGTGGGTTTCGTATGAGGGTGAACTCGACGTGACTATAGAATGTAACGATGCTGCTGGCCTGGCAGCAGCCCGGCTGATGGAACCTGTTGCCGCCGATAATTGCGGGTTAGACGACGCATCGTTGGTTAAAACCGAAGGAGATTTTGTTCCGTCAGATGACTGTCCGCAATCGGGCACCTGGACCAACACCTGGACCATCAGCGACCTGTGCGGAAACATAAGCGCTGCCTACACCCAAACCATCACTGTTGTTGACGATACCGCACCGGAAATCGTTGCACCGGCCCCCGTGGCGATTGAGTGCAGCGACTCTACCGATCCCGACGATACCGGATGGCCGTATGCCTCCGATAATTGTACCGGCACGGATGATATCGTTTTTCATCCTTCCGATGATACCCCCATACCCGGAAGCTGCGAGGGGAATTACACCATTATCCGTAACTGGACAGCTTATGATGCTTGTGGCAACTTTGAAATCGTTCCGCAAACGATAACGGTACAGGATGTAACGCCTCCGGATTGGACAACTCCAGCGGGTTCGCTAAACGAGATCGTTTCCTGCGATGATGCTGCAGGACTGTCGGCAGCGCAAGCCTTGTTCCCGGCAGCATCCGACAATTGCGACAGCGACGTAAGCAATATCATGAAAATAAGCGAAACATTTGCCCCGGGAAGCTGCTCCTACACCGGAACCTATACCATAACCTGGAGGGTAACCGACGACTGTGGCAATACCAGCGACTTGTTTACACAAATCATTACGGTTACCGATACCGAGGCTCCGGTAATTGAAGAGCTGGATAAGCTGGAAGAATGTGTGGAATTTATCCACGAGGCTGTTTACCTGGGACAACCCGAGCCCGAAGATATTACCCCGCTCCGTCCGGATTGGTACACCTTTGTCGATGGCGACAACCGCCTCGATCTGGATCTGGCGGATATCAATGAAGTAAGCGATAATTGTGCCGCCCCTGATGATTTGACGATCCGCTGGCAGATTGACTTTACGTCAACACCCGATCCGTACGATCAGGTTGCACCTCCCACGCTAGTGCCGCAAACACCAATCACAGGAAACGGACAACCCTCCACGTATGGTAGCGATATCCTGTTCTATGGAGATGGGGTCACCTTTACCAATATTACCCATACCATTACCTATTGGGTAACCGACTGTGCAGGCAACGAATCTTCCCCGCAAATTCGGGAAATCGTGATTACGCCACGGCCACAAATAATAAAATTGACCGGAAACTAAATTTAAACTGATATGGGAACACAAATAATGACAAATAAACCTTGTAAAAAACCAACAAATAAAAGCCTATGAAACAACTAACCGATAGCTGACAAACAACCAACCGTACCTTTCAGCAGGTACACGAACCGATCCCCCGGCTTGCCGGGCAAACGCGAACAGGAACCGGTAAACGTTAATAAGGAACCCGCAACGAGCCCTAAGGAACCGAAGAATAACTTGAAGGAACCCGTGAACGGCATTAAGGGAACGCCAAAGACCGTTAAGGAAAGCGCCCCCGCCAACACACGGCAATCATGGAATACCAATAAATAACGATTTAATAGTTTAAAATTTTACCAATTATTCACATTTAAAAATTACTCGTATGAAAAAGCAAATTTTATTTCTCGCGTTTTTAGTGCTGGCTACTTTAGCCAGCGTAAATCAAGCCTTTGCGCAAGCAACCCCTCATGATGCTCCAACTTGTACCGCATCAGCACTTAATCCTGCAGCTGGAGAGCTGTACACATATGAGGTTGAAATACCTAACACTGGTGGCTATACCGGTACTGGCACTTATGACTGGTATGTGATGACTCAAGGGCAACTTGATCTATTAAACGGTACCCACATTTCTCCTGCATCAAATGCAGAATTCATTGCAGAAGGACATTATGATACTCCAACTGCTGATGCAAATACAATTGGGATTACCTGGTCTTCAGCAGCATTAGCGACTGGGCAACCCTACTTCTTAGTTGTTGTATATGAAGAAACTCTTGCTTGTACTTCAAATAACATTAAGGTTTATCGGATTGAACCCAAAAACGCTTTCTGGCTTAAAATCGACAATGTTACGACTAGCGTTTGTGCTGCTCCTGTTTCATCAGCAATTATTACAGATACAGGTGACCCAGGTACAATTGAATACCTGTATGGAACGAATACTTTACAGTTTACTATAACTGCAAGTGGTTATGAGGGAGATTTTGATGGAACTGTACGCTTAGCGGGATTCGAAGCAGATCAAGCAGTGTCTGCAGCTTGGACCTCTGCGTCAGGTGGAAGCGGTACATTGACGTCACCTGGAACTGCGAATGGTGATTATACTGGAACATTACCAAGTACCGTTGCCGGTGAATTAATCACTGTTACTCTTACAGTCGTGAATAATCATTTCGAAAACCTTGCTGGTCAAACAATTGATATCGCAATTGATGGATCATATACATCTGGAGCATCAACATTTAATGACTTAAGTGATGTAAATGGGTCTTGTACTGCTGAAACTGCGTTTGCAGATGCAACAACTCAAGATATTACTGCTCGTCCTACTGTTAACCCAGTTGTTGGACCTACTTTTGTTCCTCAAGTTGCCCCATAACAATTTAAGGATTGTCCTACTCTTGCTTTTTCATACCCAAGATACCACCCCCGGCCGCTGGGTCGGGGGCAGGGCTTGAAGCCTCCCCCCTTCCCCCCGTCAAATGCCGGGCAAGCTCTCCGAAAGAGGGGGTGAAAGAAGAGGAAAGGAGCAGGATGAAAAAGCAAAGCGGAACCAGTCCGGCAACGGACGCACAGCCCCCTTCCCGTTCCCCCAAGGGGGGAAAGATAAGAGGAACCCTCACTAACGGTTGAGAGAAGGAACTTAAAAGCTGGGGACTAAAGTAAGCGTTAAGATGTACTTTCAAGAGAAGAGAACAGATGGAATGATGTGTACATATCGCGCACATGAAGAGAACACCAATTGATTGATGATTGATGAATGATGATTGATGATTGAGCTCTGCGGTACTTGGGAATCCTTAGCGGCCTCAGCGTTAAAAAAGATTTAAACGTGAAGAGGATTTAAACGCAAAGGACGCGAAGAAGCACGGAGGGCGCAGAGGATGAAGTAATGAGTAGCGAGACATGAGTAGCGAGTAAAAAGTGGCGGGTCACTGATGGACTCAGGTACTTTGGCACTCAGGTACTTTGGAACTCAGGCACTTTGGAACTTAAAAAAGAAACAAAATGACAGCAAACAAACACGGGCCGCCAGGCAGCCAGCACAGGCTGATGCATGCCAACCGGGGCGCACCACGGCCACCCGGAAAGGAACCCCCTCCCCGTCTGACAGCGCAAGCCGGGCAGGCAGTTCCCCAAAAGGGAGAGAGAAAGAAAAGTCCCATCAACTTCCGGTGCTTGCCGGAGGAGAGAAAGGAAGCGAGATATCGTTCCGGGGCAACTCCACAACTGGTGGAGAACGGAAGAGGTATGCCTTGGAGATTGATGAATGATGATTGAGGGAATAGTTCACCGCGAAGGCGCGAAGAAGTTAAAAACTCTGTGATCACTCTGTGAAAACCTCTCCGTGTTCTCTGTGGTTAAAAGGAGTTCACGCGAAGGCGCAAAGGCGCAGAGAAGAATATTAAAACCGTAGTGGTACTTAGTGAAATACTTAGTGCTCTTGGTGGTTAAAAGAAGTTCACGCGAAGGCGCAAAGACGCGAAGAATAAAAAGTAATGAGTAGCGAGACACGAGTAGCGAGTAGAAAGTGGCGGTTCACTGATGGACTCAGGCACTTTGGAACTCAGGTACTCAGGTACCTAAAAAGACGCTGTGTTCTTAGTGGTTGAAAGTTCACGCGAAGGCGCAAAGAAAAGACTAAACACGAAGACACAAAGACGCGAAGAGTAAAAACAATTGAATAACGAAAACCAAAAGGTCCCCTTTGGGGATTTAGGGGCTTGATTTAGATGATCCGATTGATACACATAATCCGACTGGCGCTGGTGCTGATACCGGCGATGCTGACTGTGGCGCATGCCACGGCCCAGGAAGGTCGTGTGTACATAGGAATGACCACTCCGCTGAGTGTGGAACAGATGCCGGGCGACAGCTATACCTGGGAAATTTACAATGACCCAAGTGTGGACTTTGCCGTGGTGCCGGGCACAGCGGTGGATGAAGGACAGGCGATGTTCCCGTCGGGCAACAACGGCGCGACGGTTCAGGTAACCTGGCTCGAGGCGGGCATCTATTTCTATAAGGTGACGGCGGTGGATGCTGCGAACTGTACCAACAACCTGAAGATCGGCATGATCGAGATCTTTGAGTCGCTGCCAACAGCCGTGATCAGGGCGCCCGAAATCTGTGTCGGCGACCCGGTTGACCTGGCGGTTGAGCTGACGGGCAATGCACCGTGGACCTTCACCCTGACGGATGGTACAACCAGCTGGTTTCACAGCACGGACGATCCGAATTATGTGATCACGCTCGACCCGGCGCCGAAAGTACCAACAACCTATTGGATCACGGAGATAAAAGATTTGTATGGCACCAACAGTGACCCGCAGTCGGAAGTGACGGTGATCGTTCACCCGAAACCGAAGAGCTCGAGGATCCGCGTGGTGGACAATTGAAAGCCTCCCCCAACCCCTCCGAGGGAGGGGAGGAAGAAAAGCCCCCTCTAACTCCCCCGAGGGGGGAGAACAAAAAAGACTCCGGCAGATGACGGAAGGGGAGAAAGAGGAGGAAGAGGAAGAAAGGTGAAGATGAAAAGAGTAAGGTCACGATACATCGTGACCGACAACAGGAAGAAGAAACGATTGATGATTAACAAGTAACAGAGTTCGATTGAGGCAACTTGGAACTTGAAACTTGAAATTTGAAACTAAAGGATGATACGACTTCGCTACATATGGACATTGATGCTGCTGGCAGCTACCCTCGTGGTGGCCGGGCAGAACTATGTCATTGACGAAGTATGTATCGGGTCGCGGGCAACCTACCGGATTGATGGTGAAGAGGGGTCCACCTACAGCTGGATGCTTACCGACGAATACGGGACCGTCATTCAAAACAATATTCCTTCGACCCTGATTACCGGCGTTGATCCGGTTACGGGGGCGCCCAACACGTCGTCGGAAGTACAAATCAGCTGGAACATGCCGGGCACGTACCTGTTGTCGGCCGTGCAAACGTCGCTGTTTAATTGCGACAGCCTGCAGCTGGGCGAGGTGATCGTTTACATTTCGCCAACAGCCTATGCCGGTCCGCCACAGGTGATCTGCCCGGGTGAAGAGGTAATCCTGTACGGGGCCACGGCCAGCAACTACAACAACCTGCTGTGGGAAACCAGCGGCGACGGGCAGTTTGACGATCCCGACCAGCTGAACCCGGAATACCGGCCCGGGGTGAACGACCTGGCGCTGGGCTTTGTGAACCTCACCCTCACCGCCGAAGGACTGGGACGGGCAGACGCCTGCACCCCGGCGGTATCGAGCGTGAACATCATCCTGATCGACGCGGATGAGCTGGTCAGCATCACCGACAGCACGGTTTGCGAAATCGACCTGCCGCTTGCCTGGAACGGCGACCTGATCGACCGTGCCGGTACCTATACGGCTGACCTGATCAGCATCCACGGCTGTGACTCCACCGCCATCCTCAACCTGACGGTGCTGCCCGACAATGTGGTGCCGGTAGCAGTTGACGACCGCTACGTCATTCAGCAGGGCGTGATCAACACCTTCGATGTGCTGGCCAACGACTCCGATCCGAACGGTGAGCTCGACCCGACCACGCTGCACATATCCACGCCGCCAGCGCATGGTACCATCAGCCTGAACGGTAACTTCGAGGTGGTTTATACGCCCGACCCCGACTATACGGGCGAAGACTCCTTTGGATATACCGTGTGCGACGATGGCATCCCCTGCCACGTGCTGTGCGACTTCGCCAACGTGACCATCACCATCCTGCCGCCCAACACGCCGCCGGTGGCCGTGGACGACTATTACTATTTCGGGTGTACCCCGTTTGAAGCCAACATCCTGTTCAACGACTACGATCCGGATGGCGACAACATTTACGTGCTCACCCAGCCGGTGACCTTCCCCACTCTGGGCACGGTGACCATCAGCATGGATGGTACCATGAACTACTCCTTCGAGCGGGGCACAACCGGCTTCGACCAGTTCATTTATGAAATTTGCGACGACAACTATTTCCCGGAATGTGACCGGGCCACCGTCTATATCACCATCTTTACCGACACGGACTGCGATGGCATCCCGGATGAAATTGATATTGACGACGACAACGACGGCATCGTGGACTGGGATGAAGGTGACCTGTCGCGCGACTCGGACGGCGACGGCATACCCGACAGCCTGGACATTGACTCGGACAACGACGGCATACCCGATAACATTGAAGCACAGGCTGAAGGACGTCCGTACATCCGCCCCAGCGGCATCGATGAAAACCAAAACGGACTGGACGATATTTACGAACAGGACGGCAACCTGGGCCTCACGCCGGTTGATACGGATGGCGACGGCCAGCCCGACTATGTGGACACGGACACGGACAACGATGGTGTGCCCGACTATATTGAAGGATATGACGCCGACGCGAATGGTATTGCCGACGTGCTGCCGGTGGGCGCCGATGATGACGGCGACGGCCTGGATAACGCCTACGACGATTTCTTTGGCGGCTTCAACGAAAACGACCTGAACAATGCGTACGGGGCACACCCGCCGCTGCAAGACTTTGACGGCGACGGCATCCGCGACTGGCGCGATGTGGACGACGATAACGACGGCATCCCGACCATCCACGAGGACCTGAACAACAATGGCGTATGGCACGATGATGACCTGGATCTGGACGGACATCCGGAATACCTCGACGCACAGGATGACTGCAGCTTGTTCATCCCCGAAGGCTTCTCGCCCAACGACGACGGGGTACACGACTACTTCCAAATCTACTGTATGAAGAAGTACCCGGATGCCAAACTGATGATCTTCACCCGCGAAGGCGACCTGCTGTACGAACACGAACGGTACGGTAACCGGGAATTCTGGGGTAGCTTCGAGGCTTCGTGGTGGAACGGCGAATCGATTAAGAACCATCAGAACGGACAACATAAGGTGGAACCGGGAGTTTATATGTATATTTTGGACCTGGGCAACGGCGACCTGGAACGCGGATTTGTGATGGTGTCGTATTAGAGTCGTGAGACTTGAGTCGTGAGACTTGAGTCGTGAGACTTGAGTCGTGAGACATGAGTAACGAGACATGAGTAACGAGACATGAGTAATGAGTGCCGGTGTTTTTATTTGGCACTGGCCGGAAGCCAGTTGCCAGCAGCTAGTAGCTAGCAACAAAAAAAGATAAAGGAAAAAGAAAGATTGATGAGAAACGACAAGAACATAAGGGGAAGATTGAGATTAACCGGCTGCCTGCTGACCGGACTGCTGCTGTTGCTGGCAGTTCGTTCGGCGGGACAGCTCACCGACCCGGTGTTCACACAATACATGAACAGCATGCAGACCATTAACCCGGCCTACGCGGGCATGTGGGACAAGGTGGGCATCCAGGTGTTTACGCGCCGCTATTTTCTGGGACAGGACAAGGCGCCGCTGGTTACTTCGGTGTCGATGTACAAGCCCATCAAGAACGACAACAACGGACTGGGCCTCAACATCGTGGAGGAGCATTTCGGCTACGAGGACCGGCTGACCATCACCGCGGACTATTCGTACCAGGTGAAACTGGACTGGAAAACCTATCTGCGCCTGGGGGTGAAGGTGGGCATCCTGAATTACAACAACCTGCTCACCAAATACAAGCTGGACCCGTGGAACTATCCGGATGTGGCCTTTCAGGACGATGTGCATATTCCGGCCATGCTCAAATGGGGCATCGGCGGGCTGGTTTACTCGCGTGACTACTACATTGGCCTGTCGATCCCCCAGCTAGTGGAGAATGACTTTCAGGCCAACCGGAATAACTTTTCGTCGATGGCCGAGGTGCGCTACGCCTACCTGCTGGGGGGGTACTTTTTCGGGCGGCAGCGGCAAATACGCTTCAAGCCGACCCTGATGGTGAAGGCTGCCATGGGCGAACCGGTACAGGCCGACTTCGCCGCCAACTGGCTCTTCTTCGATAAATTCTGGATCGGCGCCATGTACCGCACCAACAACACGGCAGCCATCCTCACCCAGTTTGTGATGATGAAGAATATTCGCTTCGGCTATGCGATGGAGATGCCCTTTGGCAAGGAAATCTGGAAATACCAGATCGGCACCCACGAGTTCCGGCTGGTGTATGAGTACGATTTCTACAAGCGTCCGTATGTGCGGAAGCAGTATTTTTAGAATGATGAATGTCGAATGATGAATGATGAATGGGGAATGGGGCTGGCAACTGGTAACTGGCAACTGGTGACTCCGGTGGATCCCGAAGGGATCGAACCATTCATCACCCCCAATCGAATTGGGGGATGGCGCAAAATAAAAGCGCCCCCCAACCCCGAAGCGGGTTGAACCATCCGGATTTGGTTGAACTCCTTCAGAGTTCCGGGGAAAGCCTTCTCGCCTGCCGCCAGTACCACTGGCGGTGATGAACGTGAAACCCCTTCGGAGTAATGATAGCGGTCACGACATGTCGTGACCATACGGGGCGGTGCGATTCGGAAATCGGAAATCCGCGATTAAAAATCGCGGCACCCGGATCCCGAAGGGATCGAACCATTCATCACCCCCAATTCGATTGGGGGATGGCGCAATACCACAGCGACCACCCCAACCCCGAAGCGGGTTGAACTATCCGGATTTGGTTGAACTCCTTCAGAGTTCCGGGGAAAGCCTTCTCGCCTACCGCCAGTACCACTGACGGTGATGAACAGGCAACTCCTTCGGAGTAGGGTAATAGCGGTCACGACATGTCGTGACCGTACGGGGCGGTGCGATTCGGAAATCGGAAATCCGCCAGCTGGCGGATAATCTTTAATCCGCGATTAAAAATTGCGGCACCCGGATCCCGAAGGGATCGAACCATTCATCACCCCCAATCCGATTGGGGGATTGCGCATAATTTAAGCGCCTTCCCAACCCCGAAGCGGGTTGAACGAATCGAAAAAGGTTGAACTCCTTCAGAGTTCCGGGGAAAGCCTTCTCGCCTGCCGCCAGTACCACTGGCGGTGATGAACAGGCAACTCCTTCGGAGTAGGGTATAAAGGTCACGACATGTCGTGACCATACGGGGCGGTGCGATTCGGAAATTGGAAATCCGCGATTAAAAATCGCGGCACCCGGAAACACAATTGTTCCGATTTGGTACAGGTGTGCAAATGATCTTTCACCCTATAGATTTTGATGCTCACTCAGAAAGAACTAATTTTGAAAAAAACATGCTCATGGCTACGTTAAAAATCAAAGTTGACACGAAACAAAATGCCCGGTTATTGAAGAAATTCCTGCAAAATATTCCTTTTGTGAAAAAAATTGAGGATGATCTTCAAGCCAACCATCCATCATCTCCCTCACAATACGATCAACTAAAGGAAATTCTCAATACCATTGAGCCGGGTAGCTTGTACGGCGAAATCATTGACCCTGTCAATTGGCAAAAAGACCTTCGAAATGAATGGGAAACTCATTGACACAAACATCCTGATCTATTTGTCTCAACGAAAGATCAACCTCGAAGATATTACACAAAACGATAGCAGGCTGTATATTTCCGTCATTACCTACATGGAAGCGCTGGGATATCCTTTCAGAAATAGTCAGGAAAAGCAGACCATGGAAAAGATCTGTTCGATTTTTGAGATCATCCAGCTGGAACAGACGATTGTTGATGAGGTTATTCGCATTCGCCAAAAACATAAAATCAAACTACCGGATGCCATTATCCTGGGCACAGCCATAAGCGGAAAATTGGAACTTATTACGGCCAACACGGCTGATTTTATAAATATCCATCCCGGTGTTCCGTTGCATAATCCGATGAAATAAGTTCAGGATGGATGGGGCGCGTTGCACAGAAGAATGGGAGGCAGACCTTTAGAAGGATGAATGATGAGTGATGAATGATGAATGGGGCGCATGCAACCAGCGTCATTGCGAATGGTAACTGGCAACTGGCAACTGGCGGTGATGAACGTGAAACTCCTTCGGAGTAATGATAGCGGTCACGACATGTCGTGACCGTACGGGGCGGTGCGATTCGGAGATCGTTGATCCGCCAGCTGGCGGATAATCTTTAATCCGCGATTAAAAATCGCAGCACCCGGATCCCGAAGGGATCAAACCATTCATCACCCCCAATTGGATTGGGGGATTGCGCATATTTAAAGCGCCTTCCCAACCCCGAAGTGGGTTGAACGAGTCGAAAACTATTGAACTCCTTCAGAGTTCCGGGAAAAAGATATCTTGCTTACCGCCAGTACCACTGGCGGTGATGAACATGCCACTCCTTCGGAGTAGTAGGGACGGTCACGGCATGCCGTGACCATACGGGGCGACGAGAATCGGAGATCGTTCATCCGCGATTAAAAATCGCGGCACCCGGATCCCGAAGGGATCGAACCATTCATCACCCCCAATTCGATTGGGGGATGGCGCAAAATAAAAGCGCCCCCCAACCCCGAAGCGGGTTGAACCATCCGGATTTGGTTGAACTCCTTCAGAGTTACGGGGAAAGCCTTCTCGCCTGCCGCCAGTCCCACTGGCGGTGATGAACAGGCAACTCCTTCGGAGTAGGGTATAAAGATCACGACATGTCGTGACCGTACGGGGCGGTGCGAGCCGGAAATCGGAAATCCGCCAGCTGGCGGATAATCTTTAATCCGCGATTAAAAATCGCGGCACCCGGATCCCGAGGGGACCAAACCATTCATCACCCCCAATCGAATTGGGGGATGGCGCAAAATAAAAGCACCCCCCAACCCCGAAGCGGGTTGAACCATCCGGAAATCGGCGATCGGCAATCAATATTCAGAGATATTTCCTCCAAAAACATACGACGGGGCGTCAACCCAAATGATTTCTTCCGGAAGCTGTGCCGGATACAGCTGCCACACAAGGGGCGTTGCCCCTTAAACCCCATTTCATTTCTTTTCCTTGATGAAAAGAAACGAAACAAAGAAAAATCAAGAAAATTTTATCCTTCCACCCGCAAGGCCTACACCGGCCCGGGCCAAATTTTCCGGCCTGCCCGCGGTTCGCCTCCCGGCGAATTGGGGAAAGTGACTTTGCACAACCAACAACGATAATCCAGATCCCCTTGACAATTAACACCTTCCTTTGCCGCCAGTGCCACTGACGGTGATGAACAGGCAACTCCTTCGGAGTAGGGTAAGAGGTCACGACATGTCGTGACCGTACGGGGCGGTGCGAGCCGGAAATCGGGAATCCGCCAGCTGGCGGATAATCTTTAATCCGCGATTAAAAATCGCGGCACCCGGAAATCGCTGAACCCTGAAATCGCGGCACCCGGAAAGGGGCACCCAGGTTTAAAATTCGCCGTTGATCAGTACGGAGGGGCACACGTAGTTGGGGATGATGCCCGAGCTGGTGATGCGCACCTTGGCCATTTCGGGAAGGGTATTCCCCGACAGTACCAGGGCGGTATCCATGCCAAACTTGTTACCGCCGATGATGTCGGTGAACAGGGTGTCGCCCACCATCAGGATCTCGTCGCGGCGCAGCGGCTTTACCTCGCAGGCTTTTTCGTAGGCAAACATAAACATCTGGGCATCCGGCTTCCCGAAGCGTATGAAATATTTACCCAGGATTTCTTCCACCATGTCCGAGAGTCCTCCCACAGCCACGGCAATGTCGTTTTTGCTGACGGGATAGTTGATGTCGGTGTTGGCCACCACGACGGGCATGTTCCGTTTCCGCAACAGGTTGATCACCTTGTTGATATCATGGTTCCAGTCGAAACCTTCATCATCCAGAAACACGAGGCACTTGATGTGTTCCACGTCATTCAGGTCGATCTGGCTGATGGGCAGGGTATCCAGCCCGGCCGTTTCGATATAGTGGGCCGATTGACTGGTACCCAGGTAAGCCACGGTGCCTTCCTTGATTTTCAGTGCCAGCCAGTCACGCGCCAACATACCCGAGGAGATAATCTTATCGGGGGTGATGCTTTTGATGCCGCGGCTCAGGTAGCCTTCGGCCAGGGCTTCCGGCCCGCGCGAAGCATCGTTGGTCAGCACAAAATAGTTGATCCCGTGGTCATCCAGAAAGTCGAAGGTTTTATCGATGCCGGGAATAATTCCTTTGTGGTTTTTCAAGACCCCGAAGGCGTCGAAAAATACGGTTTTGTATTTGGTGACGATGTTCTTAAATTCTTTGGTTCTCATATCAGAGTTTTAAGGCTTTTAAAATTTTTTCGACCTGGTAGTTGGTCTCGATGGTTGGCAGATAAGCTTCGTAGGCTTCCTTTTGCAGTTTCCGTGCATAGGCTTGCCGGAAGAAATATTGTCCGTCTTTGATGACATAATTCAGGATAAAGAAACGGTAGGCCTCCTGGATCAGGCGCACTTCGGGCTCGGTGAGCGGGTAAATGCGATGGTACTCTTTCAGGAACATCAGGAAGCGATCTTCCATCAGGTTATCAATCAGGTAACTAAACACGGTACGGTCGCCAATATCGGACACCACCCGGCTAAAAAAGTAAAAATCCATCACCCGGGTTGACTCGCGGAACCAGTCGTAGTCCCAGCGCGAATAAAACTTACCGTCGGCGGTCACCGAGAAATTGCCGATATTCCAGTCCACGAAAACGGGGATGGTTTCAATATCGGTCATGTAATTAATCTTGTCGGCATTGTTCAGAAAGGTATCGCACTGTCGTAAAATCAGGTCGCGTTGCTCTTGGGTGGCGCAAAACTTTCCGGTCTGCATGGTCTTCATCAGGGAATGAATATCAGTCACCACACTTTTAGAGGCCCGGGGCAGCTGGTTGCTCACATTGGAACAAGCTTTATGAAAGCGGGCCAGCTCGCGCCCCATCTTCTTGATGTGCTTTTCTTCGAGCCGCCGGGGCAGCTTGTGCTTCACCTTGATGGGGTTGTAAAAAATGACCCAAGCACAATGTTTTTGCTCGTAATAGCGGTAAATAAACAGCTCGTTTCGTTTTACCAACGAGCGGGCCAGGAAGTTTTCGTAAGGCCATTCCAGGTTGTTGGCCAGGTTATTAATGATGATGTGGTCTTCCTTGAAATCGTCAAACTTGCCGTAATCCGACAGTTTGGCAAAAACGGGCTCCCGATCGTAAAACGAAACCTTGTACACCTGGTTGGTCGAAACATGGGCACTTACATCAAATATGCCTTTGATTTTATGCCGGTCGTCAAACTCCTCCCAGGCCTGTCTGATTATCTGAAAATAATCCAGCGTGTGCATAGCATTCAAATTAAGTCTGTAGTTTGCCAAAAATAGGGAGAATTACAGTCGCCTCCACAAAAAAATACCTTTAACCACCAAGAGCACGTTCATCTTTTGAGTGATTGAGTGCCAAAGTGCCTGAGTACATAAGTTCATGAGTACCGTTGTGCATCCGTAAACTGCTATTTTACTCGCTACTCATGTCTCGTTACTTGATACTCTTCATTCTTCGCGTGAATTCCTTTTAACCACAGAGAACACAGAGTTTTTTTAAAGTACCTGAGTCCATCAGTGAACCGCCACTTTTTACTCGCTACTCGCGTCTCGCTACTCATTACATTATTCTTTGCGTCTTCGCGCCTTTGCGTGAACTTTCAACCACTAAGAACACAGCGTCTTTTTAGGTACCTGAGTTCCTGAGTTCCAAAGTGCCTGAGTACATAAGTTCATGAGTACCGTTGTACATCCGTAAACTGCTATTTTACTCGCTACTCATGTCTCGTTACTCGATACTCTTTATTCTTCTCGCCTTCGCGTGACATCAAATGATCTCGAAGTAGCGTTTGGTTTCCCAGTCGGTGACTGCGCGGGCAAATTCGCGCCACTCCCATTCGCGGGTTTGGGTGAAGTGTTGAGTAAATGCTTCGCCAAACAGCTCGCTGGCAATTTCCGAGTTGGCCATCACACGGGTGGCATCCAGTAGGTTGCCCGGTAATTTCTGCACATCGCCGGAAGTATAGGCATTGCCAATCACCGGCGGGATATCCAGTTTCAGCTTGTTACGGATGCCGTACAGGCCTGATGCCAGCGAAGCCGCCATGGCCAGGTAGGGGTTCGAGTCGGCCCCGGGCACACGCATCTCCAGGCGGGTCGATTTTTCGTCGCGGCTGATCATGCGGATGGCCGTCGTGCGGTTGTCCTTTCCCCAGGTGACGGTGGTGGGCGCCCAGGCCCCGTCGCGCAGGCGTTTATAGCTATTGACGGTAGGCGCGTACATGGGCAGGATTTCCGGCAGGCAGCGCAGTTGTCCGGCCAGGTAGCTTTCCATCAGTTCGCTCATCGGTTCCTCCGGGTTGCCGGAGAAGAACAGGTTCTTGCCCCCGTCGCCGCTCCAGATGCTTTGGTGGATATGGCCGCTGCTGCCCGGCAGCTGTTCGTTCCACTTGGCCATGAAGGTGGCCACAAAACCATGCCGGTAGGCAATCTCCTTCACGGCGCTCTTAAACAAGACAGCCTTGTCGGCAGCCGACAGGATTTCGTCGTAAAAGATGCAGGCCTCGTACACGCCGGGGCCGGTCTCGGTATGCATCGATTCGAGCGGAATGTTGAACTGCGCCAACAGGTCGAACAGTTCGTTGTAATAATCGGCATGCTGACTGGGGCGCAGTTGCGAGTAGCCAAACATGCCGGGCGTGATGGGCTGCGGGTTGCGGTACCCGGTTTCGGCCAGCTGGTTGGGCGTTCCGCAGAAGTTGAACCACTCAAACTCTTCGGAGAAGATGGCTTTGTAGCCCATGTCGGTACCCTGTTTCCTGATTTTCTTCAGCAGGCTGCGCGGGCAGGCAGCCACTTCCTGGCCAGGCACATCAAAATCGGCCAAAAAGTAAGGAATGCCATTATCCCAGGGAACCGTGCGGAAGGTGTTCAGGTCGAGGGTAGCCTTTTTGTCGGGATAGCCGGTATGCCAACCGGTAAGTTCCACATTGTCGTAACAACGGTCATTGGCGTCCCAGCCAAAAACCACATCGCAGTAACCTACCGTGTTGCCTGCCACCTCCAGGAACTTTTCCACATGTATATTTTTTGCCCTTAGGATGCCGTCAATGTCACAAATGGCAAACCGGACTTTCCGGTGGCCCGATTTTTCTATCTTTTTTATGATTTCTTGTTTTTCCATCACTTTCAATACTAAGGTTGCTTCTGTTCAAACAGAACCTTCAAATTACGGATATTAAGCGATTTTTACCAAGTCATTTTAAAATATTGATGTAAAGAAAAATTGGAGTCCGGGAGAAACCCCATGTGGCATTTGAACCACATAAGGCACATAGGGCACATTAATAGATTTTCGATGTGTACCAGTCTGTATGGTCCCGAAAGGTCGTGACCGCCACGATTACTCCGAAGGGGTTGCCTGTTCATCACCGCCAGCTTTTACTGGCGGCAAGTAAGGAGCCATTCTCCCGGAACTCCAAAGGAGTTGAACATTTCCTGATTCGTTCAACCCGCCTCGGGGTTGTGGAAAGCGCTCTTGTTTTGCGCACTCCCCCAATTCGATTGGGGGTGATGAATGGTTCGATCACTCCGTGATCCGGCACTTTTCGAAATGCCGTCCGATTTCCGGGTGCCGCGATTTTCCCATTTGAAGTTTGGCAAGTAATCTCGCGCCAGTAACTGCACAGTTAACCTAGTTTAAGAAATACCGAACGTTGAAGGCCGAAGAACGGCCTATTTTTTATCAAGGCCGGAATCAAACTGAAAGCTTAGTGCAAACGAGAAGTTCCGAGGAACGAGGAAATCACTCGTTGAACTTAGCTTTCAGGCAGATGAAGGATCGAAGATAAAAATGAGCCTTGACCTTTTTTGATTCCTTTTTGGTGTCAAGACAAAAAAGGGATTGGGGTTTGGGGCAACGCCCCACCGTATGATTCTGGCGGAAATATTTCCGATTATTGATTGCCGATCGCCGATTTCCGATTCGTTCAACCCGCCTCGGGGTTGTGGAAAGCGCTCTTGTTTTGCGCACTCCCCCAATCGGATTGGGGGTGATGAATGGTTCGATCCCTTCGGGATCAGGAGGCGCCGGTTGCCGGTTGCCAGTTGCCAGTTTCCAGTCGCCAGTTACCAGCCCCATTCATCATTCGACATTCATCCTTCATCCTTCCCAAGGTCTGCGTCCTATTTCCTTCATTATTGCAGATTGCTTCATTCCGCTGCGCTTCATTCGCAATGACGCCTGTCTAAAGCGCCCCATTCATCCTTCAAAAACCTTATTATATTTTCCTCAACCTTAGTAGCCTTGTGTGCAGATGAACATCTTTATAAAACCTTATTACCTTATTCGTGCAAACCCAGTTTAAATAAGGTAATAAGGTTGGCAGGAGGTCGGGTGTGGTGTTTTTTCTACTAAGGTTGTCCAGATGAATAAGGTTTTTATTTTGCGCACTCCCCCAATCGGATTGGGGGTGATGAATGGTTCGATCCCTTCGGGATCAAGAGGCGCCAGTTGCCAGTTGCCAGTTTCCAGTCGCCAGTTACCAGCCCCATTCATCATTCGACATTCATCATTCATCATTCATCCTTCCAAAGGGCCTCAACACCCGGGAGCGAAATTTATTCCGGATACCAAGACCATCCCTTGAAACAAGGCCATCATTTCGCCGTAAAACCGGTTGTTCCGACGAGGCCGGAAACCCGTTGACCCCTTTACGTGCATGGTGCCGATTTCATGTATTGCCAGGTATTCCTGCGACCACACTAAAAACAAAAAAGGATGAAACGGACTTACATTACCGGGGAGGATGATAACACAATCAGTTTAGGCGTTAAGGTTCAGACCGCTGGTATTGCCTGTACTACGGTGTATTCGGCGCGGAGTGGCGGCCAGCAACTGAAGATCAATGATTCGGCCGATGACAGCGGGGCCATTCGGGAAGCGGTCATCGGCAAAGCCTCGGAGCTAAGAAACAGCTATCTGCTGATCATCACCATGATCGACCGGGCGGTGATCGACCCGACAGAATGGGATAACCTGGTGATCCGCTATCACATCAACGGCGGTTTTTCCGGCAGTCAGGTTTTCAACCACGATATTGATGACACCAAGCTGTTGCCCAACGGAAAGATGCTTGTCATTAAGCCAATCGAGATGAAGTGAGTATTGCCGGGTGGCTGCAAAAAAGAAACCCCGGCTGAACGGCCAGGGTTTTTTGTGTTCTTTGACTATCCGAAGATTAGCCCAGCTTCTTGATCCGTTCCATAGCTTCGATCACGTTGGCACGATCGGCAAATGCCGAGAAACGGAAGTAACCTTCACCGGCAGGGCCAAACCCGGAGCCGGGTGTTCCCACCACATTGGCTTCGTTCAGCGCTTTGTCGAAAAAGTCCCACGATTTCATATTGTTTTTGGTCTTCACCCAAATATAGGGAGCATTTACCCCGCCAAATACGGTGTATCCGGCAGCAGACAAGCTTTCGCGCATGATGCGGGCATTTTCCATGTAATAGGCCACCACTTCCTTCACTTCTTTTTGACCCTGTTCGGTGTAAACGGCAGCGGCCGCTTTTTGTACCGGGTACGACACACCATTGAACTTGGTAGTGTGACGGCGCAGCCACAATTTCTTCACCGAATGGGCATTGCCATCGCTATCGTAGGCTTTCAGTTCTTCGGGAATAACCGTAAAGGCGCAACGGGTACCGGTAAAACCGGCTGTTTTGGAAAAACTGCGGAATTCGATGGCCACTTCCTTGGCACCTTCAATTTCATAAATCGAGCGGGGAATGCCGGGCTCGGTGATAAATGCCTCGTAAGCCGCGTCGAACAGGATGATGCTCTTATTGTCGCGCGCGTATTTCACCCACTTGGCCAACTCTTCCCTGCTGGCCACGGTCCCGGTCGGGTTGTTCGGGTAGCACAGGAAAATCAGGTCGGGGCGCTCGGTCGGCAATTCGGGGATAAAGCCATTTTCGTCGGTACAGGGCATGTAAATGATGCCGGCATAATACCCGTTGGCAGCACATTCGCCGGTTTTTCCGCTCATCACGGTGGTGTCGGCATAAACGGGGTACACCGGGTCGCAAATGGCAATCTTATTCTCACTGCCAAATATCTCCTGAATGTTGCCGGTGTCGCATTTCGAGCCGTCGGACACGATGATATCGTCGGCCGAAATGTCGATCCCATTTGCCTGGTAGGCGTTTACAGCAATGGCCTGGCGCAAAAATTCGTAGCCTTGCTCGGGGCCATACCCTTTAAAACTTTCGGCTTTGCCCATTTCGTCAACGCCATCGTGAAAGGCCTTTAAAACCGAGGGGGCCAGAGGTTGTGTCACATCGCCAATACCCATGCGGATAATATTCTTTCCGGGGTTGGCATCGGCAAATTCCTTTACCCTGCGGCCAATCTCGGGAAACAGGTATCCCGCTTTCAACTTCAAATAATGCTCGTTAATTAATGCCATGTATTGTTTTTTTATGAATGAATATTCCTTTAAAACCGTCATTTACGGGGACCACAAAGTTAAAAAATTGCCCGGATTTGCCTAAATTCAAACCGTCAGAACATCCAATTTAATACAACTGCTTATGAAAACAATTAATCGACTTTTTATCTTGCTGACGGTTCTTTTTCTAAGCTCCTGTGAAGGAGAACAAGGCCCTCCCGGGATTCCCGGGGAAGACGGAATAAACCTGTTGGGCAGCGTGATCGAAATTGAGGGAACTTTCAACCCCGAGAATGATTACAGGCTGTATTACGAGTTTCCGAATAACCTGGAGATTTACGACAGCGATCTGGTGCTGGTATATATCCTGTGGGACCAGGCAGATAACGGTAACGGAAATGTACTGGATATATGGCGCTTGGTGCCGCAAACCGTGGTGCTTCCCGAGGGTGTGCTGCAATACAATTTTGACTATACCGTGGCGGATGTGGAGATTTTCCTGAACTACACGTCGGATTACAGCGAGCTGTTACCGGCAGAAACCGACAACCAAGTCTTTCGGATTGCTGTGCTACCAGCAGCCTACGCGGCGAACAAATCTATTGACCTGGCGGATATGAATGCGGTGATGAAGTCGTTGAAAACGGATATCGCATCCGTCAAAAGATACGGGCAGCAATAGCCGGTAACCAGATATTTACTGCTCCGGGCCACCAAGTTTTTTCACCCTCAGGTGGTCCGAGCAGTTTTCCAGCAACTCAATAATGCTCAGTTTAAAAACGGGGTGGATCCTGTCGCCCGCCACTTCGGCCAGCGGTTCCAGTACAAAACGCCGGTCGATCATGCGGGGGTGCGGAAGCTCCAGGTTGGGTTCGTGATACACCAGGTCATCATAAAAAAGCAAGTCGATATCGATCAGGCGGGAACTGTACCGTTCAGCCTTTCGTTCGCGCCCCAGCTCCAGTTCCACACGCTTGGTAACGGCCAAAACCGCTTCGGGGGTACTGTCTGTTTCGAGCACAACTACCTGGTTCCAAAACAAATCGTCGGACTGAAAGCCCCAGGGCTCCGTTTCGTACATGGATGACAGTTGAACAATTTCGCCCAATTCTTCTGCCAACCGGGTACGGGCAGCCCCGAAAATTTGTGCCTTGTCGCCCAGGTTTCCTCCCAACAATAAAAAAAGCCTCGCCATCTTATGAACAAAATTGTAATCAAATAAGTAAATTCGTACCAATAGAAAATTGAAGCTACAAAGCTAAAAACACAAAACAATAAATCACTACTATGAAAGACTTTTTAAAATTTACGCTGGCATCGGTCATAGGCGTCCTGTTGGCAGGTTTCGTGGGCATGTTGTTGCTTATTGCCACCTTCTCGGCCATCCTGTCCTTCTCGGAACAGCCGGTGGATGTGAAAGATAAATCGCTGCTGATGTTGAAGCTCGATCAAAAGATCGTGGAACGCTCAGATAAAAATCCGCTGAACGACCTGAACCTGCCTGGTATTTCCGGTCCCCGGCAAATTGGCCTGGACGACATCCTGGCCTGTATTGAAAAAGCCAAAACCGACGACCGCATCCGGGGCATCTACCTGAACCCATCGGAAATTGATGCCGGCCTGGCTACCCTGGAGGAAATCCGCCATGCCCTTGCCGACTTTCAAGAATCGGGCAAGTTTGTGTATGCCTACGGGGAAGCCTGGTCGCAAAAAGCGTTCTACCTGGTGTCGGTAGCCGACAAAGTGGTGCTCAACCCCAAAGGAATGATCGACTTCAAGGGGCTCAGCGCCCAACGAAGTTTCTTCAAAAAAGCACTGGAAAAAGTTGGTGTGGAGGTGCAGGTCATCCGCCACGGAAAGTTTAAGGCAGCGGTGGAGCCCTTCATGCTCGAAAAGATGAGCCCGGAGAACCGGCTGCAAACCGAAACCTATATGGGCAGCATCTGGAACCAACTCCTAACCGACATTTCAGCATCACGCGAGATGAGCATGGATGAGTTGAACGACCTGGCCGATGGCGTGACCACCTTCCAACGGGCTGACTACCTGATGGAGAAAGGGTTGGTGGACACCCTGCTGTACAAAGATGAAGTGATCAACGACCTGAAAGAGCTGACCAGCATCCGCGAAAACAGCGACCTGCGGGTGGTTGATGTGAAGAAATACGCGCAGGTGCCCGTGAAAACAGACGGGAAAGGGCTTGCACGCGATAAAATTGCCGTGATTTATGCCAACGGCGACATTGGCATGGGCACCGATGGAAGCGGCACGGGCATCGATCCCGAAGAAATTTCGCGCACCATCCGCGAAGCCCGCCGCGATTCGTCCATCAAGGCCATCGTGCTGCGTATCAATTCGCCGGGAGGCAGCGCTTACGGTTCGGAAGTGATCTGGCGCGAAGTGAAACTGGCGGCAGAAACCAAACCGGTCATCGCCTCCATGAGCGATGTGGCTGCCTCGGGCGGTTACTACATTGCCGCCGCCGCTCATACCATCATGGCCGATCGCACCACCATCACCGGCTCCATCGGCATTTTCGGGCTCATCCCCAATGCCGGGGAACTGCTCAACGATAAACTCGGGATCACGCAGGATGTGGTGAACACGAACGAACATTCCGACATCCTCTCACTGACCCGCAAACTGACCGATTTTGAGCTGGAACTGCTTCAGAATTATATTGAGGACGGCTACGACACGTTTATTGGCCGCGTGGCCGACGGACGGAAAATGACCAAGGAAGAGGTGGACGCCATTGGCCAGGGCCGTGTTTGGTCGGCCGAAAACGCGCTGGACAACCGGCTGATTGACTTGTACGGCGGTGTAAACGACGCCATCAAACTGGCCGCCGACATGAGCGAAACGGAACGCTACCGCGTGATTCAACTGCCCAAAATGAAAGACCCGCTCGAAGAATGGTTGAAAGAACTTTCGGGAACAGCACGTATGCGCTTGCTGAAGTCTGAGCTGGGCGAACACTACCCGATCTACAAACAATTAAAGTCCCTGACCCAAACGCGTGGCATCCTCACCCGGCTTCCGTATGATATTCAGATCAACTAATTTGTAACTTATCAAAGGTGGTTTACACTATATCGAACCAACTCTATTCTCACAATTAATGTCTTATCAGACGGATTTTACTTTTTGTTTTGATAAAAATAGGCCGTTCTATTCCGACAATGATCAAGTCAACATGACAATTCTTCTTCTAACCCACTTTCACTCCTGTTTTGAATCCAGGGAATCATGTTTGTTTTTTGTGGTCGATTTTTGGTAACTTCGTATCTCAATTCCACGATATGCTGAAACCATTTTTATACCTGTTTTCGCTTGGTTACGGGCTGGCAGTTTATCTGCGAAACGCCTTTTACGACTACAACCTGCTGAAATCAACCGAGTTTGAAATACCGGTAATTTCAATTGGCAACATTACGGTTGGCGGGACCGGGAAAACCCCGCATACCGAGTACCTGGTGGAGCTGCTGAAAAAGCATGTGCGGGTAGCCACTCTGAGCCGCGGGTATAAGCGGAAAACGAAAGGTTTTCTGCTGGTGCAACCCGAATCGGAAGTCGCCAGCGTGGGCGACGAACCGCTTCAAATGAAAAGGAAGTTTCCGGAGGTAACCGTGGCCGTGGATGAAAAACGGGTGCATGGCATCCAAACCTTACTGAAGGATGAAAGCCAGACCCCCGATGTTATTTTGCTGGACGATGCCTTTCAGCACCGCAGCGTCACACCGGGAATCAACATTCTATTGATTGACTACAACCGTCCGATCGACAAGGACCACTTGCTACCCTGGGGGCGCCTTCGCGAACGGAAATACCAGCGCCGCCGGGCCAACGTGATCATCTACACCAAATGTCCCGATGAGATCACGCCCATTACCCGGCGTATCATCATGAAAGATGTGAACCTTCGCCCGTATCAATCGCTGTATTTCACGACGATGATTTATGGCACTCCCCAGCCGGTATTTCCCGCCCTGGCCAGGCCCATGCCCGATTTCCACGAAAAACGGGTTTCCACCCTGATGCTGTCGGGCATCGCCAACCCGGACCAGTTCCGCAATTACCTGTCGGCCAAGACAAACTTGCTGGATGAACTGGTTTTTGAAGACCATCACGAATTTACCGCAAAAGACTTTGGCCTGATTGCTCAAAAATACGATCAGCTGAAAAACCGCGAGGCCTTTGTCCTGACCACAGAGAAAGATGCGGTGCGGCTGCAAAACGAGAACGCTTTGTCCGACGAGCTGAAAGCGAGCCTGTTTTTTGTGCCGGTGAAGATTAGATTTTTGGACAGTGAAGGAAAAAGTTTTGACAAAAAAATAGTAGGCTATGTTAAAGACAATCGAAGCAACCGCGCGCTATATCACCGAAAAGATAAAGCAACAACCTAAGGTAGGCATTATCCTCGGTTCCGGATTGGGTGGCCTGGTCAACGAAATAAAAATTGAACAGGAAATCCCGTACAGCACGATACCGGACTTTCCGGTTTCAACCGTTGACGGCCACAACGGCCACCTGATATTTGGCGAGTTGGGCGGCAAGAAAATATTGGCCATGCAAGGCCGGTTTCATTATTACGAAGGTTATTCGATGAAAGAAGTCACCTTCCCGGTGCGGGTCATGAAAATGATGGGAATTAACCACTTGTTTGTATCCAATGCGACCGGCGGGCTCAACCCCGACTTCAAAATCGGCGATCTGATGATCATCAGCGACCACATCAACATGTTCCCGGAACACCCCCTTCACGGAACTAACCAGGACGCGCTGGGGCCACGTTTCTCCGATATGAGCCAGGCTTACAATAAAGAATTGCGGCAAAAAGCCAAGTTCATTGCCCTGAAAAACAAGATCGAAATCAAGGAAGGCGTGTATGTCGGCGTGCAGGGGCCTACCTTCGAGACACCGGCCGAATACAAAATGTTCCGCATCCTGGGCGGCGATGTCGTGGGCATGTCCACCGTACCCGAAGTGATTGTGGCCCGCCACATGGACATGAAAGTGTTTGGTATTTCCATTGTTACCGACAGCGGTGTGCCCGGCGAAATCGTTGAAATTTCGCACGAAGAAGTGCAGGAAGTAGCCATGAAATCGGAACCCCAAATGACCCTGATCCTGAAAAATCTGATTGCCGAAATTTAACCGACCATGAAACTACCGGAGTTTGCCGACATTGAAAAAGCGCACGAGCTAATCAAACCCTATATCCACCGCACGCCGGTACTCACCTCGATGTCCATCAATGAAATTACGGGCGGTGATTTGTATTTCAAGTGCGAAAACCTGCAGAAGGTGGGCGCTTTCAAATTTCGCGGGGCGTGCAATGCCGTGTTTTCGTTAACCGATGAGCAGGCGGCACGCGGGGTATGTACCCATTCGTCGGGGAACCATGCTGCTGCCCTGGCGCTGGCAGCCCGTATGCGCGGCATTCCGGCCTATATTGTGATGCCCGAAACAGCCCCCGAAATCAAGAAGAAGGCGGTGGAAGGCTACGGGGCACAGATCACTTTTTGTCAGCCTACGTTGGAAGCCCGTGAGACGACTCTGGCCCTGGTGGCCGAAAAGACCGGCGCCATCGAAATTCATCCGTACAACAATATCCAGGTGATTTGCGGACAAGGTACTGCTGCCAAAGAGTTGATCGAAGATGCAGGCCGGTTCGACATCCTCCTTTGCCCGGTTGGCGGCGGCGGGTTGCTCAGCGGGACGGCCATCACCGGACGCGCGATGAACCCGAATGGCCTGGTGATTGCCGCCGAGCCCGAAGGCGCTGACGATGCCTACCGCTCGTTCCATGCCAACAAGCTGATCCCGTCCATCAACCCGAAAACGATTGCCGACGGGCTGTTGACCTCGGTGGGCGAGATTAATTTCCGCATCATCCGGCGCAAGACCGACGAAATAGTCACCGTGTCGGAACGGGGCATCGTGCGGGCCATGCGACTGGTTTGGGAACGCATGAAAATCATCATTGAACCTTCATCGGCTGTTCCGCTGGCTGCCATTCTTGAAAATAAAGTGGATGTGCACGATAAAAAGGTCGGTATCATCCTGAGTGGCGGCAATGTCGATTTGGAAAAGCTGCCGTTTCACGAATGGTTGTAACCTGAGAAACTTGCTGTTGCTATTTTTCCGATCAGTAGGCTTTTATTGTCATTCCATGTGTTTATGCCGCCAAATGACCCTGAATGACTTAATGACACATTCTACCTTCGGTTTAATAATACACCGGATAATCATTTTCGGGTTGTATCAGGAAAGTCACCCCACCTTTTTCCGCATCAGCAGGGCTTTGCTGCCATTTTTATAGTAGGCGGGACGTTCGCCAAAGACTTCGAAACCCTGCTGTTTATACAAACAAACTGCCGGTTCGTTAAAGGCGCTTACTTCCAGCGTCAGGTAGCTGAACCCGTTTCCCCGGGCGCGGCACTCCGCTTCGGCCAACAACAGGCGGGCCAGCCCTTTCCCCCGGTGGAGGGGCGATACGGCCAATGAATAAATGCGCAAGCCGGAGCTGTTTTTTCGTTTCAGCAGAACAATAAAGGCAGTGATTTCGCCAGCTTCCTCCGTGAGCAAAAAATCGGCCTTGGCCCGGGTGGACAAATAGCGGAGTTGTTGCCGGGAAAAGCTTTCTTCGTTGAAACACAATTCTTCCAAGCGGAGAAGCTGCTCCAAATCCTGGCTGCGTGCCTGCCGTATTTGAGGTACCCCTTCCATTACTTCCGTCCTTTTTGTTCCATGCGGGTGGCAAACTCGCGTAAAATACGGCGGTACAGTTCATCGCCCAAAATGTCGTCTTCCACCCCCTGATCGATAGACGGGTTGTCGTTTACCTCGATGACCACCGATCGGCCATTCACCTCTTTCAGGTCAACACCATAAAGCCCTTTGCCAATCAGCGATGCCGCTTTTACCGCGTTGCGAACCACATGTTTGGGCACCTTGCTGATCGTGACCGATTCGTATGCCCCGGATTTCGGTTTGCCGGGATCCTGGTGGTTGTAAATTTGCCAGTGTCCGCGGGCCATATAATATTTGCAGGCATACAAGGGTTCCCCATTGATGATGCCGATGCGCCAATCGAAACTGGTGGGTACAAACTCCTGGGCCAGGAAAACCGAGGTTTTATCGGAAAGAGACTCCAGCGCCCGGACATATTCTTCTTCGTTCCCGACCTTGCACATCCCGATGGAAAAAGAGCCATCCGGCACTTTCAGGATGATGGGTGTGCCCAAATATTCACTTATCTCTGAAAACGAAGCCAGGTTATTTTTAAAGATGAGCTTCGACTTGGGCGTGGGAATTCCTTCCCGCTCCAGCAATTCCTTCAGATAAACCTTATTGGTACAGCGGATAATGGACAACGGATCGTCGATCACCACCATGTCGGCCTGCCAGGCCTTTTGTGAAAGGTGGTACGTAATATGATTCAGGGCGGTAGTTTGCCGGATGAAAAGTCCATCGAACTCCAGCAAGCGGGTGGTGTCCTCTTCCGTGATCAACTCGGCGTTGATGTTCAGCTTTTTGGCCTGGCTGATGAATTTATTGAGGGCGGCCTTGTTGCTTGGTGGCAGCTGCTCGGCAGGATCGTGCAAAATGGCCAAGTCGAAACGGCTGGCTTTATGGTGGCGGGGTTGGCGCCAAATTTTCTGGCTGAAGTTGTCCAGCGCCTGGGCAAACAAATCCTGCCGGGCATCGTCCAGCTCGTTCAGGCTGAGCAAACGCACCGAATCAATCTGGTTGCGGGAGCGGTTGGCAAAGGTTACCCGCAGCAGCGGACAGGGAAACTGCTCGAAAATAAAACGGGCAATCTTGTTCAGTTCCGGTTCTTTGGTGGTCCCGAAATAGATGTCAACCTCGTAAAAGTCGCGGTCGTTGGGTTCGCGGCTTTGCATCCATTTGTAACAAATTTTCTGGAGTGAGTCGTCCATCCGGGTCAGGGCGCCACTTTCCAGCCGGTTCAGGATATCCACATCGGGCAATACCTTATGCCCGCGGGCCTGCGCCAGCAGGGAGCAATAATAACCTTCGGAATGATATTCAAGCTTGCTGCACAAATTGATGACCAGCAGCGGGTGCTTACTCAGATGTTCATTCTGCAGATAGTCTGCGGCTGTTGCCAGCGATTCCGTTTCGTAGTATGGTTTCCACTGTGCGAATGAATCCAGGAGGATCAGAGTTGATTGCATTTCAAATTCTCGTCAAAAAAAATAAATGATGCCCTATTTACATGATTTGTTTGCTTCCGGCTGACCGCCCCCCTTGCCCACAGGGATCACTAAATCTGCCCAGAACACTAAATTTCAATGAATTACAAAGGCATAAAGCCCTGTATTTCTGCCGTACAATTGTACGCAATTTATTGAAAGGTTATCCTGTTAAAGAATTTTTTTTCCAATAAAATGCTGTTTCAAAGATTCCCTGAAATTACTTCCTGAATTATTTGGTTTGCATTACAAACCTTATTAAGTTTGCAATACAAACCAAATAAAAATAACTTGTCATGAATACAAATCAACACACCGAGGAGAGTTTTGATGAGAAGCAATCCCTTCTCCTGATCCGGGAGATGATCCAGGTTTCTCAAAACAAACTGAAAAATGACGGTATCCTGTTCATCCTGTGGGGCTGGCTTTTGTTTTCCATCAGTTTCATGACATTTCTGCAATCAAAAATCGAAATACCATACCCGGCAAAGCAGGCAATGAGCTATGTGATGGCAGCCATTTTCTTGCTGATTGTAATTTACAGCGTTTACTACATCCTGAGACAGCGTAAAAAAGTACAGACTTACATCGGGATTTCCTTGCGCTATGTATGGATTAGCCTGGTGGTTTGCCTGATACTGATCAACGTCATCCTGTTCAATGTTCTGGGCACGTTCAATGTCAGGTTGCAACACGCGGTATTTATGGTTTTTATGGCATTTGCCGTGTTGATTACCGGGGGTATACTTCGCTACGACCCGTTGATTTTTGGCGGAGTCATCTTCGGGTTCCTGGCATTTTTTTCGTCCTACCTGAGCATAGAAAACCAACTGCTCCTGGAGTCCATTGCCTGGCTTATCGCTTTTATAATCCCCGGACATGTTCTGTATTCAAAACGAAACAAAACCCCAAATCATGTTTGAAGAATTGGATCCGGTACTGCATTCGCAGGTCAGGCTGGCCATCATGTCGGTGTTGATCCATGTTGAATCGGCTGAATTTGCTTTTCTTTTGGAAAACATTAG
Source organism: Mangrovibacterium sp. (assembly GCA_050178015.1). Lineage (GTDB taxonomy): Bacteria > Bacteroidota > Bacteroidia > Bacteroidales > Prolixibacteraceae > Gaoshiqia. The sequence goes on from JBFXGM010000011.1 coordinate 37,133, forward strand.
CACAACAAAGGGGAATTTAAGTTTTCAGCTTAGCAAGCTAAAAGATGCCGGATATATTGAGGTGGTAAAATCGCTCAAAGGAAACTATCCGCTAACGACCTGTAAAATCACCCCGGCAGGTACTGATGCCTATGAAAAGTACGTAAACGCCATTACTTCCTATTTTGAAAAGTTTAATCCTAAAACGGAAAATGATTAAAGCACCGGGCTGAGCAGGCGTGCAAACGATTCCTTTATTTTGGCCCACCAGTGCCGTTTTCGCCAGTCGTCGAGCAAGATTTCCCGGCTTTGGGCAAGATCCTGAAAAAACTGTCGCTCAAGCTCGGTGGCAACCCCTTCGTCATAGATCATAGCATTGACTTCGAAATTGGTTTCCAGGCTCCGGAAATCGAAATTGGCCGTTCCCACCGACGAGAAAACGCCATCCACCACAATCAGCTTGCTGTGCATAAACCCCGGTTGGTAAAAATAGATTTTTACGCCTGCCTCCAACAGTTCGCCCACATACGAGTCGGTGCTCCATTTGGGGGTGATGGCATCGGATTTTTGGGGCAGTAGGATGCGGACATCAATGCCACCCAAGGCGGCCACTTTCATCGCATTGGCAATTTCGGTGGTTGGGATGAGGTAAGGCGTAGCAATAAACACGCGCTCGCGGGCCGAGGCGATAGCCGAAAAGTAGGCCTGCCCGATGCTCTCCCAGTCCGAATCGGGTCCACTGGCGACCATCTGTACCAATTTTCCCTCCCCGTGTGTCAGGTAGCGAAAGTATTTCCGCCCTTTCAGAATTTCCTTGGATACAAAAAACCAGTCGGCCATAAAGATCACCTGCAAGCCGGTGGCGGCGCCGCCTTTCAGCATCAGATGAGTGTCGCGCCAGCCCCCCAGTTGCCTGGTACCATGCAGGTAGCGGTCGGCTATATTAAGGCCGCCCACGAAAGCCACTTCCCCATCCACCACAATGATCTTCCGGTGGTTGCGGTAATTGACCCGCGAGGTCAGCATCGGGAAACGCACCTTCATGAAACAGTCGATCCGGACACCTGCTTCCTCCAGCGAGCGGATATATTTCTTGGGAAGCTGCCAGCTGCCCACATCATCAAAAATCACCCGCACCTCCACCCCTTCCCGGGCCTTGAGAATCAACAACTCGCGCAACTGATTGCCGACCGTATCGCTTTCAATGATATAAAATTCGATATGGATGTGGTGGCGGGCCTTTTCCATGGCCTGAAACATGGCGGGGAAAGCTTGCTCCCCGTTTTTCAGGATTTTCACCTCATTATCGTCGGTGAGCAGGGCTTTGGAGTTGGACAACATCAGTTTGATCAAATGACGCTTCCGGTAAACCGCATCACTAAAACCCTCGTAATTTCGGGGCAACAGGTCCAGTTGATCCTGGGTAAGCTTGCGGAGTTTCTCCAAGTCACCCAAGCCCTTCCGCGAGAACATTTTCTTTTTCCGGTATTCCTGCCCGAAAAACAGGTAAAAAATCATCCCGGCAAAGGGCAGCAACACCAACACCAACACCCAACTAATGGTTTTTAGCGGACTGCGGTTCTCCAAGACAATCAGGACAGCAATAAAAATAACGGTCAGCAGGTACAACAAAAAAAACACCGAGGGCAGATGTTCGAGTAATTGAGGAAAAAATCCTGTCATAGCAACCAGTTAAGTTCGTTTTAATAAAATTCGCCAATTTATGGGTGATTAACAAACCAAAATGAATTTCGTAGAAAAATAAAAAATAAAAGCCATGAAGACCTGGATCGTATGTATTTTTTATGTGTTGATTGGACTGGGTTGCAGCACGCAACAAGCAGTAACCATTCAGGAAAAAACAGCAGAAGCAGAAGAGGACAGCGTGAGCTATGAATTAGTGATTTTTGACACTGGCTTTGAAACCTGGTTTATTACCCGTGCCAAACCGGCCAATTTCCACGAACAGCACTATTACGAGTTTTGGAACAAACGGTATGTGCAAGCGTGGAACTACCACGAAATGGGTTACCGTCATGCCCGGCTGATTGACGGGAACATCAACTATGACTTCAATACGGACTATGGGCTGGAAATCAACCACAAGCTTTTTTACTATTTCATGTATGTTGAAAATGTCCTGCGCATCCCGCTGATCCCGGACGGGCCGAGGAGTTGGTAGGATTGAAAAAAAGGCAAAGGAGCAGGCAAAGTAAGAAAGGGGAAAAAGATCAGACAAAAAGATGATGATTCATCCATCCTGCCGGTAAAAAACCTGAAGGATGGTATCGTGTAGCTGCTCGCTTTTCCCGGGCAGCTTTGCCAAATGAGGCGCTGGGACACCTGCCCCGAACCAGCTGTGCCCAATATACACATGGGACTCGTCCCACAAATCCTGATCGATGAACGATTGCAGCAACAGCTTGCCACCTTCCACCACCACCGATTGCAGCTCGCGTGCATACAAAAAGTCCAACAGCTGCGGAAGGATATTCCGGCTGAAATCCAGCGAAACAAATTCCAGGTTTTGGCGGTCTTCGACTTTAATATCAGTGAACACGATCGTTGGCACGGTGCCGTCCTTCAGGTGCAGCGAGTCCGGCAGCAGGTTTTGGCGGTCGATGACGAGGCGGACCGGTTGTCGCCCGCTCCAGTCGCGCACGGTTAACGACGGGTTGTCCTTCATGGCCGTGTTGGTCCCGATCAGGATGGCAGCTTCTTCGGTGCGTTGACGATGTACCAGCCGCCGCGAAAGTTCGTTACTGATCCAGGTGGGTTGGCCAAATTCAGGCTGCGAACGGTCAATATCCAGAAAACCGTCGAGGGTTTGCGCCCACTTCAAAATTACATAAGGCCGTTTTTGCTGATGAAAAGTGAAGAAGCGGCGGTTGAGTTCCAGACATTCATCCTCAAGCACACCAACATCCACCTTAATGCCTGCCGCCCTCATTTTCTCAATTCCTTTGCCGGCCACCCTGGCAAACGGATCGACCGAACCAACCACTACATGCGGAATTCCATGAGAAATAATCAGGTCGGAACAAGGCGGTGTTTTCCCGAAATGGGCACAGGGTTCGAGGCTGACGTAAAGGGTCGATTCTTTCAGCAGCGATTTGTCTTTCACCGAGTTGATGGCATTTACTTCGGCATGCGGACCGCCATATTGCCGGTGAAAACCTTCGCCGATAATTGCGCCGTTACATACAATTACCGAGCCCACCATCGGGTTGGGGGCCACTTCCCCACTCCCCAAACGGGCCAGCGCAATGGAACGTTCCATATATTTTTCAGCCATCTTCACCCGGAAAAATTTAACTTTGCCAAAAATACAAATAAATGCAGGCAAGCATTGCATATATCCGCAAAGAATTGAAGGACCTTTATCCGGAGCAGGAAATCGAAGGGCTGGTCCGGTTGATTTTTTCATCCCTAAGAAATTACACGCCGACCGATCTGTTACTGAAAAAAAACGAGCGGCTCACCCCTGATGAACAGCTTCATCTGCATGAAATCGTCAGGCGTTTGAAGAAGCACGAACCTATTCAATATATTTTGGGGGAAACTGAATTCTACGGCCTTCCTTTTCAGGTAACGGAAGATGTGCTGATTCCGCGGCCCGAGACCGAAGAGCTGGTTGACTGGATCCTGAAAGATCTCACTATCGCCATGCCGGTCATCCTGGATGTGGGCACCGGAAGCGGCTGCATTCCTGTGAGCCTGAAAAAATTCATGCCCGCGGCCAAAGTAATGGGCTGCGACATCTCTGAAAAAGCGCTGAAAGTGGCCCGCGTCAACGCCGGTATCAATCAAACCGAAGTGGCTTTTTTCCACCTCGACATCTTAAACCCCCTGCTGCCTGCTACCTTCCCCGGGCTCGACATCCTGGTCAGTAACCCACCCTACGTTACCGAAAAAGAAAAACAACTGATGCAGCCCAATGTGCTTGCCCACGAACCCCACAGCGCCTTGTTTGTTCCGGATGAAGACCCGCTGAGGTTTTACACGGCCCTGGTACGGTTTGGACGACAGCACCTGAAAAAAGGCGGCAAACTTTTCTGGGAAATCAACGAAGCGTTTGGCCCGGCATGCGTGCACCTATTGCAGGAAAATGGTTTTGATAACGTTCAGCTGAAAAAAGACATCAACGGAAAAAACCGCATGATTGCAGCCCGATACGTTTAAGTTCCTAATTCATCATAAATACCAGGAAGATATTTCAACAAATTAATCAACGCCATTCAGTGTGTATTTTTAAATTTGTGTAAGTTTCCAAAGCCAAACAATTCATCAAATACCGTGAGAAAATTTTTCAGGAATATCGTTCTGCTGTTCAACCTGGCCGCGGGTTTTGCCTTACTGATTGTTTACCTGTCGGCTTATGTCAGCCCCGAAAAGTTCTGGATGCCGGCCATTATTGGCTTAGCCTACCCCTATATACTCTTTATCAATCTGTTGTTCATCCTGTACTGGTTGTTTGGCACCAGCAAATACGCACTGGTTTCGCTGGCCTTCATCCTACTGGGGTTCAATCACTTGCAAAATTACTTCTCCTTCAGCGCAAAAAAGACAGAGGAACCCGGTTTGGTGGTCGTCAGCTACAACATCAAACAATTTGAGGGAAAGAAGGAATTATCGAAAACAGAAACGGCAAACGCCATCTTGGATTTGGTGCGGAGCAAAGAGCCTGATTTGGTTTGTTTTCAGGAAATGGCTTTTATGCACCGACGTGGCTTTGACGGTTTTAAAAAGGAGTTTTCGCTGAAAGGATTCCCCAAGTTTAGTCACCCGGCCAAACGTGGAGGACCAGTTACTTTTTCGGCGTACCCGATCATTAACACCGCTGAAATTCATTTCGAAGAAAGCGGCAACATGTTTATTTATACCGATGTGGTGGCAGGACCGGATACCCTGCGCATCTTTAATTGCCACCTGCAAAGCTATCAGTTCTCGCCCAAGGATATCAGCACGCTCGATTCGCTGTCGCTAAACAATCAGGAAAAAAACATGAAAGGGGCTAGGCTGTTTGGGGGCAAACTGAAACGGGGATTTATTCAACGGGCCGAACAAGCAGAAATACTGCGCAGCGAAATTGACCAATCGCCCTACCCGGTCATTGTTTGCGGCGACTTTAACGATACACCCATCTCATACACCTACAAACTGGTGCGGGGCGATCTTCAAGATGCCTTCGTGGAATCGGGAGCAGGCATAGGCAACACCTACCTGGGACGCCTGCCTTCATTCCGCATCGACTACATTCTGCACAGCGACCTGTTTGATGGGTATAACTTCGCTATCGACAAGGTGGACTATTCAGACCATTACCCGGTGAGCTGCAAGTTGGTGAGGAAGAAAGATAACAACCAGCAATAAGTTTTCAGTCCTACCGGTCAAAACAACCGCTTCCGCTTGAGCAAAAAGTTCATCAGCACCTGGGTGAAATCCTGGTTAATGTCGGCCTCCACCAAATCGATGTGGTATTGTCCGCATTTCACTTTCAAATCTTCAACCGACTGGCGGATGGCTTTCCGGTAACTTTCCTTCAGCTCGTGCGGCGAAAAACGCAGGTGTTGTCCGGTTTCCAAATCAACAAAACGGTACGGATGGTTCTGAAAATCAAAATCACGTTCCTGTTTATGGTCGGTTACATGAAAAAGGATCACCTCGTGCTTGTTGTACCGAAGATGTTGCAGCGCCGAAAACAACTCATCCTCCTTTCCATCGTCCATCATATCGCTAAAAATAATGACCAGTGAGCGCTTATGCAATTGCTCGGCAATTTGATGAAGAGCATCGGTGGCGTTGGTGGTTTTTCGTAAATCATCCTTCCCGGCAGCAAGCAAGCCAGCGAGTTTTCCATACAACAATTCGGCATGTACCGGCGAGAGCCGGTTTTCGGAGTGAAACTCAATGTGGTCGGAAAATAAAGTCAGCCCCACCGAGTCGCGCTGGCGGCGCATCAGGTAGATGAGGGCAGCGGCCGAGTAAACCGAAAAAGCCAGCTTGTTGAACAGGTGGTTTTTCCCACCCTCAAAAGGGAACAGCATGGAGGAAGATGTATCGATGACCAACTGGCAGCGCAGGTTGGTTTCTTCCTCGTATTGTTTCACATACAAACGGTCGGAGCGGCCAAACAATTTCCAGTCGATGTGTTTGGTTGATTCCCCTTGGTTGTATTGGCGATGTTCGGCAAACTCAACCGAAAAACCATGGAACGGACTGCGGTGCAAGCCGGTTATGAACCCTTCAACCACCTCGCGGGCAATCAACTCCAGATTATCGAATTGTTGAAATTGTTGTATGTCGAACAGGTTTTTCATCGTATTTGGGAAAAGACAACTATTACTTTTTATAAGAGATGCTGAAACAAGCCCAGCACGGCACGGCGACCGTGAAAAAATATTATTCTTCCAATAATCGGTATTTCTTTAGGATAACGCCGGATGAATAACTGCTTACCTCGGCCAAATGCAGCTGTCGTTCTGCCAGCTGATCGGTAAATAAGGGAATGCCCTCGCCCAAGGTGACAGGCATGGTAAACAGGTAGATTTCATCAATCAGGCCTTCGTTAAACAGCAGGGTGTTGATTTCACTGCCGCCAACCAGCCAAATATTTTTACCTTCCTCCTTCTTGATTACCCGGACAAACGAAACCAGATCGTCGCCAATAAATTTGACAAACTTGGTGTCCTGCTTGCCCTTTTGTTGCGTAAACACGTAATTTTCCTTATCGGCATACGGAAAATCAATCCCAAACGAAAGGATCTTTTCATAAGTCCGGTTTCCCATCAGGGTTACGTCCACCGACGCGTAAAAACTGGCATAGCCGTAATCTTCATCTTCCGGATTGGGGAAACGTTCCAACCAATCGACATCGCCATTCAGCCGGGCAATTTTGCCATCCAGGCTTTGCGCGATATACAGAATAATTTTGCGCATGGTTTTCCAATTTTAGCCAAAAAAAGGGCATAACCGAAATCCTGCCCTTCTATCTGTTTTTCAAACCTAAATTTACAAAATTGCATCCACTTTTGCAGCCAACGCTGATTTTGGTGCAGCGCCCACGTGTTTATCAACAATCTCGCCGCCCTTAAAAAACAGGATGGTAGGAATATTGCGGATGCCAAATTTAACGGCCGTATCCGGATTGCTGTCCACGTCCAATTTGGTCACCAGCAGTTTTCCGTCATAATCGTGCGAAAGTTCTTCCACCACCGGGGCCACCATGCGGCAGGGGCCGCACCATTCTGCCCAAAAGTCAACCAACACCGGTTTATCTGATTTGAGGACCAGTTCCTCAAAATTTGCATCTGTTACTTCTATTGCCATAATTTCAATATTTTTTTTGGTTAATGATTCTGCATGAACTTTACAAAACTAATTAATTTTAAACGTCAGCTTTTCGTGATTTCGCAGAAAACGTTCAATTTCGTGGTTCATCTCAATGCGTGTGTTCCTTGAAAACAGATTGACAACCGTTTTTGTTTCCGAATCCCACAGATTAAACTTCAGCAAAGCCGTGCCCCTGTTTCTGCGGCTGATATCCTCAATTTCCTGCACCAGTTCGGGGGTTACCGACTGAATCGCTAACTGAACCGTAACACTTTTCACCTGGTTTTTGCGCACTTCTTCGAGCATTTCGATGTAGCGCACTTTGAATTCCAGCCCTCCGCGGAAGCTTTCCTGGACGACTCCTTTAACCATGAGAAACAGGTTGGGTTTGCAAAACTTGGCAAACTCCACATAATCTTTCCCAAAGAAGGCGATCTGGTAGGAATCGCCGTAATCGGCCAGGGTCATTTTGCAGTAAGGCTTTCCGTTTTTCGACATGGCTTCGAAGGCCTCGGTAACCATGCCGGCAAAGGTGATTTCGCGGCCTCTCAGCGCTTCGATATTGTTGTTCAGGTCTTTCAGCGAATGTTCTTTACTGACGAAATTCTCAATCTCCAACTTGTATTCATCCAGTGGGTGCGAGGAGAGGTAGATGCCGATCAGCGATTTCTCTTTCTCCAGCAATACAATTTTGGGCCATTCGGGAACATTCGGAATATCTGGCGTCTTCACTACCTGGGCCGACATCACCGCCCCAAAAAGGGACTGCTGCGTGTTGTTATTGTCGTGTTGGATTTGATGTCCGTATTTGATCAGTTTTTCTATAAAGCTGGCGTCGTTCTGGTCGCTGCCGGCAAAAAACTGGCTGCGTTTGAAGCCGAAACTATCGAACGCTCCAGCCATAGCCAGCGCTTCAATGTTCTTTTTATTGACCGATTGCAAATTGACCCGTTCCACAAAATTGAAAACATCCGAGAACAGGCCTTTCTTGCGGGCTTCGATGATATCGCCCACAGCGCCGGCGCCAACGCCTTTGATGGCAGCCATTCCGAAGCGCACATCGCCCTTTTTGTTTACCGTAAATTTCAGAAAACTCTCATTCACGTCAGGTCCCAGTACATTGATTCCCAACCGCTGCGATTCTTCCATCAACTTGGTGATCTCCGCAATATTGGTCATGTTCCGGCTCATGTTGGCCGCCATAAACTCGCCCGGGAAATGAGCCTTCAGGTAGCCGGTTTGGTAAGCAATGTAGGCATAGCACACCGAGTGCGATTTGTTAAAGGCGTAACTGGCAAAGGCTTCCCAGTCTTTCCAGATTTTATCGATCAGTTTGTCTGCTTCTTTTTCTTTGCCAATCTGCTTACAACCTTCCATAAAATCGGGATTGCCCTTACAGCCTTCCACAAATTTCACCTTCAACTTGTCCATCATGGCCTTGATTTTTTTACCCATCGCCTTACGAAGCGAGTCGGAGTCGCCGCGGGTAAAATTGCCCAGGTGGCGCGACAAAAGCATCACCTGTTCCTGAAAGACCGTGATCCCGTAGGTATCGCTCAGGTATTTCTCCATCATCGGATGGTCGTACTCCACCTTCTTGCGCCCATGCTTCCGGTCGATATAGTCCGGAATGTATTCCATTGGACCCGGTCGATAGAGGGCGTTCATGGCCACCAAGTCTTCAAAGCGGTTGGGTTTCAGGCTTCGCAGGTGCTTTTTCATCCCCGGCGATTCAAACTGAAAGATCGCAGTGGTGTCGCCGCGGCTGAACAGCTCGAATGTCTTCTCGTCGTCCATCGGAATTTTATCAATGTCGATTTCAATTCCTTTGGAAAGACGGACATTTTCCAGCGTTTCTTTTATGATGGAAAGGGTTTTCAGGCCCAGGAAGTCCATTTTCAGCAACCCGATAGCTTCCACAAAGCGACCGTCGTACTGGGTGGTGTACAGCGACTCTTCCTTGGTAGGCATGATGGGGATATGGTCCGAAAGCGGGTCGCGGCTGATCAGGATCCCGCAGGCATGCACACCGGTCTGGCGCACCGATCCTTCCAGGGTTTGCGCAAATTTCAGGGTACTGGCGATCAGCGGATCGTCGGAATTTTTTTCGCGCAGCAGCTCAGGACTTTCTTTGTACGCCTTCTCAAAGCTCATTTTGGGAGCTTCGGGCACTAATTTTGCCAGACGATCGGCTTCCGAGAGCGGCAACTTCAGCACACGGGACACATCGCGGATGGCCAGCTTGGTGGCCATCGTCCCAAATGTACAGATGTGGGCCACTTTGTCCTGGCCGTATTTTTCAGTCACCCAGTCGAGCACCATCTGGCGGCCGTCATCATCGAAGTCGATATCGACATCGGGCATGGAGATCCGGTCGGGGTTCAGGAAACGCTCGAACAGCAAGTCGTATTTTATCGGGTCGATATTGGTAATTCCCACACAGTACGAAACCGCAGCCCCGGCAGCCGAACCACGTCCCGGGCCAACCAGTACGCCCATTTCGCGTGCGGCGTTGATAAAATCCTGAGTAATGAGGAAGTATCCGGGAAAACCCATCGTTTTGATGGTGTTCAGCTCAAAATCAATCCGTTCGAGCACATCATCCGGAATAGGATCGCCATAGCGTTCTTTTGCGCCAATGTAAGTCAGGTGCTGCAGGTAGTCGGCTTCCAGCTTGATGCGGAGCACTTTATCGTACCCCCCGAGGCGTTTGAAGGCATTTTCGCCAAATTCTTCCAGCAGCCCGGCTTCCGAAAATTTTTGCAGGTATTCCGCCTCCGTACCAAATTCCTCTGGAATGGGAAACGGGGGCATAATCGGATCGGAGTTGAGTTCAAACTCTTCCACCTTATCCACAATCTCCTGGGTGTTGGCCAAGGCCTCCGGCACGTCGGCAAACAACTCATTCATTTCGGCGGTGGTTTTAAACCACTCCTGTTTGGTGTAGCGCATCCGGTTCGGATCGTCCACATCTTTGCCGGTATTCAAGCAGATCAGTAAGTCGTGCGCATCAGCATCTTCGGCATTGGTAAAGTGGACATCGTTGGTGGCAATCACTTTCACCCGGTGCTTTTTCGCCAGGTCAAGGATCACTTCATTCACCATCACCTGGTTGTTATACACCTGCTCGTTCAGTTGAGGCATCTCGGAGTTGTGCCGCATCAGTTCCAGGTAATAATCATCGCCAAAAACATCCTTGAACCAACGAATGGCTGCTTCGGCCTCATCGATAGCGTTGCGCATGATGCACTGGGGGATTTCTCCGCCCAAACAGGCCGATGAAACAATTAAGCCCTCGCTGTGCATTTTCAGCAACTCCTTGTCGATACGTGGTTTATAGTAAAATCCATCCGTATTGGCAGCCGAAATTAGCTTGATAAGGTTCACATAGCCGGTGCGGTTTTTGGCCAGCAGGATGAGGTGGTCGCCCGAGCGGTCGATTTTGTCGTTTTTATCGTAAATGGAACGCGTGGCCACGTAAGTTTCGCAGCCCAGGATCGGTTTGATGCCTTCCCGCTTGCAGGTGTCCCAAAATTCTTTCACCCCGAACATCATCCCGTGGTCGGTTAGCGCCAGGGCAGTCATGCCATCGCCTTTGGCTTTTCCCACCAGCCCTTTAATGCTGGCTGCGCCATCCAAAATAGAATATTGCGAGTGTACATGTAAATGCGTAAACGGAATCATTTTCAGGTGTTTTAATCGATCTTCAACTTATCCAACAGCAGGCTGTATGGGAAGCCTAAAATTAAGGTTTTCGGTCGGCTTTAAAAACGGATGTTGATAAAACATGAAAAAAGGAGAAATGGCTAATCCCGCTCCAGCTCATCAAAAACAGCATAAATCAGGTCCGCCTCAAATCCCCGGCTTTGTGCAAACCGAAAAAGCTTGGCTTTTCGGTCGTACTGATTAGCGGCCCGGGTGTTTTTGTTTTTCTCTTCCAGCAAACGGGCCAGGGTTTCGCGATAAGCATCTTCTTCAATTTCACCCAATGCCAGGTCAATAATTGCCGGTGCAATTTTTTCTGCCCGCAAGTGATGGACAATTTTAACCCGCCCCCACTTGTTGAAACGAAATTTGTCGCGCACATAACTCCTGGCAAATCGATCGTCATCCTGAAATTTCTCAGCAATCAGCCGCTCCAGGACCATTTCGGCCTCATCCATCATCAGTCCCCATTCTAGCAGTTTCTGACGAATATTCCCGGAACTTCTTTCCGAGCGGCTGCAAAGCGCTGCTGCCCGCTGATAGGCCTCTCGTTGTTTGTTGTTCAATTCCATAAGATATAGCTTGCCTGGGGTAAAAGTAGAAAACGTCCGGGGATTTTGCAGTTGCAATAAAGCAAAACGGAGAAAAACTTTCGCTTTTCCCCGTTTGTGGTGCCACTCGGAATCGAACCAAGGACACATGGATTTTCAGTCCATTGCTCTACCAACTGAGCTATGGCACCATAGCTGCTTTGTGTTTGCGGTGGCAAATATAGCGCAAAAAAATTAACCACAAAACAAAAATTTGGCGTCTGCACAATATTTTTTCGCCCCCTTTAGCAAAGCCCTTCTTTTTCATTCAATTATCGGTTGAATATTTCCGGTGGTTTCCTACTTTTGCACTCCAATATGCAACACGTGAAGATAGATACACGCACACTGAACAATGGGATCCGGATCATCCACCAACAAGTAGATTCGCCAGCCGCCCATTTTGGCATCATCCTGAATACCGGTTCGCGCGATGAATTGCTCGAAGAGCAGGGAATTGCCCACTTTATTGAACACGTCATCTTTAAGGGCACGAAGAAACGCAAAGCCTACCATATCATCAGCCGCATTGAGGACGTTGGCGGCGAGCTGAATGCCTATACTTCCAAAGAAGAAACGGCAGTTTACGCTACCTTCCTGAATGAGCATTACGACCGCAGCATGGAGCTCATCAGCGATATTATTTCGAACAGCACTTTTCCTGACAAAGAGCTGGAGCGTGAAAAAGAAGTAGTAATTGAAGAAATCAACTCGTATAAAGACAGCCCCTCGGAACTGATTTTTGATGATTTTGACGAGTTACTGTTTGACGGCCACCCGATTGCCCGGAATATTTTGGGAACACCACAGCTGGTAAAATCGTTCAACAAAAAAAGTATTCTCAACTTTATTGAAAAGAACTACCACACCAACGAAATGGTGCTCAGTTCGGTTGGCAACATTCCCTTTGAACGATTCCTGTTTCTTGCTGAGAAATATTTTGGCAGCATCGCGGCTAAACCCCGCACGCAGCAACGGCAAATCTTCAATAATTACAAACCGGGCTTCCTGCGTGTAAAAAAGGACACGTTTCAAACGCATTGTGTGATTGGGAACATTGCCTACAATGCAAACGATGAGAAACGCATGGGCATGGTATTGCTGAACAATATCCTGGGCGGACAATCGATGAATTCGCGGCTCAACCTGAGCCTGCGCGAACGAAATGGCATGGCCTACAATGTGGAATCGAACTATACGGCCTTCTCAGATACGGGCCAGTTTAACGTGTATTTTGGCACCGACCGCGAAAACCTGGAACGGGCCATCAAGTTGGTTAACAAAGAATTTCTGTTACTGAAAGAAAAAAAGCTCGGCGGGCTGCAACTCAGCAAGGCCAAAAAACAGCTGATAGGTCAAATCGCCATATCGAGCGAAAACAGAGACGATTTGATGCTCACCCTGGGCAAAAGTTTTCTTTTATATAACAAGGTGGACAGTCTTCCTGAAATCTATGAGAAAATCGAACACATTTCCAGTGAAATGCTCCTGGAAATTGCCAACGAAATTCTGGATGAAAAATCGTTGAGCACCTTAATTTACGAGTAATGACAGGAATCGATCTTGAAAAATACATACTGGAACACACAGAAGAGGAAGATCCGGTGCTAAAGGAACTATACCGTGAAACCCACCTGAATGTTCTTCGTCCCCGGATGCTTTCCGGTCATTTGCAAGGGAGAATCCTGGAGATGTTCAGCTACATGATCCGGCCCGAACGTATCTTGGAAATCGGCACCTTTACCGGCTACTCGGCTATTTGCCTGGCCAAAGGCTTAAAAGAAGGCGGCAAACTGCACACCATCGAGCTAAACGACGAGCTGGAAACCATTGCCCGCAAATACATCGATAAGGCGGGCCTGGCCAATCAGATTGTTTGCCATATGGGCAATGCCTGCGAAATCATCCCGGCACTCGATGAAACTTTTGATCTGGTTTTCCTGGACGGCGACAAACGGGAATACAGCCACTATTTCGACCTGGTTTTCGACAAAATAAGGCCGGGCGGTTTTATTTTTGCCGACAACATCCTCTGGAGCGGAAAGGTTACCCAGAAGGTTGACCCTCGCGACGAACAAACGATCGGCATCCTGCAATTCAACGACAAAATGAAAGACGATCCGCGTGTGAGCCAGGTCATCCTCCCGTTGAGAGATGGATTAATGCTGATCCGGAAAAAATAACACTTCTCTGTTCAGTACATTTTCATTACTGTGTGACACAGGTCACTTTGAACTTCCTCGCGTTCTGCTTTCTTTGCTAAAAATCATTGACCATGAAGCAATTTCTTCTAAAACATAAATGGCGATTGGTAGGTGTTGCCATTGGCGCTTTTGCCGGGTTTCTGTATTGGTACTACATTGGCTGCAATTCGGGAACTTGCCCGATACAGTCAAACTGGCATACCAGCTCATTGTATGGCGGCGTGATGGGCTATTTAGTGAGCGACCTCAAAAAAACGAAAAAAGATAAACCCGAAGAACATGGAAAAGTTTGAGCAGATCATCCAGGGACAAACTCCCGTTGTGGTTGATTTTTACGCTACCTGGTGCGCCCCGTGCAACATGATGGCGCCCATTCTGCAACAAGTAAAAGGAAATCTGGGCGAACACATTCGGATACTGAAAATTGATGTGGATAAAAACCCGGAGATTGCTATGAAATATCAAATCCGCGGGGTACCCACGTTAATGATTTTTCAGCACGGCCAACGCAAATGGACGGGCAGCGGAGTAATGCAGGCTGATCAGCTAACATCGGTTATCCGGTCGGCAACGAGCTCCTCCCAACAGGAACGTTAGTCAGAATTACTTCAACATCACAATTAGTTTCTTCAGCGCGGCAACAAACACATCAATTTCTTCAAAGGTATTGTAAACGGCGAAGGATACGCGGACCGATCCGGTAATTCCGTAATGCTGCATCACAGGGTCGGCACAAAGCCTTCCGGTACGCACGGCAATGCCCATTTTATCGAGCATGGTACCCAGATCAAACGAATGGATTCCATCAATATTAAAGGTAATCACACCCGACTTTTCGGGCTGTGTGCCATAAATGATCATCCCCGGAATTTCGAGCAGCTTTTGTGTGGCATATTCCAGCAGCTGATGCTCGTAAGCAGCCACTTCAGCAACACCCAGTTGCTGCAGGAAACTGATGGCTTCGCCAAAGGCCACAACACCGGTGATGTGCGGCGTTCCCGCTTCAAATTTATAGGGAAGTTCATTATAGGTGGTTTTTTGGAAAGTCACTTCCGAAATCATTTCACCACCACCCTGATAGGGCGGCATCTGCTCCAGCAATTCCTTTTTGCCGAACAGGACCCCCACCCCGTTGGGGCCATACATTTTATGAGATGAGAAAACATAAAAATCGGCATCCATGTCCTGCACATCCACCGGCAGGTGCTTTACGGCCTGTGCCCCGTCAACCAGCACTTTAACCCCGGATTTATGGGCTTTTGCAATAATCTGTTTCACCGGGTTTATCGTCCCCAGCGTGTTCGAAACATGGGCTACGGCAACAAGTTTCGTTTTTTCATTGATCACCTCAGCCAGACTTTCAATCTCAAGTCGTCCGTCATCCGAGAACGGAAGGACGACAATCTTGGCCCCTTTCCGTTCGGCCATCATCTGCCAGGGAACAATGTTGGCGTGGTGCTCCATTTCGGTCAGGATAATTTCATCGCCAGCCTGAATAAAAGCTTCACCAAACGAGAAGGCAACCAGGTTAATGCTTTCTGTCGTCCCCTTAGTAAAAATGATTTCCTCGCGCGAACCGGCATGAATAAAACCAACAACCTGATCACGAACGGCTTCAAACTCAATGGTAGCCCGGTCTGCTAAAAAATGCGCCCCCCGGTGGATGTTGCCATAATATTCCAGGTGAAGTTGTTCTTCTTTCCGAAGTACTTGCACTGGTTTTTGCGACGAGGCAGCGCTGTCGAGATAAATCAGCGGCTTATTGTAAACTTTCTGTTCGAGTATCGGAAAATCTTTCCGAATACGGGCTATATCGAGTGTCGTCATATCTGTTCGTTTACGGGGCAATCCGACTTGCAAAATGCCCCTGCGGGACTACAAAACTAATGTTTTTTCAGGAAGCGCCCATCAGGTGCGGGCAGGTTCAGCAAAATCAGTAATTCCTTTAATATATAAACAAACCTGAGGGATAATTTGATCAATGCACCGGAAACTGACCAATTGGCAAGACGAAAAAAAGCGGCCTCTTCATGAAGCCGCTTTCAGATATCTAAGTTGTATCAGTTCTTATTGCACAATTGCTTTGAATTTAGCTTCGCCGAAATATTTCGCGAACTCCATGTCTGTAGCAATCTTTGCTTTCAGCTCCGGGTTCATTTTAACAGCAGCTTCCAGACTTTCGTACATCAGATTTTCTTTAGCTGTACGGGCTCCAACAACTGCCTTAAAGTATTCTTTCATATAGCAGCCTTCCCAAGTGCAGTTCTCCAGCGATTTCAATGCGCCATTATTATCGCCGGCCAAAATTTTTGCCAACCCTACGTTGGGAGAATCTGAGTCGCCAAATAATTTAACGGCTTTGTCATATTCACCTTTCTTGATGGCAACAATACCCAGGTTGTAGTTTACTTCGTCGCCAGCACCGGAAGCAGCGCCAAACAACGTTTCAGCTTTGGCTAAATCGCCTTCAACCAGAGCAACAGCACCCAAGTTGTTTTTGATGATTGGCTCGTTGTTGTTCAGGCCTTCAGCTTTTTCGAACAATGGTTTTGCATCGGCAAATTTGCCTTGCTCAGCCAAAACCATACCGGCGTTGTTAAATCCTCTCCAATCTTGCGGGTACACTTTCATGAATGAATTATAGATCGCCAGTTGTTTGTTTTTGTCAGAAGTTAATGTTGCAGCATACAACAATTCTGCAGGGTTCAGCGAAGCTGGATCAGAATCGGCCAGAGCCGCGATTTCTTCGTCGGTTTTGCCGATCAGGTCAACGCTGGCTGTAATTTTTGCACGGCGCAGTTTAGGAAGAATTTCATCTGCAACCGAAGTGAAAGCCTGAGAGAGGTTTTTGATTTCACGTTCGCGGACTTCAGGATCTGAATACATGGAAAGTACGCGCAGGATCAGTTCTTTGTCCTGGATGTTCGATTTCTCCATCATTTATTTGAAACCTTCCCAGTCCTCCGGAGTGAATTTTGATTTCAGCTCGGCTTCAATTTTATCTTTTTTCAATTGGTCAGCAACATATTTGTTTGAAGTGCCTTCGCGTTTTTCAGACAGTTTGGTGTTCCAATCCAGCGCACCGTCGGGGGAAGCATAAGCAGAAACTTCAACACCTTTCAGTTCTTTACGTTCAGCTTCAAACGCGTCTTTGGTGTATTCTTTCAGTTTTTCGATGTCTTCTGCTTTCAACTCGGCATTCCGCAAAACGGCGCTATTGATCACGTAGTGAATATCAGCCGTGTATTCATCAGGCACAATACGCTGAAATTTGTCGATGTTGGGATCGTAAATTCCAGTCGTGTTTTTTTCGCGTTGCACACCCAAAATCGGATCCGGATAGTTGATTACCATAGATGAAGTAGCGATGACACCATCAGCCACTTTGATCGGATCAAAATCAAGGCTTTTCAATCCTTTTGATGCCGTGATGCGGATTTCAAGATCCGAGAGACGCATTTCATCGGTATATTCAACAGCATCTTTGTAGTTAAAGTTTCCACCGTTGGTGTAGCTGATAACTTTGTTGTTGGCATCTACCTTTTCGCCTTGCACGGTTACAGGAGTAAAAGCGGTTTCGCCGCCTTCATACTTCAGCACAGGTGTAGCCACCAAAGTCACTTTCTTATTGAAGTATTGCGATGGGAAACGTCCGTCGATGGCTACATCAACATCGCCGCCATGAGTTTCGAGCAGTTCAGGAGTAACTTTAAAGTTAATCTGATCCGCATTCTTCTTCATTTTTTTCAGGCTGGAACAGCTTGAGAGAACCACAGCTGCCAACACAACAGAGGCAAGAGGTTTAAAGTTAAATCTTTTCATTTTGACAGTGTTAAAATATTGATTTCGTAATAATCCCGGTTAATACGTACAAAAATAGCAATGTTTTAGTGATTTAAAAGATTTGAAGTGCTTTTTTAGTCCATCAAAACACGGCTCATACCGGGCGGCCATGCCTTATCAAAAATAATACCAAGCAACGATCGATAATGATCCGTGTTGGTCACAAAATCGATATTATTGGTATCAATCACCAAAACGGGAAAGTCCTGCTGCTGCCGGAAAAAACTAAAATAGCCGTAACTGATCTTTTCAAGATACTCCGAATCAATGCTTTTCTCATAATTCCGCCCGCGCTTTCGGATATTCCGGAGCAATTTCTCCACATCCGCGTGTAAATACACGTACAGATCGGGCTTGGGAAGCTTGTCATAGACGATTTTGAAAAAGCGATTATATAAATGATACTCCTCGTCCGACAAGGTGTTTTGGGCAAAAATCAGCGATTTCATAAAATAATAATCCGACACCAGGAACGAACTGAACAGTTCAAACTCGCGGATATTCTTGCTTAGCTGATTGTAGCGGTCGGCCAGGAACGACATTTCCAGCGGGAAGGCATATTTTTCAGGTTCTTGATAAAACTTCGGCAAAAATGGATTGTCATCGAAACCCTCCAGAAGTGTCCGTGCGCCATACTCGCTGGCAATCATGTTGGTCAGGCTTGTTTTTCCCGAGCCGATATTCCCTTCAATAACTAAATAGTTAATTTTCATACGCAAAAAAAAATCCCGGAAGTGATTGTCTTCCGGGAAATAAAATTACAATATTTAAACGAAATCGTGCACCAGACTTACATCTTAATGCCCAGGTGATAAAACACAAACGACCACACATCGGTGTATTCTTCAATCACTTTTGCGGTAGGTTTTCCGCTACCATGACCTGCTTTCGTATCAATACGTATCAGCACGGGCAGTTTGCCGGCATTATATTCCTGCAAACGGGCAATGTATTTGAAAGAATGCGCAGGCACTACCCGGTCGTCATGGTCGGCTGTGGTTACGAGTACGGCCGGATAATTTCCGCCCTTTTGAATGTTGTGATAAGGCGAATATCCGTACAGATAGTCAAACATTTCCTTACTGTCAGCGCTCGTGCCGTAATCGCCGGCCCAGGCCCAACCAATGGTAAACTGATGAAAACGAAGCATGTCCATCACGCCTACGGCCGGGAGGGCCACTTTGATAAGGTCCGGACGCTGATTGGTAACCGCGCCCACCAGCAGCCCGCCGTTCGATCCGCCCATAATTGCGAGCTTATCGCTATTTGTATAGTTTTCGGCAATCAGGTATTCGGCAGCGGAAATAAAATCGTCAAACACGTTCTGTTTTTGCAGCTTGGTGCCGGCTTTATGCCATTCTTCGCCATACTCGCCACCACCGCGCAGATTGACCACTGCCAACACGCCGCCATTTTCAAGAAAGACCATCCGGGTTGAAGAGAATGAAGGCGTCAGGCTGATATTGAACCCACCATAACCGTACAACAAGGCAGGGTTTTGGCCATTCAGTTCCATTCCCTTTTTATGCACAATAAACATGGGTACCCTGGTTCCATCCTTCGACTGGTAAAATTCTTGTTTCACCTGATAATCATCGGGATTGAACTTTACCTCGGGACGGAAGTACAGGCTACTTTCTTTTTTATCGAAATCGTATTGGTAAATTTCGCCAGGGGTATTGAAGGACGTATAGCTGTAAAAGGCCAAATTTTCATCCTTCTTACCGGAAAAAGCCCCGGCACTGCCAACACCCGGCAGCTGGATGGTATATTCGAATGTTCCATCGTAGGCATAAACTTCTACTTCACTACGGGCATCCTTCATGTAATCTACCACAATTTTGCCAGCCACAAAGCTCACCGATTGCAACACTTTTTCCTTTTCCGGGATGATTTCGGTCCAATCTTTTTCCTGCGGACGGTTAATATTGATTTTAACCAGCCTGTATTTGGGCGCTTGATAATTTGTGAGGATGAACAAATCATCACCCACATTATCCACCACATTGAATTCATAATCGAAACTTTCCATAAAAGGAACAAATCCAGCCCCGGGTTTCGACAAATCCTTCACCGAAAGGGCGTTCCCATGCGTTGATTCGCTCATGGTCAGCGTGAGAAAACGTTTATCATCGGTCACACCTGCGCCAAACATGCGTTTGGGACGCGCAGAATCTTCCGCAATCAACTGGTCTTCAGCCTGAGGCGCTCCCAACTTATGGTAAAACACTTTCTGATATTCGTTCGTCTTCGAAAGCTCACTGCCAGCTTCGGGCGCATCGTAGGCACTGTAGAAAAAGCCGCCATCGTACCAGCTCAGGCCCGAGAACTTCACCCAAACAATATGGTCGGGCAGCATTTCACCGGTTTCAATATCTTTCACAAACACCTCGTTCCAGTCCGACCCGCTGCGGGCAATGGAATAGACCAGAAACTTGCCATCTTCAGAAATTTCGATGGATGAGAGCGCTACCGTGCCGTCTTCCGACAAGATGTTCGGATCGAGCAACACACTGGGCTCGCCTTCCAGCGTTTCAGTCATGTACAGCACGCTTTGGTTCTGCAAACCGTCATTCTTAAAAAAGAAATATTTCCCGGCCTCTTTAAATGGCGTGCCATACTTGGGGTAATCCAACAAATCGGTCAACCGCTGGTTTATTTGGCTACGGAAGGGCAGTTGCTCCAAGTAACTGAAGGTTACTGCATTTTGCGCCTCCACCCAAGCGGCGGTTTCGTCCGATGTATCGTTTTCGAGCCAGCGGTATGGATCGTCCAACTCTGTACCAAAATAATTATCAACTACATCCACTTTTCTGGTTTGCGGATATTGAAGGGATTGTTCTGCACAAGAAACCATAAATAATACGGATAAGAAATAAGTCAAATTCTTCATTCCTGAAAATTTTAAAGATCAATTCGGATAAACAGTTTTATGTGTATCTGTTTTCATAAAATGATTACAACAATTTATTTTCATCGCGGACCCGCCGGTCCTTTTTTCCGCCCACAATTTGCCCGGTGACAACACCAATGGCAAAGGCAGGGGCTAGAAACACAAAGATATCGGCGGCACGAACCAACCACCACCAAAAAACAGCAAGGGCCAACAGGGCGGCCGACCAGCCGGCCACATACAAATAGGTGTAGTAGTATGGCGGATAAAAGCCATGTTCCTTTTTCATGTGTTCACTCAAACCGGACTGCAACCGGTCGAAGGCCCGTCGTTCCCGTCCGGGCTCGTTTACTGCCCGGGCAACCGTGTCCCTATGTTTCTCGATTTCGTGCCGAAACGACTGGCATTCGTGGCAAGAAGAGGAAAACGTGTCAACCCGCCTGACATTTCGCAGGTACTCCTCCACTCGGAAGAAACGCAGATCGCGGGGCTTGGCATCCTTCAACTGCTGAGAGAGGTCATTTTCGAATTCGGCGTACCAATCACTCATAATCAATTCTTTAATAATCATCAAACAACCAGCTTTACTGTCTGCGAAACAGTATCCTTAGTTCAACACAAACAAGACAACAAAAGTTTACACGAAAAAAATGCCCGCAAAACGGGCATTTTATGATTTGGTTTTCGATTTTACTATCGTCTTGAACGATCATCCCGATTGTCGCGGCGATCGCGGTTATCACGACGGTCGCGGTTATCACGGCGATCACCGTCATCACGACGCGGAGGCCGGCTGTCGCGTTCCGGACGTTCAACATAGCCTTCCGGTTTAGGAAGCAACACCCTGCGGGAAAGTTTCAGTTTGTTGTCGCGATCAATATCGAGCAACTTCACTTCAACTTCTTCACCCACTTTTAATACATCTTCCACATTTTGAACCCGTTCCCAGGCAATTTCGGAAATATGGAGCAGACCTTCTTTTCCGGGAATGATTTCGATGAACGCGCCAAAAGTAGTGATCGATTTCACTTTGCCTTTATAAATCTCTCCTTTTTCAGGAAGGGCAACAATTCGCTTGATGCGTTCTTTGGCAGCCTCCAGCGCTTCTTTGTTCAAGCCCGAAATTTCAACATAGCCAAAGTCGTCTCTTTCTTCGATAACGATGGTGGTTTTAGTTTCTTCCTGCAGCTTCTGTATGTTTTTACCGCCAGGGCCAATAATTGGACCGATCATATCTTTCGGGATTTGAACGGTTTCAACGCGCGGCACATTTGGTTTGTATTCGGCACGCGGTTCTGAAATCACTTCCAGAATTTTGCCAAGGATGTGTTCGCGCCCTTGTTTGGCCTGGTGCAGCGCTTGAGACAAAATTTCATACGAAAGTCCATCTACTTTGATGTCCATCTGCGTGGCCGTAATCCCTTTTTCGGTTCCGGTCACTTTAAAGTCCATATCGCCCAAGTGGTCTTCGTCGCCCAGAATATCGGAAAGGACAGCAAATTTCGTGTTGCCTTTATCGGTAATCAAACCCATGGCGATACCCGACACCGGCCGTTTCATTTTCATACCGGCATCCAACATGGCCATTGTACCGGCACAAACCGTCGCCATAGATGAGGAACCGTTTGACTCGAGGATATCGGAAACCACACGCACAACGTATGGGAAATCAGCAGGGATCATGCGTTTCAGCGCGCGGTATGCCAGGTTACCGTGGCCAATCTCGCGACGGCTCAATCCGCGAGGTGTTTTTGCCTCGCCAACGCAGAAGGGAGGGAAGTTGTAGTGCAACAGGAATTTCTCGGTTCCCTGCACGGTAACGCCATCGATGATTTTCTCATCCATTTTCGTCCCAAGGGTGATGGATGACAACGATTGCGTTTCGCCACGGGTAAAGATGGACGAACCATGAGAACCCGGCAGGTAATCCACTTCACCCCAAATCGGACGGATCTGCGTGGTGGTACGGCCATCCAACCGGATGCCTTCATCCAGGATCATGCGGCGCATGGCTTCTTTTTCCACGTCGTGGTAGTATTTTTTGATCAGCTTTTCATGCTGACCCAAGTCAATTTCTTCGTTTTCGGCATTGGCTTCTTTGTATTCCACAAGATATTCATCCACCAACGCTTTAAAAGATGCCATACGAAGTTGCTTATCAGCAATGCGCTGTGTAGCAATTGAGTAGCATTTTTCATACAAATCGGCGTGAACTTTTTCACACACCACCTCGTCGTTTACTTCGTGGCAGTATTCACGTTTTACGACACCGACTTCAGCTGCCAGTTCTTCCTGCACTTTACAGTGAACGCGAATGGCATCGTGGGCCACTTTAATGGCTTCGAGCATTTCCTCTTCGGAAACTTCATCCATCTCGCCTTCCACCATCATGATGTTGTCGTACGAAGCGCCAACCATGATGTCAATATCCGAATTCTTCAGTTGGGCGGCACTCGGGTTGACGATAAACTCGCCGTTGATACGGCCAACGCGCACTTCAGAAATCGGGCATTCAAAAGGAACATCTGAAACCGCAAGAGCAGCCGAGGCAGCCAATCCGGCCAGGGAATCGGGCATTGCATTCTCATCAGAAGAGATCAGCATGATCATCATCGCTGTTTCAGCATGATAATCAGCCGGGAACAGCGGGCGCAGCGCACGGTCAACTAACCGGGCTATCAGAATTTCATCGTCGCTGGGACGGGCTTCGCGTTTCAAAAATCCACCAGGGAAACGGCCTGCTGCCGAGAATTTTTCCCGGTAATCGACCGAAAGAGGCATAAAATCAACGTCTTCTCTAGCGTCTCTGGCAGACACCACTGTTGCGAGCAACATGGTACCGCCCATTTTCACAACAACTGCCCCGTCGGCCTGTCTGGCCAAACGTCCGGTTTCAATGGTAATTGTCCGTCCGTCACCAAGGTCAATTGTCTTAATAATTGCTTGACTCATAAAAATTGAACTAATAATTTAACAATACAAACTGTTTCAATCCGTGGTGGGGATTTCAAAAATAATAAAAGGCAATAAATCTATTGCCTTTTATTATGAATAATTTTATCGACGCAGGCCGAGTTCTTTAATGATCTGGCGATATCTTTCGATATCTTTTTTAGCAAGATAATCCAACAAACTGCGGCGTTTACCTACCAGGCTAACCAAGGCACGCTGGGTGCTGAAGTCTTTTCTGTTTTTCTTGAGGTGCTCAGTAAGGTGAGCAATCCGGTACGAAAACATGGCAATCTGACCTTCGGCCGAACCGGTATCAGTTGCACCTTTACCAAACTTTTCAAAAAACTCTGCTTTCTTTTCAGAAGTCAAATACATAACTTTTTATTTTTAATGATGATACAATGTTTAAGCTGCAGCATCGCATTCAATAACAACAGCTTAAAATTAATTACTCAAAAATCTGCGCAAAAGTAACTAAAATTCTTTGTTATTCAAGTTTTTATCTGTCTTATTTGACAGCGCCAGATAATTACCTGAGGGAAGATGGACTGGCAGGACTTCTTCTTCCATTTTTTGATTTCAGATAAAAGGAAACGCAGGTTACAAATTTTTCTCCCAGAAATACATCGTCGGGTGGCACTCGCTGTAGCCCGCCTTTTGGTAGAGCTTTTGTGCCGATAGGTTATCGTGGCGAACTTCGAGATTAATGCGGCAAAAGTCATTCTCGCGGGCATACCCGGCCATGGCGTCCAGCAGGAACCGGCCAACTCCCTTTCCCCGGTAATCGGGGTGAACCACAAAATCGTGAATATTGAGTAGCGGTTTTGCCTTGAAGGTTGAAAAATTTTTATTGCAATTGGCAAGGGCCGCATATTGGCCATCGGCAAGAGCAAAAAATCCCAGATAGCCCGGGTAGCCTTTCAATCCATCAATAATTTTGGGGGCCAATTCTACAGGCATCGGGGCGCCGTTCCCCATTTCATCGCGCATGTAAGCATCCAGCAAGCGGATTAATTGCCGGGTATGAACTTCGTTTGTTAGATCGATGGGCAAAAAAGTAAACTCCATAATGCTTTTGGCTCCAAAAATAATCAAAATCGGTCAAGGCGACCACACCCTTAAACAAAGCAACAGCGGTTATACCTTAAACCGCCAGGCGTCAATTTCATATTTTTTGATTCGGGTCCCCAGCATGCGTTCGGTCACTTTCAGCATGTCAGCAGCCTTGGCAATATTGCCTTTGGTGGTGGTGAGCGCTTCGCGGATCAGTTGTTTTTCAACCTGCTCCACGGTGTACATCAATCCGCCTTTGGCCTGGGTATTCGAAGAGTCGGCCGTTTGCAGCGAAGGCGGCAGGTTATAACTGTGGATCACATTGTCGGGGGTCAGGATGCAAGCCCGCTCGATACAGTTTTCCAGCTCACGGATGTTCCCGGGCCACGAATACACCATCAGCATGTTGAGGGCCGAGGTAGTGATCCGCTTCACCTGCGCTCCGTTCCGCTTGTTGAACTTTTCAATAAAATGATCGACCAGCAGCGGAATGTCGTCGCGCCGTTCGCGCAAGGGCGGGATATACAAGGGGAACACATTGATGCGGTAAAACAAGTCCTCGCGAAACTCCCCCTTTTCGATCAGCTCTTCCAGGTTCCGGTTGGTGGCTGCAACAATGCGCACATCCACCCGAATGGTTTCCGTGCCGCCCAACCGCTCAAACTCACGTTGTTGCAAAATGCGCAGTATTTTCACCTGTGTTGAAAGCGGAATGTCCCCTATCTCATCCAGAAAGATGGTTCCGCCGTCAGCCAGTTCAAAACGCCCCGTCCGCCGGCTTTCGGCCCCGGTAAATGCGCCTTTCTCGTGCCCGAACAACTCACTCTCGATCAGCGAATCGGGCAAGGCCGAACAGTTCACCTTCACAAAATTATTTTTGGCCCTTTTGCTGGTAAAATGGATGGCATCGGCGATAAGTTCTTTTCCAATCCCGCTTTCCCCGCGAATCAACACGGTTGAATTGGTTTCGGCCACCATGTTCACCAGCGAATAAACATCCCTCATTTTACCGGAATTGCCAATGATATTGACCGGGCGGTGCTCCTCCTTCAACTGACTTTGAAGCTCCTGGTTTTTTTGCCGGAGCAGTTCCAGCTCTTCCATCCTTTCTTGCTTAGAACTGACCACACGCGAAATCAGACCGCCAATAATGGAAAGCAGGTTCAGGTTTTCGTCATTGGTGATGTGAGGATTAAATGGGCGGATCAAACTCAGCGTGCCGGTCACCTTGCCGTCTTCCATGACAGGCACACAAATGAAGCTGAGCTCCTTCCCGTCTTTGGTAGTCAATTCCTGCTGGGTGCGGTTCAGAAACAGGCTGGACTTGGAAATTTTTTCGATAACAATCGGACGGGCCAGCTCAACCACCCGGCCGGTTATCCCTTCACCCAATTCATATCTTCCGCGCGCTTGCTGGGCCGAACTGAAACCATAGGCCGCTTCAATATAAATGGTAGCGTTCTTCCGATTGAAAATCGTCAAAAAACTACGTTCGGCATTCAGGTGTTTCACCAGTAATTCCAGGATGACGGACAGGTCGTTCTTTAATTCCTTGCTTCGGATCAACCGCTCGCTAATCTCCGAAAGAAGCATCAGCTCCTTAAGCCCGTAACATTCATTTCCCGCCTTTTTGCACTTAAACTCCATACGTTCTTCTCCTCTGGCCACAAGTCGCATCAATAATCTATTTGTCGCAAATTTCGAAACAATAACATACATTTCGTCATTACAAGTGGCCTTTTTCTGTCATTTTAACAATACATTAACACCTGCAACGACAAATCAAGCTATTACCGAACTTTTATCTGGCACCTTCTTATGCGGATCTCGGGTAAAAACTATAATTTCGCAACAATTATCCCGAAAGCAATCACGTGAAAAAGAACCTGGTAATCATTCCCACTTACAACGAGAAAGAGAACATTGAGAAAATGGTCCGCAAAGTATTCTCGTTGCCCACATCTTTTGAACTTTTGATTATTGACGACAATTCGCCCGACGGAACGGCCGCCATCGTCAAGAAACTGCAAACGGAATTTCCGGAACAACTGCACCTGCTCGAACGCGAAGGAAAGTTGGGGCTGGGCACGGCATACCTCAGCGGGTTTAAGTGGGCCCTTGCGCACGGCGCCGACTTGATTTTTGAAATGGATTGTGACTTCTCTCATAACCCGGAAGACCTGGAAAGACTATACGATGCCTGCACCAACCAAGACGCCGATCTGGCTATCGGATCGCGCTACATCCGCGGGATCAATGTCATCAACTGGCCGCTCGGACGGGTTTTGATGTCGTATGCCGCCTCGGTTTACGTCAGGCTCATCACCGGCATGAAAATCATGGATACCACTGCCGGTTTCAAATGTTACCGCAAAGAGGTGCTCCAAACCATCGACCTGGACAACATCCGGTTGAAAGGTTACGGCTTCCAGGTTGAAATGAAATTTACGGCCTGGAAACATGGTTTCAACCTTGTTGAAGTTCCCATTATTTTTACCGACCGGCAAGAGGGAAGTTCGAAGATGAGTGGTGGCATTTTCAACGAAGCCTTGTGGGGGATATTGAAAATGAAAATCAGGAGCTGGTTAAAAAAATATCCACCATTGAAAACCAGTGCCTAAAAGCCTTTTTGAAAAATACACATGAACAATTTCAACCGTTCGTGAATTAATTAAGGCTACAGGAACGTAGCCTTTTATTTTATGGATTCGTAATTAAAAACAGAACCCAAAATACGCTAACATGAAGACCATCATCCACCAGGCCACCATCATCAACGAAGGAGAACGATTTACGGGAAGCGTTTTAGTCGAAGGAGAGTTTATCAAGAAAATTTACCGGGATGAAGTTCCGGAGGCTGATTTGCAGCAAGCGACCGTGGTTGATGCAGAAGGCAAATATCTGATCCCCGGGGCTATCGACGACCAGGTTCATTTTCGGGAACCCGGCCTGACACACAAAGGGGACATCATGTCCGAATCGAGAGCCGCAGCGGCAGGCGGGGTAACATCGTACATGGAAATGCCCAATACCAACCCGCAAACGACCAGCCAGGCTGAGCTTGAGAAAAAATACGCCCGTGCCGCCGAAGTGTCGGCAGTCAACTATTCGTTTTACATGGGCGCCACCAACGACAACCTGGATGAAGTCTTAAAAACCGATCCCCGAAAAGTTTGCGGCATCAAGGTGTTCATGGGCTCATCCACCGGAAACATGCTGGTGGACAACGAGAAAATATTATCCGAAATTTTCAGGAACGCGCCAACTTTAGTGGCTACCCACTGCGAGGATGAAGAAATTATCCGGCGAAACACAGAAATTTACCGCCAAAAATACGGAGAGATCGTCCCGATATCCAGGCACCCCCGTATTCGCAGTGCCGAAGCTTGTTATAAATCATCCGCCAAAGCTGTTGAACTGGCCGCAAAATTTGGCACCAGGCTGCACGTGCTGCACCTCTCCACTGCCGATGAGATGTCGCTATTTCAGGCCGGACCGGTAAAGGACAAAAAAATTACAGCCGAAGTGTGTGTACACCACCTGTGGTTCGAAGAAAAAGATTACATCGAATACGGGACCCGCATCAAATGGAACCCGGCCATAAAATCAGCCAACGACCGGATTGCCCTCTGGGAAGCCTTGCTGGCGGACAAAATTGATGTGATCGCCACCGACCACGCCCCGCACACGCTCGACGAAAAATCACACCCTTACTTCAAGGCGCCATCCGGCGGGCCGCTGGTGCAGCATTCATTGACCGCCATGTTCGAATTTGCAACCCAAGGCCGGATCAGCCCCGAAAAAGTGGTTGAAAAGATGTGCCACGCACCCGCCGATTTGTTCCGGATTGACCGCCGCGGGTACATTCGCGAAGGCTATTATGCCGACCTGGTGCTGGTCAACCCGGAGAAAGAATGGGTGGTTTGTCCGGAAAACATCATTTATAAATGTGGTTGGTCGCCATTTGAAGGGACCACTTTCCACACACAAGTTTCCAAAACCTTCGTCAACGGCCAGCTGGTTTACGACCGGGGGCATATTGAAGATTCTATCCGGGGAAAACGGTTGGATTTCAATTATTAGTAAGAAGAAAGACCGGAAAGTGACGACTTCCGGTCTTTCTTCTTAAAAGGATTTTCTGCTGAGATATTAATTGTTCACCGCAATAATAAGGTATTTCGAGCTTTTCCAGAATTCCTTCGGATTGTCGATCACCAGGCTTTCCACGGGTTTTTCGCCTTCAAAGTGATAGGAACCTTCCGGGTGCGAAGTCACCAATTGTGCCTTTTTCACATGCAGGTCCAGGTTCGTCAGCTCACGGATGTCCACCATCGTAAAATATTCATGGTTAAAGTCCTTTCTCATAACCAGGGTGCGGCCAATGCCCAGGATACCGCCCTCTTTATCAATAACGCCATTTTCGAGAAGCTCCTTCACGGTGCCAAAAGCATAATAGCCCAAGTTCATGGCAACAGTCTGCGCCTCAATTGTACTGGTTTTCTGCTGAATAACCTCATCCTTGCGTAAGCTTTCCGAAGCCATCGACTCCAGGCGCGTATTCAGTCCGCTGATGTCGATCTGCAGCTTCTCCAACTCGGCATTCAGAGTGGCAATTTCCGCGTCCTTTTGTTCTACCTGCCGGTTGAGCACCAGAATGGCACGCTGCAGTTCGGCCACTTTCGAGCCGGAGGAGCTAAGCTGCTTTTGCAGTTTCACCACCAGTTCTTTGTTCTTTTGCAACAACTCCTGAATGGTGCGGATATCGCTGACAATCTGGTCCCGCTGGCTTTTCTTCATCTCTTGCCCGCTGCTGCTTTCGAGCCTGACAATTTCCTCCACCCGTTTGATTGAATCCAGGTTTTCCTGAATTTCTGTCATCACAGAAACAAAACCGAGTATGGCCGAATCCTTTTCAACGGCAGCCTGTGCAATACTGTCCTGAACGGCTTGCATGCGATCCAATTTTTTCTGCTGACACGAAACCAACCCGAAAACAACGATGAACAATAGTATCTTTCTCATAATGATAAATTTTTGAAGTCAATAATCTTTCCTTCCAACTTTACTAGTACCAAAGATATTGCGGTTTTTGCCATCCTGCCCATCCCCTGTCAACATTTTTTTCAAGAACGCGAACCTGCCCGTTTTTTTTCCCGGTAACAGCACTACCTCATTCATCGATGCCAATAAAAAAATCCACCGAAATTTCGATGGATTTTCAAGTTGCTAAAACATACCTCAGGCGCTGACCTGTCAAAAAAAAGGTCAATACCCGGAACCGAAACAAATGCTCAGCTATCCGGGTATATTCCCCACTACTTCCCCCTTCACTAATTTTTTATCTAAAATGGCTGCAATTTGTTGCTTGTTCTGAATACTGCTGGTAGCATGCACCAATTCGCCGTTTTTGTAGTAAACAACAAAGGGCAAGCCCATAAAACCACGGCACTCCGGCGCATTCCGGATGACAGCAGCATCCGGGATATCGAATTCCATATCCGCAAAAACAACCTGTTCGTATTCATTTTCCAGTTCGCTCATGGCTGCGTAAACCGGGATGCACATGGGGCCCATCCGGCCACAGCACACCATGACGTTTTCATTTTCTGCAATCAGTTTTTTATGGTCGTCTGTCGACAAAACGTGTTTCAAATTTGTGTGAAGCATGATTCTAATCTTTTGTATTTATATATTTCGATACATCAATTTGTGTGCCAGATTTTTGATGTCAGTCCAACAGCTACCGTGAAACCTATACTTTTCCAATCCAACCTGACACGATATAATTTTCCAGAATACCAACTACGGCCCAGCCAGCTCAACCAAAACAAATGATTATCTTTGGCGCCAAATTAGCCTTGATTTGGAATTGATAAAATTTCGGCAGTTGTTCGAAAAAAACGAAGCTATTCAGCGCGTCTTGAAACAGGTGAATACCCCTGGTGAAAAGTTTCACCTGCGCGGGTTAGTTGGTTCATCGCAAACAGTTTTCGCCTCTATTCTATCGGAAAAACTGAAACAACCTATCATTTATATATTGAGTGATAAGGAAGAAGCCGCCTATTTTTACGACGATCTGAACAACCTGCACACTGCTACCAACGTGTTGTTTTACCCAAGTTCGTACAAGCGCTCCATCCAGTACGAACAGCTGGAGCAGGAAAATATCATTCTGCGCACGGAAGTACTGAACCAACTGCGCGAGCAAACCCCGGTCAGCATTGTTACCTATCCGGAAGCGCTGGTCGAAAAAGTGATTACCGGCGAAGCGCTGGCTTCCAACAGCTTTCAGGTACACAAAGGCGATAAACTTTCGATCGAATTCCTGAACGATGTGTTGTTTGAATACGGGTTCGAGCGTGTCGATTTTGTTTTTGAGCCCGGACAATATTCCATCCGAGGAAGTTTGGTCGATATTTACTCGTTTTCGAACGAGGACCCCTACCGGCTCGACTTTTTTGGTGACGAGGTGGACAGCATCCGCAGCTTCGACATCGACAACCAGATTTCGAAGGAACAACTAGCCAAAATTGTTATCATCCCCAACATACAAAGTGGGCTGGACGAAGAAAAACGCGACAACTTCCTGAACTTCATCCCTGGCCAAAGCCTGGTGATGGGGCGGGACATCCGACTGGTGGCCGACTTGATCGACACCATTTATACACAAACACGCGACCAGGAAGCCGCGCATGGACGGGTGGTTTCGGGCGATGATTTTTTAAGTGCGCTGGAAAAGTTCACCCTGCTGGAAACCGGCAACACCAACTTGTTCAAGCCCAATGAAGTTTTCAACTTCAGCACCGCCCCGCAACCCTCCTTCAACAAAAATTTTGAACTGCTGGCCAACAACCTGCAGGACAATCTGGATAAGGGTTACCGGAATTTCATCCTTTCGTCAAACATCAAACAAATTGAACGGCTGCATGCCATCTTTGACGATCAGGGACTGGATGTGCAATTCACCGATTTGAACTTCACCCTGCACGAAGGTTTTATCGACCACGACCTGAAAATTTGCTGCTACACCGATCATCAGATTTTTGAACGTTACCACCGTTTCAACATAAAAAGCCGTAAAGAGCAAAAGGAAAGCATCACGCTGAAAGAGCTGAACAAGCTGCACCCGGGCGATTATGTCGTTCATATTGATCATGGCATTGGCAAGTTTGCCGGACTGGTAAAAACCGAAGTGAACGGTAAACTGCAGGAAGCCATTCGCCTCACCTACCGCGACAATGATGTGCTGCTGGTAAGCATCCACTCGCTGCACCGCATCTCGAAGTACAAAGGGAAAGACGGGGTCGAGCCCAAAATCAACAAACTGGGAAGCGGCGCCTGGCAAAAGCTGAAAGACCGCACCAAAAGCAAGGTCAAAGATATTGCCCGCGACCTGATTGCCTTGTACGCCAAACGGCGCCAGGAAAAAGGCTTTGCTTTTTCGCCCGATTCGTACCTGCAAACCGAGCTGGAGGCCTCCTTCATTTTTGAAGACACGCCCGACCAGATGAAAACCACGCAGGCCGTAAAAGAAGACATGGAACGCTACATCCCGATGGACCGACTGGTTTGCGGCGACGTGGGTTTCGGCAAAACTGAAATTGCTGTCCGTGCCGCCTTTAAAGCCGTGGCCGACAGCAAACAGGTGGCCGTGCTGGTGCCTACCACCATTCTGGCCCTGCAACATTTCAAAACCTTCGCGGACCGGTTGAAAGATTTCCCGGCAAAGATTGAATACGTCAGCCGCCTGCGCCCTGCCGCCGAAGTAAAAAGAATTATCAAGGAAGTGGAGGCCGGAAATATCGACATCCTGATCGGCACACACCGCTTGGTTGGAAAAGACGTAAAGTTCAAGGACCTGGGTTTGTTGATTGTTGACGAGGAGCAGAAATTCGGCGTGTCGGTGAAAGAAAAGCTAAAACAACTGAAAGTGAACGTGGACACGCTCACACTGACAGCCACGCCAATCCCGCGTACCTTGCAGTTTTCGCTGATGGGCGCCCGCGACCTGTCGATCATCCAGACACCACCGCCCAACCGCTACCCGATTGTTACCGAACTGCACGGGTTTAACGAGGAGATCATCCGCGAAGCCATTAATTATGAGATTGCCCGCAACGGACAGGTTTTCTTCATTCACAACCGGGTGCAAAATATCCATGAGGTGGAAGCGGTCATCAGACGGCTGGTGCCGGGCGTGAAAACCGTAGTCGGGCACGGACAGATGGACGGGCCGAGACTCGAAAAAATCATGCTCGACTTTATCAATGGTGAACACGACGTGTTGATTGCCACCACGATAATCGAATCCGGGCTGGACATTCCCAACGCGAATACCATCATCATCAACCATGCTGAAAACTTTGGGCTGAGCGATTTGCACCAGCTGCGCGGACGCGTTGGCCGGTCGAACAAAAAGGCGTTTTGCTACCTGCTGGCGCCGCCCCTGTCGCTGGTCAGCCCCGAAGCAAGGCGCCGGTTGCAGGCCATTGAGGAATTTTCCGACCTGGGCAGTGGGTTCAATATTGCCATGCGCGACCTCGACATTCGCGGCGCTGGTGACCTGCTGGGCGCCGAGCAAAGCGGCTTTATTGCCGACATCGGTTACGAAACCTACCACCGCATCCTAACCGAAGCTATTCAGGAACTAAAACACGACGAATACAAAGATTTGTTTGAAGAAGAAAAAGCAGATGCCGGCAAAGCCTTCCTTCAAAACAAGTTCACCAGCGATTGCCAGATTGATACCGACATGGAACTGCTGTTTCCCGACCAATACATCCAGAGCGTTTCCGAGCGCATGTTGCTGTACCGCGAACTGGACAGCATGGAAAGCGAGGAAAGCTTGCTTCAGTTTGAACAAGGGCTGGTTGACCGCTTTGGAAAACTCCCGGCGCAAAGCGTGGAACTGCTCGAAGTGGTGCGCCTGCGCTGGCTGGCCATCGAACTGGGCATTGAGCGTATCATCCTGAAAAATAAAAAGATGATTTGCTACTTCATTTCCGATCCGCAATCAACCTATTATCAATCGCCGACTTTCTCGAAAATACTTCAGTTTGTGCAGCAGAACCCCAACAAATGCCGCATGAAGGAAAAGCAAAACAAACTTAGCCTGAGCTTTGAACAGGTAGAATCCGCAGCAAAAGCCAAAGCTATTTTGGGCGAAGTCAACCAAAAACTTTAGACAAGGAGCCGTAATAAGTCAAAATGAGGGCCAGCAATTCTCGAGTGCCGCCCCTCATTTCCTCTTAACGCCCTATTTTACTTTTCTGTGCCTTTTTTTCCTTCCTTTCATCGTAATTCTCCGGAATACAATTGGTGTCTTCAACACAATCGGCCAGGATGGTATTAGCCGAATTTTCTGTCACTTCCTGACAGTAAAGATTGTTCTTTAGGACTCCGGTTTGAAAAACCATCTGCACAAAGTAGTTTTTCCTCTCTTCCACATTAATTACGATTGGCTCTGCCTTGGCTTTGGCCTGTTTTCCGCCAAACTGAACAGTAAAGGTATGTTCTCCCTCGGGAACCTCGTGAATCGAATACCGTTTATTATTCAATTTACAGACTAACTGATCGTCGATAAAGGCTGTAAATGCTGCCGCTGAACCCTGAAAACCCGTCGATCGGATAAAATAAACTTTCCCAAATTTATCCTGGGAAAACCCCGTTAAAGAAAGACCTACCCCAATTGCCAAAATGGTCAAAAATTTGATTATTCTCATAATTCCGGTTTTTTAGTTACTAATTTACTCGATTCATATACTTGCATGTAATATGCTGCTAAACCGATTGTTTCATCCCGAATTTCGGGTCTATTTTCAGGAAGTTGACGACGACAAAGCCAGGAATGGTACAAATCATCACCCAAATAAAAAAGAACCGGTACCCCACCATTTCCTGGATCCAGCCGCTGACCATGCCCGGAAGCATCATCCCCAGGGCCATAAATCCGGTACACAACGCGTAATGGGCCGTTTTGTGCTTACCGTCGGACAGGTAGATCATGTATAGCATGTAGGCCGTAAATCCAAAGCCATAGCCAAACTGTTCCACCACCACCGAGGCGGTGACGATGCCCAAATGCTGTGGTTGTACAAAAGCCAGGAAAACGTAAACCAGGTTGGGCAGGTTCATGGCCAGCACCATCGGCCACAGCCACTTTTTCATGCCGTGACGCGAAACGGCAATACCCCCGAGGATCCCGCCCAGCATCAATGCGATAATCCCGGCCGTGCCATACACAAAGCCGATGTTGCTGGTCGTCAATCCCAGTCCGCCTTCAGCCAAATCATCCAGCAGAAACGGAGACGCCAGCTTTACCAGTTGCGCCTCGCCCAGCCGAAAAACCAGAATAAACACCAGTGCCACACCAATGCCTTCTTTTTTGAAGTAGGAAGCAAATGTTTCCAGAAAATCGGCCATCACTCCCTTTAAGCTTTTTCCGCCCCGTTGATCGTCGGCTGGCGGATGGGGCAAAATAAACAAGTGCCAGAGGAAGAAGGCCACGAACAGCCCGGCCAGGATAAAAAAGGTGATGCTCCATGCCCAGGAGGTTTTTTCGGCGATCCCCTCCATGTGCCCGGCCAGGATGACCAGCGGGCCTTGCCCGGCAAGCATGGCAAAACGGTAAAAGGTATTGCGGATGCCCACAAAAAAAGCCTGGTCGTGGGTGGACAAGCCCAGCATGTAAAAGCCATCGGCGGCAATGTCGTGGGTGGCCGAGCTGAAAGCCATCAGCCAAAGAAACGCCAGGCTGTATTGAAAGAAGTTGCTCATGGGGAGGGTGAAAGCTACGCCGGCCAACGCCCCGCCAACCAACAACTGCATGCATATAATCCAAAACCGTTTCGTGCGCAGGTTATCCACAACCGGGCTCCAGATGGGTTTGATCACCCAGGGAAGGTACAGCCAACTGGTGTACAGCGCAATGTCGGTGTTTGAAATATCGAGCCGCTTGTACATGATCACCGAAACGGTCATCACAAACACGTAAGGCAGCCCTTCGGCAAAATACAGCGAGGGAATCCAGGCCCAGGCGTTGCGGGTAGCAGTTTTCTTCATCATTATCCGTTAGTATCGTTTTCTTAATTCGGCGCCCCGAAAATAATGTTTCAAGATCTGTTCGTAGCTGTACCCTTTCTCGCCCATCATGGCGGCCCCAATCTGGCAGAGGCCAACACCATGCCCCCAACCGGCGCCGGTAAGCACAAACATCTGCGGAATGCCTTCTTGTTCATCCAGATGGTCCACCACAAAAGCAGAACTATACAGATGAGATTCGGACAGCGCCCTGCGTATTTCCAGTTCCTTGCCAATGATCATCGTTTTGAGGGTGCCGGTTATCTTCAGTCTGATCAGTCGGGCAGAATATCCTCGTTCCATTGGTTCCATCCGGATGATCTGCCCAAAGTCAATCCCTGTTTTTTTGCGGATCAACGCCGAAAGCTCATTTTGGGTGTAGCTTACCTGCCAGCGATAAAAGTCGGACGTCTTCTGATCAAAATCAGGCAGCACCTGAGCCAACACATGTTGGTCGGCGGTATTGCAAAAGGCCGGCGGACTGGTGCGGATCCAATTGTCGGCCTCTTCTTCGCTTCGCAGGTCAATATAACCGGCGACAACTTGGTCCGAATCAACCACGCTGGTAAGATAGCTGTGCGGAACAGGTTCCCACACGTTCTCGAAATTCTCGGAAATGCCGCCGCAACATTTGGAGAAGCGGGCATCGCAAATTTCGTGGTGGGCCATTAATACTTCACCAAAAGTAACGTCAATTGCAGCGCTGGCTTTGTCGCTGATGATTTTGGTGATGCCCTGGTAGCGTTGGCAATGGTCATCGGCACAAACATCGAACAGCGTGTGGTCTTCGCGGTCGTACCAGCGGATCAGCTCACCTTCACTTTGTTGGGTGGTTTGATAAGCGTGTTTTTCGGATTGCAGCTTTTGTCTTTTTTCAATTTGTGCCAGCAGCCAGCTGCGCGAGATTACAGCATGGGCTTTCAGCAATTCGGGCGAACTGGTGGCGCTCATCTCCGACGAAATCACCGAACGCAGGTATTCTTCCAGCGGAACAATATTGATGGCCCGGACCTTTCCGTCTTCAACCATCAACTTCAGACTTCCCCTAAACTGCTGATCTTGTTTCTGTTCCCAGTGAAAGTCGATTCCTATGGTAACGCCCTTCAATAAAAATGAACAATCGGGCGCCGTCGTCACAAACAGAAATTCCTCTCCCTCTGCAAATACATTTTGTCCGGAGCGAAGTACGATCCAGTTTTCAACGATGGAAGCCTCAAGATCCGCGGGCGGGTGAATTCCATCAACGGTGTACTTGCCCTGCAACTCAATGCTTATTTCTGTCCCGGCCATGATGCCGACCTGGATGTTGGGCTGTGTAAACTTTTCGTCTTCCTTCGCCCATGTATTGGAACTGTCGCTATTCATACGGATCGGTTTCGTTGGTATATTTTTCCCTTTCGGGAACTTGGTTGTTCCGGGCGAACCCGTTCTTTATCCTGACTTTCAGCAGGTCAAATTCGGCCTCGTTGATGGTCACCTGTTGATAAATATCAGCCAAATCTCCGTTGGTGAGTTTG
Organism: Mangrovibacterium sp.; assembly: GCA_050178015.1. Taxonomy (GTDB): domain Bacteria; phylum Bacteroidota; class Bacteroidia; order Bacteroidales; family Prolixibacteraceae; genus Gaoshiqia. The sequence goes on from JBFXGM010000011.1 coordinate 74,280, forward strand.
TCAAAATCTTCTTTTCGGGGAAGAATAACCAGGCCCGCCATTTCCACCGAGGCCGGGCTCATCAAAATCCGGTCAGTGCCTTCGGCAAAATACTGCCAGGGCCGTTGCCGGTCTCGCGGAAATAACAGCACCTGCCAACGTCCATCTTCATAGTCCACCAACAAATTGAGCATCGGTTCGCCCTCCTGCCCACGTTCCTTCAGCGCATCCAACGCGAGTTGCAGGTGGTGGCGCAGACTTACCGGCGACGTTGATGAATAAAGCAATACATTCCGCAGAAAATCTTTTCCCAATGCATGAATGGCGGCGGTTTCGTCCTGAAAGAGCAATTCGCCCAGCCGGGCAACAATGTTTCCCAGATCGTGGTAAATGGGCAATAACCGCTTGCTACCGACCTGAAAGTGAAAATGATCGGGGGCCGATGCGCCACATTTGGGACCATTGTAGAACACGGTAAAACCGGGCAATGCCTGGCTGAGTTGCAGCATGTCGGCCAGGTAGGGTTCAATCTGCTGCGGCAAGTGCTCCTTCAGCGCAACCGTCAAATGCTGTGGAAAGATGGGGTACGGGTTGATCAGGATGGTATATTTTCCCGAAAAGTCGATGCCCCGCTGCACCGCCGGGCGGTTGTCGGCACACAGGAAGCAAGCCCGTGCCTGAATCGATTCCGCGTCGGTTTTGGCGCCCGACGAGCGGATCCGCTCCGGGTTGAACTGCGCCGTGATTCGGAAGCCATCAAAGTGAAACGTTTTGGTTTCAACCTTTCCCAAACCGGCATAGTTGGTTCTGGCCAGCACCCACTCCTGCGTTTGTCGGTCGATTAATTCATTTACTTTTCTTTCCAGGCTTCCGTCATTCATATTTTCAGTCCTATTTTTCCGGTTACGGATTCCAAACAGCACGTTACTCCGCGATCCGCTTTCAAATCTGCTGGATTCGTTTATTAAGGTTTATCCGTGCCTTTAATTCGAAGGTGCGCAGACTGTCCTTATAGGCGTTATGCGCATTTTGTTTGGCAATATCGAGCGAGGCATCGGAGTTGTCTTCCCAACGGCGGCAGCGGTAAATGGCTTCGTAAATGCGCCCGATTTTCCATGTGCGCGAAATAGCCAGGCCAACACCATAATCTTCGCCGTAGCTGGTATTCGGAAGCCGGATTTCGCGCAGCACCGGGGTGTAAAAAGCGCGCGGCGCCCCCAGCCCGTTTATGCGCAGCGCGTTGTTGGGGCCGTTACCGGGTGTCCACTCTTTATGGTCGATCAACCCGGGCGGGATTTCTTCCAGCTGAAAGTTGCACATTTGATACGAACCGATCACCATGGCACAATGCTCTTCATGAAACTTATCCACGACCTTTTGCAAGGTATTTTCATCGAAATACAAATCATCGCTATCCAGCTGCACAGCAAAGCGTCCGCACTTTTCATGAAACACGGCTTCGTTCCAGCAACCTCCAATGCCCAGATCCGTCCGTTCAGGAATCAGGTGAATGAGCCGTTCGTCACGGTATTGTTGCAATGCTTCTGTGGTTCCGTCGGTGGAATAATTGTCCACCACCATCAGGTTAAAAGGAAAATCCGTTTGTTGCGAAAGCACCGAATCCACTGCATCCCGGATTGTTTTTATGCGGTTGCGCACCGGAATGATGACCGAAGCCTCAACCGGAAAACCGCCAGCAAATTCTACCGCCTCAAAGTCAGGCGACAGAAAAGCGCCGATCTTTTGCAGGTGAACGGTGCAGGCTTGTTCCATCTCCACTTGCTTTTCGCGTGCATTGGCGCTCACGTAATCAAACTGCTTTTCGCCTGATTGGCGGGTGTCGGTTTCGATCATGGAAAACAAGAACTCGGGGATGCGGACAATATCGCCCATTCGCGAGGCTTGCAGCCGCAGGGCGTAATAGCCGGCATGTTGCCAATCGGCATAAGCGGCCTTCTCATAGGTTTTCAAAACGTCTTTCCTGAAAAGCTGCACCGGCCCAAAGTTAAAATCATCGCGCAGGCTGCCTGGCTGGTAGTCAATCACCGGATGATCCCTTCGGATGCCCTCTTTCATCTCAAAATAATCGCTGTATGCCATGGCTGCCCCACTGTTTTCAGCCAGCTGGACCAGTCGCTCCACCGCAAACCGGCCAATGTCGAGCTGCGTTGGGTTTAAAGCGATGAAAGCAAAATCGTGTGTTGTTTTTTCCGCAATTTGTTTGATGCAGCCAGTTGAAAACGGGCTGCCGGAAACCAGCACTTCAACCTGGTCAACCACTACCGGATGGGGAGAAATAACTACTATGTTACCCGTCAGCGGCGATTGGCGGAGCTGTTCGATCGTTGCGCGGGTTTCAGCCTGTCCGCTCCAGGCCAGGAAGCAATCTATTTTTTGTTGCATCGAATTACCATTTTAGGGTCACCGGTTTGGTGAGTTTACTTTCGTTGTTCAGCCGGTCGAGGGCCGAAACCCGAAATTCAAATTTTTCTTTTTTGCCCTCACCTTTTTCCAGCCGGATGCCGGTGGATTTGGTGATTAGCAGGATGAAACGCGGATCGCTCGCGTTGAATTGTTCGCCAAGCTTGTTGCGGTACAAGATAAACCGATCGGCTTTATCTGTATCGCTGCTGATTTTCCTGGTTTTCCATTTCAGCTTACGGCCACTTTTCTTGAATTTTTGCGGTTGAGCAGGCGCCTTATTATCAATCCAACTCATGGGAGGAACAATAGCCGGATATTTGTAAAGTGTTTGCTTCAGACTATCCTGAAATCCCATCAAATCGCGGTTAAAATGTTTGGCGCTGTAAAACGCACTTCCGTCAATCCCCTTAATCTGTCGGGTGAGATTAATTTGCCGCGGGAGTTGATCGGCCTGCCGCCAGTCTTCAATTGCCGAATTGCTTTCGGATTTATAAAGAGCATGGCCAATGTACAAAGCACGGCCATTTCTATTTTCGTTCCACCAGTTGCAAAGTAGTTCGAAATCGACTGCCGGATGCCCGATTTGCCAGTAAAGTTGCGGTGTGGCATAATCAATCCACCCATTTTCCTGCCACTTCAGAATATCGGCATACAAGTGGTCGTAATTGGTATTTCCGGCCATGGTCATCGATCCGCGTGGATCGTCGGCCTGGTTCCGCCAAACCCCAAACGGGCTGATACCGAATTTCACCCACGGTTTGGTTTCCTTGATGGTTCTGGAAAGCAGCTGGATGGTCTGGTCCACATTGTCGCGGCGCCAGTCGTTGAGCTGGTCTGCCCCAAATCCGCGCGGCGATTGATTGAAAGTAATCAGATCGGGGAAGGGCTCCCCGGCCACCGGGTACGGATAAAAATAATCGTCGAAATGAATGGCGTCCACATCGTAGCGGCTGACGACATCTTTCACAACGTCGGCAATATATTGGCGGGTTTCGGGCAAAGCGGGGTTGAAATACAACTTTCCACCGTAAGCGATGATCCACTCCGGATGTTGGAACGCGATATGACTGGAGGCCAGCGGCTCATCTACCCGCTGTGCCACCCGGAAAGGATTGAACCAGGCATGAAGTTCCATGTTCCTTCTGTGACATTCATCAATCCAAAATTGCAGCGGGTCGTAACCGGGATGCTTCCCCGGCGTGCCGGTGAGGTAGCGCGACCACGGCTCCAACTTCGATGTATAGAAGGCATCCGAGGCCGGGCGGACCTGAAAAATGACCGCATTCATCCCATGCTTTTTCAACAGATCGAGCATGTCGATAGCTTCCTGCTGCTGCTCTGCCGCACTCAGACCGGGCTTCGATGGCCAGTCGATATTGTTCACAGTAGCGACCCAGGCTGCCCTGAATTCAAACTTTGGCGGTACTTCCTGCGCTGAAATACAGCTGATTATCAACACCAACAAAAGCACAAACAATGTTCGCATAGTTATATTTTTATGAAAATCTTTTTCCGGTACAAAATAAGGCCTATTATCCAAAAGATAACAGCCAAATGCAAGGCAAAAAACAACGAGCCATTTAATTCTCCGGCCCATGGCGCCAGGAGGTCATGATAAATGAACCCCTTTAATGAGATCCTACCTCCTTCGCCGTTCGAAACCTGTATAATCGACAGCAGGTTGGCCCACACTCCGGCCAGCACATAAATGAAGAGTGGGTTCATGCCGTACACCAGCAAGGGATGGGCCCACTTTTTCCAACCTTTCAGGTCGATCAGCCAAATCAATGCAGCCAAAAAGATGCTGGCCAATCCACAGGTGTACAGCACATACGAGCTGGACCAGATGGGCTTATTGATCGGGAAAAACGGGTTCCACAATAGAGCCAGGACAATGCCAACTGCGCCAAATCCAATTAGTTTATAAACGGCTTTCCGGTGATCATATTCACGGTCGATCAGGCGGCCGGCGAAGAATCCGAACAACACATTGACGATGGCAGGGAGGGTACTAAGCAACCCCTCGGGGTCAAACGGAATACCGTATCCACCGTACAGATGGCTTTCACCCAACAGAAACAGATCCAGGCTTTTTACGGCATTGCCCTCAAGCGTAAGCGGGTCTGCATTCCCGAATACCAGCAGTATGCCCCAGTAGCCCAGCAGCAACAAGGCAGCGATGAGGTAATTCCACCGGATGTTGGTTAAAAGAACGATGAAGGATGCAAGGCCGTATCCCAGTGCAATACGTTGCAGCACGCCCATGATCCGCAGGCTTGAGAGCTGAAAGTCAACAAAAGGAAAGGCATTCAGGAACAAGCCAAGCACAAAAATCAGTACAGTACGTCGAATGATTTTGATGGTCAGCGCCCGATTGAGCCGGTGCCCGAACTTTTTGAAGGAGTACCACATGGCAGTTCCCACGATGAACATAAAAAACGGGAAAACCAGGTCGGTTGGCGTACAGCCATTCCATGCTGAATGCCGTAGCGGGGCATAGACGTCGCTCCAGCTGCCTGGATTATTCACAATTATCATCAAAACAATGGTAAGCCCCCGGAGGACATCCAGTGACATCAGTCGCTTAGTTGGTTGAGCCATATCTGATTGGTTATTGGTTATTGGTCATTAGATATTGGATATTGGAAAATGAATGTATTTCATTCTACATTTGGTTGTTTTTGCTGATATCGCAGTAAATAATGGCCGAAATAAATCACGGAAAATATCGTACAAAAGCCTCCATGGCTTCGTATTCGGCCATGCCCAGTTTGTTGTATAATTCGGCGGTGGCATGGTTCCGGTCTTCGGCTCGCTGCCAAAACTCACGGGCATCATCGCCCATATACATGGCGCCTTCTTTTTGCGACTGGTGCCTGAAAATTGCTTCCCGCTTTTTGTACAATTCTTCCGGACTGATCGGAACAGCCATTTCAATCTGGTCAATATCCCACTCGTGCCAGGCACCGCGGTACAGCCAAAGCCAGCAGTCCTTCATCCAACTGTCTTCTTTAATTTCTTCCATCGCGTACAGTATGGCATCCAAACAAACACGGTGGGTTCCATGCGGATCCGACAGGTCGCCGGCTGCAAAAATCTGGTGGGGCCGTATTTCACGCAGAAACTCCTTGACCATCTCCACATCTTCGCTGCCCAGTGGCTTCTTTTGGACTTCACCCGTTTCATAAAAAGGCAAGTCGAGAAAATGAACGTTCTCACTTTTTACACCGGCAAACCGACAGGCCGCCTTGGCCTCCATCCGGCGGATCAATCCCTTTAACATCCGCACATCGAGCAGGTCAATATCGCCTTCTTTCTTGTTTTTCAAGAAAGAAATCGTTTTTTCATATTGCTCGGTCTGGCGCTTGTTTTCGGGGTCGTAAAAGTTTGTGTACAGGTTATGGAACGAAATAAAACGGTTAGCATATTCGTCCGACACAGCTATGTTTCCCGACACCTGGTAGGCCACATGCACCTCGTGCCCCTGCTCCACCAGCCGGCTGAGCGTTCCGCCCATCGATATCACATCATCGTCGGGGTGCGGACTAAAAATGACCACCCGTTTCTGAGGCGGGTACTTGCGCTCGGGGCGGTTGGAATCGTCGGCATTGGGTTTACCTCCGGGCCAGCCGGTAATAGTATGTTGAAGATCGTTAAACACTCTGATATTGAGCGCATAGGCCGACCCTTTATCCGAGATCAGGTCACTCAGTCCGTTGTTGGTATAATCGTTGTTGGTCAGCTTTAAGATCGATTTTCCGGTTTGCTGGCACAACCACACCACGGCCTTGCGAACCAGTTGTTTCGAACTCCAGTCGCAGGTGTCAACCAACCAGGGGGTTTTTACCCGGGTGAGTTGCATGGCTGCTGCCATGTCGAGGTAAATTTTGGCATTGGGGTGCTGTTGCAAATAGCTGGCTGGCACTTGTTCGGTTATCGGGCCTTCGATTGTTTTTTGCAGGATGCTGGTTTTTGCCTCACCAAATCCCAGCAATATCACTTTCCGGGCTTTCATGATGTTGTCGATCCCCATGGTAATGGCCCGTTGCGGAACTTTGGTCATTCCGCCAAACCCGCGGGCTGCATCCTGTTTGGTAATCGTATCGAGCACAATCATGCGGGTTTTCGAGTTCAATTGCGAACCAGGCTCGTTAAACCCAATATGGCCGGTGCGCCCAATACCCAACAGCTGAATGTCAATTCCGCCGGCATCGCTTATTTTTTTGTCGAAGTCGCGGCAAAACTGATACACTTCATTCAGCGATAAATCGCCGCGAGGAATGTTCACGTTTTCAGGCAAAATATCGATTTGGTTGAAAAAGTGCTTGTACATGTACTGGTGATACGAATGGATAGACGCCTGCCCCATCGGGTAAAATTCGTCCAGGTTGAAGGTAACCACCTGCTTAAAACTCAGCCCTTCCTCCCTGTGCATGCGGATCAGTTCGGCATAAACCCCGATGGGCGATGATCCTGTAGGCAAACCAAGCACACACACTTCCCCCTGGTTGGCCTTCTCCCGGATCGCGCTGGCAATTTCCCGGGCAGCCACCAGCGAAGCCTCATCCGAATCGTCAAAAATAATCGTTGGGATCTTTTCATATTTGGTCAACACATCTTGGTGGGCCATGTTTTTCGGTTTGTGGTAAGTGGTGCCGAAAAACAACGGGTTGTTAGAGGGAAGCTTTTTTCGTAAGTTCATAACATTTAGTATTTTATTTACGAAGCTGAAAAACAAATCTAACGATATTTACGTGAAAGAACAAGGCGTGCTGCACAGGTTGCCGGGTGAGCTTTTCGCCTGTGATTATTTCTATATATTTGTACCATGAAACGAGCGTTGAACACTCATTTCGCACACGATTCATCCCCTAAAAGCTTTACAAGATGAAGTTAATTGCCGACAGTGGTTCTACCAAAACGGACTGGATCTTTTTCGACCCCGCAGGAGAAACCGTCCGGGTTCAAACCTCCGGCATCAATCCTTTTTTCCGGTCGGGTGAGGACATTGAGCGTGAACTCCGTCAGGCGCTTCTCCCGATAGCCACCAAGGTGGAGACCATTTATTATTACGGCGCCGGTATTGTAAATGCCGAAAAAGCCTCGATAATTGAGCAAGCCTTCTACCAACTTTTCGGACAAGTCACCTGCCAGATCTACAGCGACGTGGTGGGAGCAGCCCGTGCAGCCTGTCAGCACGAAGCCGGCATTGCCTGTATTTTAGGCACCGGCTCAAACGCTTGTTATTTCGATGGTAAAAATGTGGTTGACAATATTCCTCCGTTAGGCTTTATTTTGGGCGATGAAGGTAGTGGCGCCGTGATGGGCCGCAACCTGCTGGGAGACTTTTTCAAGCGGGTAATGCCCCCGGATGTACGGAAAAAATTTCAGGAGCGTTTCCGGTTAACTAAAGATGAGGTGCTGGACCGGGTGTACCGGCAGGAACGGCCAAACAAGTATTTGGCTCAGTTTGCCGTTTTCCTTTCCGAAGAAATAAATCACCCCTGGTGCCGGGAGTTTGTGCATACGAACCTCACCGCTTTTATCCGCAGAAATATATTGATGTTGCCACTCTCAAAAGAATTGCCTGTTAATTTTGTAGGTTCAGTGGCTTTCCATTTTCAAGAAGTGCTGAAAACGGTACTGGAAAAGAATGGCTTGACACCGGGCCGAATTTTAAAAGAGCCAATTGATGGATTATTAGCCTATCACAGGCATTAAAAAATCTGACACGATGATCAACATTACCGAATCAAGCTCTCTCTATGACAATCTCGAAAACCGATCGGTAAGCGAGCTATTAAACGGCATCCACGAAGAAGACCGGAAGGTCTTGCCTGCCATTAAACAGGTAATCCCGCAAATTGAAAGACTCGTGTTGGGCTTGGTGGAACGGATGCAAAAGGGAGGACGACTGTTTTATATAGGGGCCGGTACCAGCGGTCGGCTGGGCATTCTGGACGCCTCGGAAATTCCGCCAACCTTTGGCGTAGAAGATGGCCTGGTGATCGGTATTATTGCCGGAGGCGACCGAGCCATACGCAAAGCCGTGGAATCGGCCGAAGACGACGAAACGCTGGGATGGAAAGAATTGCAGGCATGGAAGATCAATGAGCTGGACACCGTAGTGGGCATCGCCGCATCGGGCCGCACCCCATTTGTGATTGGCGCCGTAAAAACGGCCCGCGAACAAGGCATCCTCACCGCTTGCATCACCAACAACCCGGGTTCGCAACTGGCCGCCAGCGTGGACATCCCCATTGAAGCCATTGTAGGGCCCGAATTTGTAACCGGCAGTACACGCATGAAAGCCGGAACGGCCCAAAAACTCATCCTCAACATGATTACCACCACCCTGATGATCAAACTGGGACGCGTAAAGGGCAATAAAATGGTGAACATGCAATTGACCAACCAGAAACTGGTACTCCGCGGCACACGCATGATTATGGACGAACTGGGCTACGATCAGGACCGCGCCCGCCGCTTATTGTTGTTGCACGGATCGGTCAGCAAAGTACTGGAAGCCGAAAAGCGGCGATAAAAATCAGTCCTCCCACAATCTAAAATACAAAGCCTCCATCTCTTCAGTCTGAGAATCATGCCAATTCGTTTCTACATGATTGACTGGGCTTTACGTTAAAAGTACAACATACTTTATTTATTCAAAAAAATACGTGCAGGTGTATTGATTTTTTGATATCTTTGCCCCGAAATCGAAAGTATTTGGTTGGTAACACCCGTTACCGGCAAGTACTGAATCAAGTGGCAAACCGGAAAGCAATTTCCGGCAAGCTCATGGTTTAATAGGTTTAGTTGGTTTAGGTTAGTTCCCGGGAGACCGGGGCGGAAAAGGCAGTCAGAGGACTGCCTTTCTTTTTTCGAATGAATAATCCAAGGACTTAAAAGCACAATATACCATTCCCACAAAAAAAGCCCGGCTCACTCGAACCGGGCTTTCAATTTTAGCGAATATCGTTACTTGGTGTATTCAGCATTGTTCAGGAACTCGAAACTTTTTTCCACGCTTACAATAGGCTCGAAATTGTAGCGTTCCACTTCTACAATATAATCTTTCATGCCTGCTTTTTCGGCAGCCTCAAAAGCCGGCTGAAAGTCCATTGTACCGCTGGCTCCAAGCTCTTCCACATCTTTCACATGATACAGTTCAAAACGTCCGGGGTACTGGTTGAAATAGTCCAGCGCGTTTTTGCCGCCAACCTGGATCCAGTACAGGTCGAGCTCGAACATTACTTTCTCGGGATCGGTATTTTGCAGCAGGTAATCGTAAAAAGTCACCCCTTCGAACTCGGTGGTGAATTCGCGATCGTGGTTGTGGTAGCCAAAACGGATGCCGGCAACATTACATTTTTCACCAATCGCATTGTAATAATCGCAATACAATTGCAAGGTATCCAGGCTGCGGTACGAATCGGCTCCCATGGATGGTTTTACGATCCATTCGGCGCCAACCGCTTTGTGGGCAGCAATACAGTCGTCCCACCATTGCATGGCTTGTTCCCATTCGCCTTCTTTCGGCAGGTTGATGCCCGTGTGTGAACCACGCATGGCCATACCATTTTGTTCCAGCAAGCCCTTAAATTCGGCAGGTTCCATGTCGTAAAACTTCCCGTCGGCATAACCGGCTGCTTCCACATAGGTGTAGCCAATTTCACCCAAACGGGCAATTGTGGCAGCGGCATCCGCTTTCATGGCATCGCGAACCGACCACAACTGAATACCAATGTTCTTTTTAGCTGGCGACTCAGCCTGCTGACTTTTTGCATTTCCGCAAGACTGAACAAACAGGGCTGAAACCGAGACCATCATCAACAATAAAAAGGCCCGGAGAGATGTGTTTACTCTTTTCATTTTACAGGTTTTAATAAATAGTAGTTGATAAAAATTAGTTTTAGGAAGAAACAAATATACATATTCTGAAAAGAAATGTGTCATGCCCCTGTCGTCATGATGATGTCCTTGAAAACAGTTTATTAACTTGTTTCGACCCGGAAAACCAGAGACTGAGCGGAAGTCCCATTCACAAACGTTAACAAGATTCATGTTGCAATCTTTAAACTGTTCGCCCGATTTTGTGTCATAAAACATGTGAAACAAAACCAAATTAGTAGAACAAGCAAAATTATACAATGAAAGATTTTTTGAAGAGAAAAGGAAAAGTACTGTTCATGTTCTTATTTCTGGCAGGCTTACAAGCAATGGGCCAAACCAGTGGCCCAAAGGTAACTGAAACGGCAAGCCTTCCGGTACAATCTGTTATTAAAGGGAAAGTAGTTGAAAACGGCACCAACCAAGCGATGGAATATGCCAATATTTCTATTTTCAGCAGCCGCGACTCGTCGCTGATTACCGGCGGCATCACCGATGTCAATGGCGAATTCCGGATTGGCAACCTGATCCCGGGGACATTTTATGTTGAGGCCAATTTCATCGGCTTCAATAAAACACGTATCAACAATGTACGCATCACCCCAAACAACCGCCAAATAGAGATGGGCGTGATTGAGTTGGAACCTGCCACCGAGGAAATCGGCGCCGTGGAAGTCGTGGCCGACCGTGCCCGGGTAGAATACAAAATCGACAAAAAAATCATCAACGTTGCCCAGGATATCAACGCAGCCGGCGGAACAGCCGTGGATGTGCTCGAAAACACGCCTTCTATCCAGGTGGATATCGAAGGGAATGTCACCCTGCGCGGGTCGTCGAGCTTCACCGTATTTATCGACGGGCGTCCCAGCGTGCTCTCCGGAAGCGACGCTTTGCAACAAATTCCGGCTTCGGCCCTCGAAACCATCGAAATCATCACCAACCCTTCGGTTAAATACGACCCCGACGGAAATGCGGGCATCATCAATCTGGTGATGAAGAAAAACATTCTTTCCGGATTCAACGGCGTGGTAAATACCATGATCGGCACAGGCGACAAACGGCGGATTGACCTAACGGTAAACCACAAAACCAAGAAACGCAACCTGTCATTTGGCATCGACAACAATCACCAGCAATTTTCAGGCGAAAACGAATCGACCCGCGAAACATTCCTGAACGACAACACCGAATATCTAATTATGAAAGGCGACCGCAGCTTTACCCGGAAAGGGTTTGGCGTAAAAGGAGGCGTGGACTTTTACCTGAGCGACAAAACTACGCTGGGATTTATGGCCGACGCGGGCCAGTTTAATGCCAACTCGCTCAGTAACGGCTTAACCCATCATTACACGGTTCCGCTTACGATTGACGAGTACACGGTCAATACTGAAAGTTCTGAACGAAAAAACGACTACGTCAGCGGGAACATAAATTTCCTGCACAAATACAACGAAGATGGTTCGCACAAACTGGAAGGTTTATTCAATTACCGCTACCGAAATGGAGACGATATAGAATTTCAATCGGAAATTGTGGCTGATGCCAATTACCAGCCCACAGGCATTTACGATCTGCAAATTCGCACCACTGAGGGAGAAGAATCGAACGATTACCGGATGAAACTGGATTATACGCGTCCGGTTGGATCGGCTGGCAAGCTGGAAGCCGGTTGGCAAAGCCGCCTCGACCGCGAAACAGAAGACTACCTATTCGAGGATTTCGACCCGGAAACCCAGCAATGGGTGAACAACTCCAACTTTTCCAGTTCGATGGACTTCAAACGCGACATCCACTCGGTATATTCCACCTTCTCGAATAAGATGGGGCCTGTTGAATACATGGCGGGCCTGCGCGGCGAATATACCGACCGTGAGATCCAACATGCCATGGCAACCGAATCGTACAAACTCGACCGCTTCGACCTGTTTCCCTCGTTGCACCTGTCGTACGAATTGTTCGACAAAAGCCAGCTGATGACCAGCTACAGCCGCCGCATCCGTCGTCCCGGGGGCCGCGACCTGGACCCGTTCCCCAGCTATATGAACCAATACAGCATCCGCATCGGTAACCCAACCCTCGAACCTGAGTACACTAACTCGTTCGATCTGGGTTACATGAAACGCTTTGGCCGTTCTTTCATTTCGTTGGAAGGTTTTTACCGGGTAACCAACAACCTGATTACCCGTCTGAGCCAACTGGGTGACGATGGCATTTTGTACATGACTTCGGATAATTTAAATAACGACTACGCATTAGGAGGAGAACTGATGGCCAACCTAAACCTGACCGAATGGTTGCTGCTGAATACGTCGGTTTCGGTGTACAACTACAAATTGGATGGCGAAGTGTTGGGGCAATCGGTTAGCCGCGAAAGTACCAATGTGGACGGCCGGGTGAACGGAACCATCAAATTTTCGGACAACAGCCGGATGCAGCTCATGGGAATGTACCGCGGACCTTCTGTTTCGGCACAAGGCGATAGTAAAGGAATGTTTTTCTCCAACATTTCGTACCGGCAAGATTTTATGAACAAGAAACTGACGGCAACCCTGAGCCTGCGCGATGCATTTGGCTCGGCCAAACACGAAGGCAGCTCCAGCGGAACCAACTTCAACTCAACTTACAAGTTCAAACGCGAACCTCGCGTATTCACCCTGACACTCAGTTACAAAATCAACAACTACAAAATGGATCGATCTGACTCCTCCTCCGACACTAACGAAATGGATTTTGACGAGGGCGGTTTTTAGATAGCTGTTTAACTAATCTATTGTTGAGGGTCCTTCGGGACCTTTTTTTTTTTCACTGTGTAAACAACAAAAAGGGGAAACTCAACGAGCCCCCCCCAATTCATACTATTTGCTATAGACTTATGATAAAGTCGCTTGTCCCGGATTCCAGTCGCAAGGCGTCAGTTTTCCGGTTTGCAACGCTTCCAGTACACGAACCACCTCGGGCACATTGCGGCCAATGGCCAGGTCGTTTGCCGATACCCAGCGGATCGTTCCTTCCGGATCAACAATAAACGTTGCACGGTAAGCAATTTTCTCTTCGGCTTCTAAAATGCCCAGGTCTTCGGCCAGCGATTTGGATGTGTCGGCCAACATCGGGAATTTCAGTTGCTTCAGTCCCGGATGGTCATTTCGCCAGGCCAGGTGAACAAACTCAGAGTCGGTAGAAGCCCCGATTAACTTGGCTTCGAGCTTTTCAAATGCGTCAAAATGATCATTAAAACCCGTAATCTCGGTAGGGCACACAAAAGTGAAATCTTTTGGCCACCAAAAAATAACACTCCATTTCCCTTGAATATTCTCGTTGGTTAACGTTTCAAACTCTTTGCCGGCATCAAGCGATACAACGGCCGTTTTTTTGAATGCCGGAAATTTATCTCCAATTGTTTTCATCATGTAAATTTTAAAAGTTATTTTTTTGATTGTTTTTGAGGAAATCCCAACCGGTCTTATTAAGACTGGATAAAAATTACTGCGCAAATATAACCCGGCCCCTTACACCAATCAAATTGATTTTTTTTATTCAAAATAGACAAAAGCTATATTCAGCAAACAAAATAAACGCTGTACTGCACACTAATATTCAATCTTTTAACCCAAAATACAAGTTTCTGAAATGGCCATTATGATCGAAAACAGTTTTGCCAATCAGCCGGATAATTTTATCTTTAGAAGGTTTTTGAAAAATGAGCCATCATGACTCAAAAACACATACCTAAATCAATTTCATTTTATTGAACTATGAAGAATAAGTCAAACGAAAAAAGTCAGGTTTCCAGAAGATCATTTCTGGGAACTGCCGCAGCTGCTGCGGCTGGATTTACCATCCTTCCCAGCTATGTTGTGGCAGGTTTGGGACACAAGGCCCCGAGTGACAAACTGAACATCGTGGGTGTTGGTGTTGGCGGTATGGGTTTTGCCAACCTGAAAAACATGGAATCAGAGAACATCATCGGTCTGTGTGATGTTGACTGGGGCTATACTGGTGGCAACGGTGTGTTCGACCGGTACCCGAAAGCCAAAAAATACAAAGACTGGCGCCGGATGTACGATGAGCTGGGCAAAGATTTTGACGCCGTCATGATCGCCACGGCAGACCACACCCACGCCATTACGGCTGCTCACGCCATGACCATGGGCAAACATGTTTACCTCCAAAAACCATTGACACACACGGTTTACGAGTCGCGTTTGCTGACCAAGCTGGCTGCCAAATACAACGTGGCCACTTCGATGGGGAACCAGGGTTCATCGGGCGAAGGCGTAAACCTGACCACCGAATGGATCGCCAACGGAGAGATTGGTGAAATTACCAAAGTAGAAGCGTTCACCGACCGTCCGATTTGGCCGCAAGGCTTAAATACACCGGAAGTTGGACATTGGGTGCCCGACACGCTGGACTGGGACTTGTTTGTTGGCCCGGCAAAAATGCGCCCGTACAACGAAGTTTATCATCCCTGGAACTGGCGCGGCTGGTGGGACTACGGCACAGGCGCCCTCGGCGATATGGCCTGCCACATCCTACACCCGGTATTTGTTGGCCTCGAACTGGGCTACCCAACCAAAGCACAGGGCAACTCTACCCTGTTGCTGCAAGACTGCGCCCCAACTGCTCAGTCGGTCAAATTGACCTTCCCGGCACGTACCCCGAAAAAGAAAATGAAAATCAAACTTCCCGAAGTTGAAGTTTTCTGGTACGATGGCGGCATCAAACAAATGCTTCCCGAAGGATGGCCTGCCGGTAAAAACCCGAACGATGCCGGTGGTGGCGTTATCTTCCACGGCACCAAAGACAAACTGATTTGCGGTTGCTATGGTAAAGATCCCTGGTTGTTGTCGGGCCGTGTGCCGAATGCTCCCAAGTTCCGTCGTCGCGTGGAGACCAGCCACGAAATGGATTGGGTTCGCGCTTGTAAGGAAAGCGCCGAAAACCGCGTCGCTACTGCTTCCGACTTCAGCGAAGCCGGACCATTCAACGAAATGGTCGTGATGGGCGTATTGGCTGTCCGCTTGCAAAACCTGAACAAAGAGTTGGAATGGAATGGCCAAAAAATGGAATTCACCAACCTGAAAGATGATGAAACCATCCGCACCGTGATTAAAGATGGTTTCAAAATCCACGACGGCCACCCGACATTCGACAAAACATGGACCGATCCGGTTCCGGCCAAAGAATTTGCTGCCGAACTGATCAAGCACACCTACCGTGCACCCTGGAGCTTGCCCGATATGCCGGCCTAATTTTGTATTCTTTTCAAACCAACATAAGCGGGGTAAGATTTTCTTATCCCGTTTTTCATTTTCCCCGCAACAAGCCGGTATTATTCTGCTATTTTTGTTTCAAACTTTAACCCAAAAATCAAATTTTATGCTGAAAGTGAATGAATACTTCGGAGGAACAGTTAAATCGATTGCCCTTGAAAATGCTGAGGGAACTGCCACTGTTGGCGTGATGGAAGCCGGCGAATACGAATTCGGCACCGCCACCATCGAGCTGATGACCGTCACCAGCGGCTTGCTGGATGTGATGCTTCCGGGCGAGAACAGTTGGACAACCTATGGCAAAGGCGAAACCTTCCGGGTTGAAAAAGATGTCCGTTTCAAGGTAAAAGCCAATGGCCAGGTCGCTTATTACTGTTTGTATTTGTAAGAAGTTCGACTGGCTGCCCTACGTATTTTTTGTTCATCGGCTTTTCTTGCTAAATTGCCGGGAGCATTTCCAAAACACAACCTATGAACCCTGAGAAACCAACCCTCAACCGCCGAAAATTTCTTGGTACCACAGCCGGGGCCGTGGCCGCTTTTAGTATCCTGCCCAGCCAGGTGATTGCCGGACTCGGGCACCGACCTCCCAGCGATAAACTGAATATTGCCGGTATTGGTGTTGGTGGCATGGGCTACCGAAACCTGAAACACATGGACACCGAAAATATCGTTGCCCTTTGTGATGTGGATGAAGCTTATGCCGGACGGAATTCTTTCCGCGAATGGCCGCTGGCAACCCGCTACAAGGATTTTCGGGAAATGTTCGACAAACAAAAAAATATTGATGCGGTGATGATTGCCACGCCCGACCACACGCACGCCCTTCCGGCGCTGATGGCCATGCGCCAGGGGATTCATGTCTTTCTGCAAAAACCGCTTACCCATTCGGTTTTCGAGTCGCGCGTACTGACCGAAACCGCCCGTAAGTACGGTGTGGCCACACAGATGGGCAACCAGGGCAATTCGGGTGAAGGCATCCGGCAAATTTGCGAATGGATCTGGGCGGGTAAAATCGGCGAGATCAGCCGGGTGGACGCCTGGACCAACCGCCCCATCTGGCCGCAAGGCCTGGAGCGCCCAGCCAGGGACATGCGCATTCCAAAGACCCTCGACTGGGACTTATTTATTGGCCCGGCAACATACCGCCCATACCACGAAGTGTACACCCCCTGGAACTGGCGCGGCTGGTGGGACTTTGGCACCGGCGCCCTGGGCGACATGGCCTGCCACATTCTCGACCCCGTCTTTAAAGCGCTTAAATTGGAATACCCGTCGGCGGTACAGGCAAGTTCAACGCCGGTAAACACCGAGTCGGCGCCCAATGCCGAAATAGTGGTTTATGATTTCCCGGCCCGCGACAACCTGCCGAAAGTTGCCATGCCCCCGGTAACCGTGAGCTGGTACGATGGAGGGTTGATGCCTCCCCGCCCCGACGGCCTGGAGGCCGGGGAGCAAATGGGCGATGCCGATGGCGGCTGCATATTTTACGGTACCAAAGGCAAAATCATGTGCGGGACGTATGCCAAAAACCCCACCCTGCTGCCCACTCGGGAGATGGCACATTTTGAACAACCTGCCAAATCCATCCGGCGTATTGCCAATGCCATGGAAGGCGGCCACGAGCAGGACTGGGTCCGGGCCTGCAAAGAAACGCCGCAAAACCGGGTGGAAGCTTCCTCCAACTTCGATTATGCCGGCCCCCTCAACGAAATGGTGGTGATGGGCGTGCTGGCCGTCCGGCTGCAAAGCCTGCAACGTAAATTATTGTGGGATGGCGCCGCCATGCGCTTTACCAACATCAGCGACCGCGACCAACTAAAAGTGCTGACAAAAGACCGGTTTGAAGTGATCAACGGTGATCCTCGTTTCAACAAGGATTTTGCCAGCCTGCCCGCCAAACAAATGGCCGAAGACTGGATTCGCCACAACTACCGGCAAGGTTGGGAGCAGATTTGAGCAAGATTAGAATGGTAGAATGGTAGAATGAATACCCTTTCACTCAAAACCCGAAACTACGCCTGCCCGAGATGTTGTTTGATTTTTCGTTCAATCTCTTCGGTCAGCTCCTTGGGATCGCGCCCCGCAGGATCAATGGGCTCCAAGGCCGTGTAGGTGAGGCGGGTGCCAAATTGCATCGGGAAATAGCCCTTTCCCATCAGCTTACTGTTGCCGTCAATCACAAAAGGAACAATCCATGCGGAAGGGGCCGCACGCAACAGCGAGGCCACTCCTGCATGTTGGAACGTTTTTACCTTCCCGTTTTTACTGCGTGTACCTTCGGGGAAAATGCTGGCGCAATACTTTTCTTTCTCGATGTGTTTGCCCAACTTGGTGATTTCAACAATCGACTGACGCCCGTTTTTCCGGTCGATCAGGGCCGAACCGCCATGCCGCAGGTTGTACGAAATGCTCGGAATCCCTTTTCCCAATTCCTGCTTCGAGACAAATTTCGGATGATATTTGCGAAATCCCCAAACAATAGGTGGAATATCCAACGTGTTTTGATGATTGGAAACAATCAAAAAGGGACGTCCTTGCGGCATCTTTTCGAAACCGCGGAAACGGATGCGCGCCCCCAAGATTACCAGACTGTAAACCAATAAAAAATTCAACACATCCACCGATTTTTTTCGCAGTGGGTAACCTCCAATCAGGCGGCAAATTACCTGCACAGGATGAAAAATCAACAGCAACAATCCAAATACCAACAAATAAACCGGTGTCAACAAGTATCCCAAAATTTTTTTCATGCCCTATTCCTATTAAACCCCTGCAAAAGAACAAAAAATAAGGCAACCTCCAAAGCAAGGATACGCAGAAGAAATCCTGACAAAAAACAACCATCAACTCACCTCACGTTAAGAATATATTAATCCCCGTTGATCGGTTTCCAATGAAGTTTGCCATTCGCATAAATATATAGACATTTGCATATTTATTTTACTCAATATAAAATCATCGCAACTAATTTAATTTCAACAAAATGGCAAAATATGTGATTATAGGTGGCGTTGCCGGTGGTGCAACTGCCGCTGCCCGCTTACGAAGATTGGATGAACATGCTGAAATTATCATGTTTGAGCGCGGCCCCAACATTTCCTATGCCAACTGCGGCCTGCCGTATTACATTGGCGGCACCATTACCGAGCGTGAAAAACTATTGGTTCAAACCCCGGAAAGTTTTCGGGCCCGGCTGAATGTGGATGTGCGCGTGTTGCAAGAAGTTACCAAAATCAACCGCGACGATAAAACGGTAGAGGTCTTGAACCATCAAACCAAAGCCACCTACACCGAAAGTTACGACAAGCTGGTTGTTTCGCCCGGCGCCGAACCCGTGAAACCGCCCATCGCCGGTATCAGCGATCCCGCCATTTTCACCTTGCGCAATGTGCTTGACACAGACAAAATCAAGTCGTTTTGCGACACCAAAAAACCGCGTCACGCTGTGGTGATCGGCGCCGGTTTTATTGGCTTGGAGATGGCCGAAAACCTCCACAAACTGGGCATGAACGTCACCATTGTAGAGATGGCCAGCCAGGTGATGGCACCGCTCGACTACGAAATGGCCGCGGAGGTACACCAGCACCTGAAAACCAAACAAGTCGAATTCTACTTAAAAGATGGCGTGAGCGCTTTCATCCGTAAGAATGACCATTTGACCGTGCAATTGCAATCGGGCCGCGAAATTGAAACAGAACTGGTCATCCTGTCGATTGGTGTCCGGCCAGAGACCAAGCTGGTGAAGGAAGCCGGACTGGAGTTGGCCGAAAACGGCGGTATCAAAGTTAACAGCTACCTGCAAACCAACGATCCCGACATTTACGCGTTAGGCGACGCCATTGCGTTCCCCCACCCGATTACCGGAAAATACGTCAACACCTACCTGGCCGGACCTGCCAACAAACAAGGCCGGATTGTTGCCGACAACATCGTGCTGGGCAACACCCGCCAATACAAAGGCGCTATTGCTACGGCCATTGCCAAGGTGTTTGACATTACGGTGGCCTCAACCGGCCTTTCTGCAAAGGCGTTGAAACGCGAAGGAATCGAGTATATTTCCAATATTATTCACGGATCGTCCCATGCCGGTTATTACCCGGGCGCTTTGCCCTACACGCTGAAAATCCTCTTTCAGCCCAAAACAGGCAAACTGTATGGCGCCCAAATGATTGGCTACCAAGGCATCGACAAGCGCATCGACCTGATCGCCACCGTGTTGCTGAACAACGGCAGCATCTACGATCTGCAGGACATTGAACATGCCTATGCACCACCCTATTCATCGGCAAAAGACCCCGTGAACCAGGCAGGTTACGTGGCAGAAAACATCATCACCGGACGCTTAAAAAACATCAACTGGAAGGAAGTGAGCCAGCTGCACGCTGCCAACATTTGTCTGCTGGATGTGCGCACGCCCGAAGAACATGCCTTGGGCCACATTGAAGGCTCCCTGAACATTGAGGTTGACAAAATCCGGGAACAGTTGGATGAAATCCCGCGCGACAAGAAAATTATCGTCTATTGCGGGGTAGGCATCCGGGGCTATTTTGCCTGCCGCATCCTGATGCAACACGGTTTTGAAGAAGTGTACAACCTGAGCGGCGGCTACAAAACCTACGAGCACACCACTTGCAAACAAAGCAACGAAGATATCTTCGAATCAAGCTACATTGCCAAGGACGATCACATTTACCGCGGAAAACCAGCAGATGCAGCCAGCATGGGCAATCTGGTGAAAACCTTCGAGGTGGATGCCTGTGGCTTGCAATGCCCCGGCCCAATCCTGAAGCTGAAAACAGAAATCGGCAAATTACAGCCGGGTGAGCGTCTGCTCCAAAAGGCCAGCGACCCCGGATTTATGAAGGATGTGCAATCGTGGTGCAACATCACTGGCAACAAACTGGTTTCGGTGGATTCAAACGAAGGCATCATTACGGCTGTCATCGAGAAAGCAGTTCCAAAACAAGCGGCAAACGTGCAAGGCGTTCCGATAGCAGCACAACTTCCGCAAAATAAAACGATGGTGGTTTTCAGCGATGATATGGATCGCGCCCTGGCTTCCCTGGTCATCGCCAATGGCGCTGCCTCGATGGGCAAAGAGGTGACCATGTTCTTCACTTTTTGGGGATTGAACATCATCAAGAAAACCGACAAGCCCAAAGTAGAGAAAGATCTGATGGGCAAAATGTTTGGCAAAATGATGCCGGGCAATGCCGGAAAACTCAAACTGTCGAAAATGAACATGCTGGGGATGGGCTCGCTGATGATGAAAAAAAGGATGCTCTCCAAAAATGTCGATTCGATTGAAGATATGATCCGCACAGCCATTGAGAACGGGGTACGGATGATTGCCTGTCAGATGTCGATGGACGTGATGGGCGTCAGCGCAGAAGAATTGATTGACGGGGTAGAGATTGGCGGTGTAGCCGCTTACCTGGAAGAAACCGAGAAATCGAACCTCAACCTGTTCATCTAAAGGAAATTATTCTGTTGAAAACGCTGCTTTGTATTGACAAGGTGGCGTTTTTATTTTCCCGGTCTCCCAAAAACTGCTGATATTTGCACCAATAGACAGGAGAATTAAAAATGACCTTTGCCGAAAAAGTGAACCGATTCAACCAAGAGTTGCAGTTTGATGGTTTTCTTCCGGAAAACATCAGCGTAATGAATCCGTTTGCTGAAAACCCTGCGGCGCTGGAAGCTTCATCACGCTTTTACCACAAATATTACAGCGACAATCATCCGCGAAAGTTGATCCTCGGCATCAATCCGGGACGGTTTGGTGCAGGCGTAACGGGCATTCCGTTTACCGACACTTATCGTCTCCGCGACTTTTGTGGTTTGGAAATTGAAGGCATTGAAACCCGCGAACTTTCTTCTGTTTTCGTTTACGATATGATAGAAGCATACGGTGGCGTGAAACAATTTTACCGCGATTATTACATCAGCGCTATCAGTCCGCTCGGCTTCATCATCAACAAAAACGGACGGGAGCTAAACTATAATTACTACGACAGTAAAGAATTGCTTCAGGCTGCCGAACCGTTCATCATCCAATCTTTGGAGAAACAACTTTCCTTTGGCATCAACCGCGACGTGTGTTTCTGCCTGGGCAACAACAAAAACTACAAATATCTGGTATCCCTGAATAGAAAACTGCAATGGTTCAAACAAATCATCCCGCTGGAACATCCCCGGTACATCATGCAATATAAGTTGAAACAAAAAGAGTTGTATATTCAAAAGTACATGAATCTGTTGCGAATCGATCCGACAAACGAAACCAATAAGTGAAAAGTTTCCAGTCCCGAATTTTCGATTAACTTTGCCGCCTCAAAAAAATAACCATGAGTATTGAAAAAGCATTGCTGGCACGCAGCGGATCGACCTGCGAACTGTGCGGCGCCACCGACGGCTTGACTGTTTACGCCCTTCCGCCGGTTACTGAAAACAACAGCGACAAATGCGTCCTGCTGTGTGCGACCTGCCTCGATCAGGTAACAAATCCGGACAAAATCGATCCGAACCATTTCCGCTGCCTGAACGACAGCATGTGGAGCACCGTGCCCGCCGTACAGGTTTTAGCCTGGCGGTTACTCAACCGGATGCGCGCCGAAGGCTGGCCGCAAGACCTGCTGGATATGCTTTACCTGGACGATGAAACCCTGGCCTGGGCCAAAGCCGATGGCGCCGGACAAGATGACGCAATCAAACACCTGGACAGTAACGGCGCCCAACTACAGGCCGGCGACACCGTGGTTCTGACTAAAGACCTGAACGTGAAAGGCGGCGGTTTTACTGCCAAACGCGGTACGGCCGTGCGCAACATCACGCTGGTGCATGACAACCCCGAACAAATTGAAGGAAAAGTAAATGGTCAGCAAATCGTGATCCTCACCCAATATGTAAAGAAGTCGAGCTAAGGACTGAGCCGATGTTATGCTTCTCTTGTGAATTACCGGCTGATCAGTTTGGCGCCTACCGGGCAATTTAAGCATTTCCGAAGGTTGCAATACCCGTTTTTCAGCTGGATCAGAGCTTGGCTGTCAAACGCGGAACGAGCATCCACGCCCAGCCTTTTCCAATTCGAAATAATCGAATTCTGTTCCGCAGGCACCTTTTCGAGGTAGTTGAGAGCCAAATCCTTCAGCTGTTGTTTATGGTGATAGTCGCCGTAAACAAACAGAAAAGGCACCAAGGTATTGATCACTATATTGAAAAAGGAAGCATCGCCCAAATGTTTTACATAGCGGGCCGAAGGTTTATTGAACCGATAATGGTTATGCCAATATTCGGAAGCCTCTACCTGGAAAAGTGTTTTTACTTTCGCAAGGTCATCCTGTTCAACTAGTTTGGAAAACAAAGCCGAGGATTGGTGAATCAACTGGGCAAACTGGGCCATCCGCACCGTGGGAAAATTAACCGGACGCAGCCGCAGAAATTTCCACAAATGACCTTCCAGCGGTTTCAGGTTGTACTTTTTATACAACATCGAAAATTCCTTGCGCAGCGCCAAAAAGTAATCGTCGCCAATCAATTCCTCGTTCAGCAAGCCGGCCGTACCAAACAGCAAGGCTTCAATCTGGAACAAGTCGTTTTTGTGTTTGCCCAACACCGACAAAGGCAAGGCTTTGGCCAGCAGTTCAAAGGGTAGTGCATTGGTTTTGAACCCGAAATTACGCGCCAAAAACTGGTAAAAAGTTTCGTTCCAATCATTCTTATTTTGTTCCAGCCGCTGAATAATTTCCCCGGTTTTTTGCTGAAGGCGTTCCACCATCAAACTGTGAAACCAGATTTGCAGGTTCATCCGGTCAACCTGGTGAAACCTGTCGGAACAAGGTATCCAACCTTTCGATTTCAGCAAATCGGCATAATTTGTTTCCAAATGCGGGGGATAAACCAACGACAGGGTTTCAACCGGCTGTCCCTTCGAGTTGGCCACCGGCTGGTCATCCTGTTTCACCACGTGCAGGATTACGTTATCGTAGGCTGCGTCCTGCTCGTGTTTGTGCCGGTACCAATCGGAAGCTTTCTGGTGAATTTCCACGTTACCGGCCCACACCGTGCCGTCAATCCGGATGCGGGCGTTGAAAAAATCCGGGCCTGCATCGGTATTTTGCATACCCGGCGATAAAACGTCAACCAGCTGACCGTCTTGTGTTTTTAGTTCCCCGGCCGTAAATAACCTGTGTTTCCAGATAAACTGCAAAAAGAATTCATTCATATCCAATTGATTAAGATTCTGCTTAACTAAAATTACAAAAATTAGCGCTTGAAAAACAAGCAGAAGACAGAATAAAGTTTGGCGGGTAAAATGATCAAAAGCGCAGAAACGGGAATTACTAAATATTTCCGGTAAGGCACAAGGTGAATTTGCTAAAAAGCTGCTATTTTTAACGCAAGCCTAAAATTACGTTTGTGACTCATCCGCATATCAACCTCAAAAGACTGATCCCGGTCGTATTGTTGGCCATTCTTGCCATCGTTATTGCTTCGGCAACTGTTGGCAAAGACATTTATTCCGGAACTGCCGGGAACAACCTGCTTTCTTTTGCCATCGTTAATTTGTCGGGCTACCTCTTTTTCCTGGTCATGCCCGTAGAACTAGCCTTTATTTATTACCTGCATGTTGGGGTCGATATCTATTTGCTTAACGCCCTGGCCATCGGAACGGCCATGTGTTCACAATTAATCGATTACATCATTGGACGTTCGTTCAGCTCGCGCATCATCGACCGGTTGATTGGCCGCCGCCGTTACGAAAAAGCCGAAGCAGAAATACGCAAATACGGCAACATTGCCATCCTTTTGTTCAACCTGCTGCCACTCTCCTCCCCGGTTATTCTGCTGGCCGCCGGCATGTTGAAACATCCGTTAAAGGAAGCTGTCTTCTACAGTTTTCTGGGATTGCTGTTGAAATATTTGCTGATGACATTGATTTTCTGATATCAAAAAAGCCCGAAGCTCAATCAGAACTCCGGGCCTTGCATTATTGATTACAAACATTTACAGTAAGTCGGCTTCCAGCAGCAATTCTTCCATGTCCACCTGAACGTTCATCGCTTCCTCGCGGGCTTTCTCCGCAAAATCTTCACCATTGGAAGCGTAAATTATGGCACGCGATGAGTTCACCAGCAAGCCGCACTGGTCGTTCATGCCGTATTTGGCCACTTCTTCCAGGCTGCCCCCCTGGGCACCAACACCGGGCACCAACAGGAAATGATCGGGCACCAGCTCACGGATTTCTTCCAGCTTTTCGGCCTTGGTGGCGCCCACCACATACATCATATTGTCGGACGTTCCCCACTGCTGCGAAGTCTTCAACACCGATTCATACAACAAATCGCCGGTTTCGTCATTCTTGATAAACTGAAAATCGAAAGCTCCTTTGTTGGACGTAAGCGCCAGCAAAATCACCCACTTGTCCAGGTACGTCATGAATGGCTTCACCGAATCTTCACCCATATACGGGGCCACAGTTACCGCATCAAAATCCATGTGGTCGAAAAAAGCACGGGCATACAAATTAGACGTATTGCCAATATCGCCGCGCTTGGCATCGGCAATAATGAACTGCTCGGGATATTTCTCGCGGATATAGTGTACCGTTTTTTCCAGGCTTTCCCAACCAGACACGCCCAGGCTTTCATAAAAAGCCAGGTTGGGCTTATAGGCCACACACAAGTCCTGGGTGGCATCAATGATTTCTTTGTTGAAAGCAAATATCGGGTCGGAAGTTTCTTTCAGGTGCGCGGGTATCTTCAGGATATCCGTATCCAGCCCGATGCACAGAAAGCTCCGCTTGGCTTTAATCTGTTCAAATAATTGTTCTTTATTCATGGTATTGTGTTTTTTAGTGACCAGGTGACTTTAAGTCACCTGGTCACTTTACGAAACATCATCACTTAAATTTCAGCTTCTTTCAGTTTTTCTGAGTTTTCCTCGATCTGCAGTTTCTCGATAATTTCATCGATATCGCCGCCAATGATGGCTTGCAGGTTATACAAAGTCAGGTTGATCCGGTGGTCGGTTACCCGTCCTTGCGGCCAGTTGTAGGTGCGGATTTTTGCCGAACGGTCGCCGGTCGACACCATCGTTTTCCGCTTCGAAGCAATCTCATCGATATATTTCTGGTACTCCATATTATAGATACGGGTACGAAGTTCGACCATCGCCTTGGCCAGGTTTTTCAACTGCGACTTTTCATCCTGACAGGTAACTACAATACCGGTTGGAATGTGCGTCAACCGAATGGCCGAGTAGGTCGTGTTCACCGACTGGCCGCCAGGACCCGACGAACAGTACGTATCTTTGCGGATATCGCTTTCCCGCAAGTCCACATCAAACTCTTCGGCTTCCGGCAACACGGCCACCGAAGCGGCAGAAGTATGAACGCGTCCCTGCGTTTCGGTTTGCGGCACGCGCTGCACACGGTGCACACCCGATTCGTACTTCAGGATTCCGTAAACGCCCTCGCCGCTCACCTTGGCCACAATTTCCTTGTACCCGCCCGAAGTTCCTTCGCTGATATTGGTCACTTCCATGCGCCAGCCCTTGCGTTCGCAAAACTTAGAGTACATGCGGAACAGGTCGCCCGCAAAAATACTGGCCTCATCGCCACCCGTACCGGCACGAATTTCGAGAATAGCATTCTTACCATCTTCCGGATCGGCAGGCACCAGCAACAGCTTGATTTCCTTTTCTTTCTCAGGGATTAATTCCTCGCTTTGCTCAATCTCCTCCTTGGCCATTTCGCGGATATCCGGATCGCTCTCTTCAGCCAGCATTTGCTTGCCCGACTCAATGTTATCCATCAAAGCCTTGTATTCCTTAAATGCCTGCACCAAAGCTTCCAGACGGCGATATTCCTGGTTCAGCTTCACATACCGCTTCATGTCGCTCATTACCGAGGGATCGGTAATTTGCTGCCCCACTTCTTCGAACCGGTATTTTATGCTTTCGTATTTACTTAATAATGAATGTTCTGACATATAATGTGTTTCAAGTTTCAAATTCCAAATTCCAAGTCTTCACTTCGGCTATTACCGGATTCAAGTTTCGGGTTTCAAATTTCAATCGCTTTCCGGGCTTGACGAATCCAATCTGTTTTTAATATTCAAACGTGCCAAATTCAGATTCAATGGTCAGCTTTTTACCTTCAAAAGCCTCCACACGCCCAACAATCTGAGCATCGATATGGAACGATTTTGAAATTTCGATGATGGCCTCTGCCCATTCCGGCTTCACATAAATTTCCATGCGGTGTCCCATGTTGAACACCTTGTACATTTCCTGCCACCCGGTTTTCGATTCTTCCTGAATCATGCGAAACAGCGGAGGAACGGGGAACATGTTGTTTTTGATAACATGCACGCCATCCACAAAATGGAGCACTTTGGTTTGTGCGCCACCGGAGCAATGAACCATACCATGAATCTCTTTCCGATGCAGATCGAGAATTTTTTTGATGACCGGCGCATAGGTACGGGTAGGCGAAAGCACCAGTTTTCCGGCATCAATCCCAAGCCCGGCAATTTCATCGGTCAGTTTTTTACTGCCCGAGTACACCAATTCGGCAGGAACTTCCGGGTCGAAACTCTCGGGGTATTTTTTCGCCAGATAGTTGGCAAACACATCGTGGCGGGCCGAAGTAAGTCCGTTGCTGCCCATGCCGCCGTTGTATGAAGTTTCGTAAGTTGCTTGGCCGAATGAGGCCAATCCGACAATCACATCGCCCGGCTGAATATGGTCGGCTGAGATGACTTCCGAACGTTTCATGCGACAAGTCACCGTCGAGTCAACAATAATGGTACGCACCACATCGCCCACATCGGCAGTTTCGCCACCTGTTGGGTAAACGCCGACACCCATCTCCTGCAATTCGCGGCACAGTTCGTCGGTTCCGTTGATGATGGCGGCAATCACATCGCCGGGAATTTTATTCTTGTTGCGCCCAATCGTTGACGACAGCAGGATATTGTCCGTTGCGCCCACGCAAAGCAGGTCGTCAATATTCATGATCAGCGCGTCCTGGGCTATTCCTTTCCACACGGAAAGGTCGCCGGTTTCTTTCCAGTACAGGTAAGCCAGGGATGATTTTGTGCCGGCCCCGTCGGCGTGCATGATGTTGCACCAGTCGGGATCGCCGCCCAAAACATCGGGTATAATTTTGCAAAACGCTTTGGGGAACAATCCTTTGTCGATATTTTTAATTGCCTGATGGACATCTTCTTTGGATGCCGAAACGCCACGGGCCATGTACCTGCTGTCACTCATAAAATCAGTCTCTAATTTTGCGGCACAAAGTTAATATTTTTAGGGGATTATCCTTTCATAAAAAGCGAAGGCCCATTATTCAACAGCCAGTTTTGTCCAAACCGGGAAAGGCAACCAGCATCAAAATTGCTCCTTGAGTGATTTCCGGTATTCGCCGGGGGTACAGCCAAGCTCCTTCCGGAAAGCCCGGTTGAAGGAGCTCAGGGAACCAAAACCCGATTGTTCGGCGATATGCGTGTGAGAAAAGCGCTCGTCCTTGTCTTGCATCAGCAGTCCCCGCGCATAAGCCACCCGGTATTGGTTGATAAAATCACTAAAACTCAGACCAAATTCTTCATTGATAAGCCTGGAAAGATACGTCCGGTTTGTATTTAATTTTTTACACAACTCGGTTACCCGGATCTCCGGGTTTAGGTACAGCTTATTTTCCTGCAGAAGTTTTAATAATTCCCTTTTCAGGTTTGCCATTTTTGTTTCTGTAAAAACAGGTAGGGCCACTTCGTTTTCCTCCGCCTCTTCTTCCAGGTTCCGGATGATTTGATTTTGCCTGTTCCCCTGAAGTCCGATAATGAAAAACAACGCACTGAACAAACCGGAAGGAACAGCGAGCAACAGCTCATTTGCCATAAACATTCCACGGCCCAATAGATTGGCAACAAAACTTACGATTGATGCCACAAAAAAGGAAATAGTCAGCAGTTTTACCCAAAGAAGCTCCTTTCCTTCCAGATTGGAATAAAAATTGGCAATTCGCGTATCATATTTTCGCACAAGCTGGTACCCCATCCCCAGGTAAACCAACACCTGAACGGCAAAAATAAACCGACTGGCAAAGAAAACGACAGCCATCCATCGTGTATAAACCGACGAATGTGCCCCCGGCCAGTGATTCTCCACCAAAACAGACTGATAATAAACGCTCCGGGCATCATAATTCGAAACAAGGCTTAGCGACAACAACATGAAGGACAGCACAACGGCCGGTAAAAAATGGCGGACATAAAATTTCCGGGGCGAAACATCACAGGTGAGTAAGCGAATATAGAAATAATACATCGGGTAAACCGATAGCCCCGCAAACAAATAAACACTGTCCAATTGAAGATACACCTCTTTGAAATTCAAGAAAAAGGCAGCGTGACAAACATACAACACGGCCACCAGCAGCATGAAAAGTCCCAGCCAAAATCGGGCCCGGTTTGCCACAAACCTGTTGGTCAAAAAAACAATCGACCAAAACAACGTGATACTCAGTGGTGTAAAAACAATCAAATAACGCAGCATTCAGCAGAGAATTGAGAATATGACAACAACAAATGTACGAAATGAAATGACATTTTGACTATTTGAACAGGAGGCAAAGCTGCTTTCGGTTAGTTTTGATTACAGTATCAATCTCAAAAATCAACACCATGAAAAAACTTTACCTTCTTGTTCTGTCCTTTCTTGTAATTGCTATTTCAGCACATGCACAAACCGTAGCTTTACACCAGACTGATGGTCCGCAACTTTTTTACGGCCTCAACGCTTTTACAGACGCTTGTAATGCCGCAGCAACCGGCGACACCATCTACCTCTCCGGTCATGGATTCAACACCAGCAACATTTCGCTCGACAAGAAACTTTTAGTTTACGGCGCCGGACACTATCCGGATTCTACCACTGTAACCGGCAAAACAACGCTTACCGGAAGTATCAACCTCTCGGAAAATGCCGATGGCTTCTACATTGAAGGCGTGGATATGACCGGGGGAATTACCACTACTTCGAACCATGCTGTCGATCAAATTACCATCAAATATTGCCGTCTTCAGGGAGAACTGAATATTCGCGGTGACCGGTCAACCCCTTCCTTAAACCTCATGCTGGTAAACTGCGCCATGAAAGCAGCTGTAAGGTTGACCAATGCGCAAAATGCCGGGATTTTTAATTCCATATTCAATGCGGACATAGTAGATACTTACGGCAACCTGTTCCAGAATAATATCTTTCTCCTGAACAACTGGTCAAGTACGACTTATCGCTACACCTTGGTTGGCGACAACAATACCCTGGAAAACAATATCTTTATTCGCACAGCAGATCGCGAAGTTGCCGGGAATAACAACACCATCAAGAATAACATCACACCAAAGACGGATCCGTTTTGGGGAAACACTCCAATCGCAACCGGAAACTACACGGGTGTTGCCATTGAAACGATTTTCGTCAATCAGACAGGAAACGTTTTTGATTACACGCATGATTATCATCTGCAAGCACCTGCAACCTACTTGGGCGTGGACGGCACTCAGGTTGGCATTTACGGCAATGCCTATCCTTATAAAGAAGGAGCAGTCCCCTCAAACCCGCATTTCGTTACCGGAACCGTTGCTCCGCAGACGGATGCTGACGGAAAACTGAACATTGTAATTAAAGTAACCGCCCAAGACCGTTAATACCATGAAAAGCACACATTCAATTCTTGGATGCCTTCTGCTTTCATGGTTTTGGTTTTCGGCACCGGCCCAAAACAAACTCAATGGATATGAATATTGGTTCAACAACAACTATGCTGCCAGGGAAATTGTCAGCATAGTACCATCAAGCGAGCACCTGCTCAGCCAGGACATGGATGTGGCCACGCTGCCCGATGGGGTGAACCTGTTTAATATCCGTTACAAAAACGAAGAAGGCTTCTACAGCACCACGCTAAGCAAATTGTTTTACAAAGCGCCTCCGGTACCCGCAGAAGGAAATAAACTGGTAGGCTATGAATTCTGGTTCAATACTGATTTTACTACCCGGCAACAAGTGGGCATCGCGCCTGCAACCGAACACCAGCTTAGCGAAAGTTTGGATGTAGCAAACTTGCCCGATGGCGTGAACCTGTTTAATATCCGTTATAAAGATTCCGGAGGACAGTTTAGCACAACGCTGAGTAAATTGTTCTATAAAGCACCTGCGATATCCGATGCGAATAATAAACTGGTTAGCTACGAATACTGGTTTAACAAAGACTTCTTAAACCGGCAACAGGTCAGCATCACGTCTGCGAACGAACACCTGCTCATCCAAAGCCTGGACGCTTCAACCCTGCCCGATGGCGTAAACCTACTCCACATCAGGCACAAAGACTCAAGAGGTCAATACAGTACCATCTTGAGCCGGATGTTTTTAAAAAAAACCGCCTCCCCGGTAACCGACAACAAACTGGTTGCCTACAAATACTGGATCGACGGAAATGCAGAAGAAGCAGACACAACCATATTACCTTCTGCCACCGATCTGGTCTTTGTGGATACTTCCATCACGTTGAGCGATCAGCTAGCCGGAGGAGACCATACGATTGCGTTCCAGTTTAAAGACCTCAACAATACCTGGAGCGTACCGTACGAAACCAGTTTTTTCAAGGAATATGAACCGCGCGGAAGCATATTGGCATCTGAATCTTATTCATGCCCTGGAACATCTGTTAGCTTCACCTCCGAAACCATCGATGTAGATGCAATTTCCTGGGACTTTGGTGATGGAGAAAGCTCTTCCGACTTCGACCCTATGCATGCATATGTCTCTCCGGGGGAATACACGGTAACTGCCACCATCAGTCATATCACCTCGGGAAAAAGCGATGAAATTAGCCTGGCCCATACCATCGTGGTACACCCAACTTACAGCACTACCGACGAGCTGACCCTCTGCGCGGGCGAACTCCCTTACCAGTTTGGATCACAAAGCCTAATGGCGAGCGGAGAGTACACCGAAACATTTGTCTCTTCAACTGGTTGCGATAGTACGGTGACCCTTACCCTGAACGTTAACCCAAGCTATGAGGTATTCTATGCAGAAAACGGGCAGGGAATCAACCTGCAAGTGAACGACGATTTTGAAGCCGATGCTGTGGGCAGCCTGGCAGGCTGGATTAAGTTATATAACGGAACTGGCGATGCCAATCAGAAAGTTATTAATACCCTGGCAAAAAACGGCGTGCAATCGTTTCAGCTCGAAGGAGCAAGTAGCTGGGCAGCCGAATACTACAAAACGATAACAGGATCGCCTGACCGATTAGTGGTTGAAGCTTGGATCAATGTAGAAAAAACCCTTTCGGGGCTCACCGGAAGCATCGGACTGGCCGACAAATCGGTAGGCTCCTGGGGAACACGCACCTCGCGCCTTCAGTTCTATAATGGCAGAATCAGCGCCACTTACATGGGCGGTGAAACCTACGACATTCAACCCTACACCCCCGGTAAATGGTATCACATAAAAATGGACCAAGACCTGGTAAACCTCACTTATTCTGTTTTTATTGACGGGGTAAAAGTTATCGGGAACAGTGGCTCGGGAGCCATTGATGCATTTCCCATGCACCCGACTGTTCAATCCAAGGAGGTGATTTTGTGTGCTGGGAACTCGGGCACTGTGAAATTGTATTTCGACGATGTAAAAATGTACGAGCCTTCCACCGTTGAAATTTGTGCCAGCGAGCTGCCGTTTATTTTGGGTACACAGCAGTTAATGAGATCGGGCGAATACACCGAAACCTTCCAAACCGTTGCCGGTTGTGACAGCATTGTCCACTTAAGCCTTCAGGTAAATCCTGTTTATGAAGAAGTCGTTGAACAAACTGTTTTCGACAATGAGCTGCCTTACTTGTTCGGCGCCCTCAGCTTGGAACAGGCCGGCGAATATTCGCAAACGTTTACCTCATCTGCAGGATGCGACAGTACGGTAAACCTGACACTGATCGTAAAATCGAGCGATTTCACCGAGCCAACGGTAGTTTGCAACCCGATTGAAGTATTTTTGAACAGCTCAGGAGAATACGCTCTCACAACAACCGATATCCTGGCGCTAAGCAACGGAACCTCCGATAATCGCGACAGCTACGAAGAATTAGCTGTTTCGGTTGAGCCGAACACATTCGACTGTCAGCAGGCGGGTCAGCAAGTAACGGTAACCATCACGGCAACCGACCAAAACAACAATACCGGAAGTTGCCAAACAACCGTTACGGTGACCGACAACCAGGCACCGGAATTCACGCCGGTGACTACCATTACTGTAACCGCCGAAGAAGGGACCTGCTTTGGACAAATTAGTTATCCTGTGATTGAGGCCACCGATGTGTGCGGAACTCCAGTTCTTGCTCGAACGGAAGGCTTGGGACCAAACGCCCAATTCCCGGTAGGCACTACCACAGAACGCTGGACGGCAACCGACGCTTCCGGTAACGTGGCCACGCTAAGCCTTGATGTTATAGTAAATCCCAATCCGGCAGCACCTTCCTTTAACGGATTGACTGATCAAATCATTGACGAAGATGCCTCACCCATCCAAATTCCGCTGTCCGGAGTAGCAGATGGCAATGGCTGCGCGGACGATCCGATGCTTTTCACACTTTCGTCCACTAACGAACAGCTCATTCAATCCTGGGAGGTTGCCCATACAACTGGCGAAACCACCGGAACCCTCAGCATGGTGCTGTCACCGAATGCCAATGGCGAATCAGCCCTGACACTGACGGTAACGAATGAAGCCACCGGAAAACATAGCAGCCAAACTTTCAACCTGCAGGTAAACGCCGTAAACGATGCTCCGGCTTTGGTGCAAACCCTCAGCAACCTGGACAAAACCACCAGGGATAAATTCATGGCCAAGTTCAGTTCAGAAATCGGGACAGTATTTAATGATGCCGATGAAGGAGACCGGCTAACCGTGAGCATCAAAAAATCGGATGGCAGCGACCTGCCCGCCTGGCTGATTTTCCGGAACGACTCGCTAATCTCGAATATCGACCTCGTTAAAACCGGTTGTCTGGAACTAACCTTGAAAGCAGTCGATCAGGCCGGGGCCGAAGCCACAGCCACCTTCAACCTGTGCATCACCTTCCCGGTGGGCATGGACGACCTGACAGACAAAAATGCGGTGAAAGTCTATCCCAACCCAACGCGCGGAGAAGTATTTGTTGAGCTGCCGGGCCACCCGCAGGCGGGAACGATCATAACCGTGGTGGACATTACCGGGAAAACCATCAAACAGCAAAAGACCGACCATGGAGGAAAAATTCCTGTCGATCTTACGCAGGTGAAGAATGGAATCTATTTCATTCGTACCGATACGAACGGGGAACAAACTATCCATAAAATCGTAGTGAGCCATTAACAGCCACTGCCTTACCCGTAAAAGAGGGAACGACCAACAAAGTCTTCCCTCTTTTTTTTCGCCATATTCCTGAACCATTTTCGTAAGTTTGCAGCATACACAA
Organism: Mangrovibacterium sp.; assembly: GCA_050178015.1. Classification (GTDB taxonomy): domain Bacteria; phylum Bacteroidota; class Bacteroidia; order Bacteroidales; family Prolixibacteraceae; genus Gaoshiqia. The sequence continues at coordinate 108,372 of JBFXGM010000011.1, forward strand.
AATCATCCTCAGATCATGAAACAATCTTTCAGATACAACACATGGCTGGTCATGTTGAGCATCCTATTGCTGAATAGCTGTCAACAAGAAGAACAATATTTTGAGGTGAACGGGATGACCCACACGCCCTATCACGTTAAATACGAATACACGCAATCACTCGAAAAAGAAATAAAGGCAGAGTTTGCCAGTTATTACCACTCGTTGAATCCTTTCGATTCGCTGTCCATCATTTCGCAAATAAATCGCAATGAAGAGGTAGAGGTGGATTCGCTTTTTGCCTTCACCTTTCGCAAAGTCATGCAAGTTTCGGAACAAACGAACGGACTGTTTGATGTTACCTGCGCCCCGCTGATCAACCTGTGGGGTTTTGGGTTCAGCAAGCGCGACAGCATCACCCAACAGGTGATCGACAGTGTCCGCTCGTTTGTGGGCTATCAGAAAATCAGGCTCGAAAGCAGCCGCGTGGTGAAGGACGACCCGCGCATGCTGCTCAACTTTTCGGCAGTGGGCGATGGCGGAATCTGCGACCTGGTGGCCCGGCTTTTTGATCGCCACAATATTCAAAACTACATGGTGGAAGTAGGCGGCGAAGTGGTTGCCAAAGGCGTGAACGCCAAAGGACAACACTGGCGGATCGGCATCAGCAAACCCGTGGACGACCCGGCTGGCATGAGCCAGGAACTGGAACAAATCCTTCATTTAAAACAACGCGTGGGAGTGGCCACATCGGGCGACTACCGCAATTTCTATGTGAAGGACGGGAAAAAATACGCCCATACCATCGACCCAACAACCGGCTATCCGGCAAACCAGGATATCCTCAGTGCCACCATCATTGCCCCCGATTGCCTCACTGCCGACGCGTATGCCACAGCGTTTATGGTGATGGGCTCAACTGCGGCCCGTCAACTGAAAGAGCAAGTTCCCGAAATTGAGTACTTCATCATTTTTACCGACGAACACGGCAACTATGCCACCGAATATTCGCCGGGCATGGGGCCGTTTCTTTCGGAGTAAAAATGGAAGAATAACCAGATCCGAAAAACAGAAAGATTTTCACGGACAACAAAGGGCCTTTCATCCGACCAGGCCTCATCCTGATAAAAATTAAGCACCCAAAAAATTAACAATTTCTTTAGACGTAAGGATACGTCATATCAAATTATGACGTATCTTTACGTCGTAATTAAAAGCAAGAAATCATGGTAGCACCGAAAACCGAATTGTTTGACGATGTTTTGCAGGAACAGGCCAATCTGTTCAAAGCCCTGGCACATCCCGCCCGCCTGGAAATCCTGCGTTTTTTGGCCGAAGCAAAAACGTGTATATCGGGCGACATCTCGGATGTGTTGCCATTGGGGCGGACCACCGTAGCCCAGCACCTGAAAGAGCTCAAACAGGCCGGACTGATCCAGGGGCACGTGGAAGGCGTGAAAACCAACTACTGCCTCAACTATTCAAAAATCGAAGAAATGAAACAGGTGTTGGGCAACTTTCTGTCCGGGTTTGAAATATCTGAGAAATTCAGCTGCCAAAGTCAATAACAGGTTATACCGAACCGTCAAGTCAGCCCAAACAGGTCACCCAATAAACAACATCCAATGACCAATTATCCAATGTCTAATGTCTAATTATTTAATACCTATCAAAAAATGAAAGTATTGATCCTTTGCACCGGAAACAGTTGCCGCAGCCAAATGGCACACGGCTTTTTACAGTCATTCGACCCGAACATCACCGTTTGCTCGGCCGGCACCGAAGCCTCGGGCAAACTGAACGCGAAAGCCGTACAGGCCATGAAAGAAATCGGCATCGACATCAGCCACCACACCTCCGACTCGGTTGAAAAATACCTGGGCGATGAGTGGGACTACGTCATCACCGTTTGCGGTGGCGCCAACGAAGCCTGCCCTTCCTTTTTGGGCAAAGTGAAAAACCGCCTGCACATCGGGTTCGACGATCCGTCGCACGCCGTTGGCACCGACGAGTTTATCTGGAGCGAATTCATCCGGGTGCGCGATGAAATAAAAGCCGGATTTTGGAAATTTTACACCGAAGAAATCAAACCACAAGTATGAAAGCCGACGAGTTAAAACCGATCGTTCAGGAAAAGTACGGGGAAATCGCCAACCAAAGTGTGCTGACCGCTAATTCATCGTGCTGCGGATCTTCGTCCTGCTGCGGCGAATTTGGCTTTAGCATGATTGGCGATGATTACCAACAAGTTGCCGGTTACGCACCCGAAGCCGATCTGGGATTGGGCTGCGGGTTGCCCACCGAACATGCCGGTATTGAAAAAGGACACCGCGTGCTCGATTTGGGCTGCGGCGCGGGTAACGATTGCTTTGTGGCCCGCGCACTGGTGGGCGACGAAGGCCAGGTTACCGGACTCGACTTCACCGAAGCCATGCTGGAAAAGGCCAGCCGGAACAACGAAACGTTGGGGTATAAAAATGTGGCATTCGTGCAAGGCGACATTGAAAAGATGCCCCTCCCGTCCGATTCATTCGATGTGGTCATCAGCAATTGTGTGCTGAACCTGGTACCTGACAAGCAAAAAGCCTTCGGCGAAATCTTTCGCGTACTGGTAGCAGGCGGCCATTTTTGTATCTCGGATGTGGTTTTGAATGGCGAACTGCCTGCCGGATTGAAAGAAGCCGCCGTGATGTATGCCGGTTGCGTATCGGGCGCCCTTCAAAAAGAAGAATACCTGAACCTAATCGAACAGCAGGGTTTCTCAACCATCACCATCCACAAACAAAAACAAATTATCCTGCCTGCGGAAATCTTGAAAAATTACCTTTCACCTGAGGAAGCCGAGGCATTCCTTCAATCGGGAGCCGGGATTTACAGCATTACCGTAACGGCAAAAAAATAACTCCATGAACAAACAAAAAAAGCATATCGGATTTTTTGAGAAGTATCTGACCCTCTGGGTGGCCCTTTGTATTGTTGCAGGAATCGGCCTCGGCCACTTTGCAGGCGACACGGTGCAGGTATTGAGCAAGCTGGAAGTCTTCCGGGTAAACATTCCGGTGGCCATCCTGGTGTGGCTCATGATTTATCCCATGATGTTGCAGGTTGACTTTTCGAGTATTAAAAAGGTGGGCAACCGGCCCAAAGGACTGATCCTGACCGTTGTCGTCAACTGGCTGATCAAACCTTTTACTATGGCCTTCTTCGCCTGGATTTTCTTCACGAAATTGTATGCTGCTTTTATTTCGCCCGAGATGGCCGGAGAATACATTGCCGGGGCCATTCTGCTTGGCGCGGCGCCCTGTACGGCCATGGTTTTTGTGTGGAGCTACCTCACCGACGGCGATCCAAACTACACGCTGGTGCAGGTTTCCGTGAACGACCTGATCATTCTGGTAGCCTTTGTGCCCATCGTAGGATTTCTGCTCGGAATCACCAACATCCAAATCCCGTATGACACCCTGGTTGCCAGTGTACTGATTTTTGTAGTAGTCCCCTTGGTGGCGGGTTACCTGACCCACAAAATCCTGATCCGTTCGCATGGTGAGGATTGGTTCCGCAATCAGTTTCTGCCTCGCTTCAAACCGGTTTCCATTGTGGCTCTGCTCACCACGCTGGTGTTGCTGTTTGCCTTTCAGGGAACAACCATTCTGAATCGACCGCTGATCATTTTACTGGTGGCTATTCCACTGGTCATTCAAACGTATTTAATCTTCTTTATTGCCTGGTTTGGCGGGCGCTGGCTGAAACTGCCCCACGCCATTTGCTCCCCGGCAGCCATGATTGGGGCCAGCAACTTCTTCGAACTGGCTGTGGCCGTTGCTATTGCCCTGTTCGGACTGCAATCGCCTGCCGCACTGGTTACCGTGGTTGGCGTGCTGGTTGAAGTGCCCGTGATGCTGTCGCTGGTAGCCCTGGCCAACAAATGGCGCTTCTGAGTTATTCTCCGGAAAAAATTAACCACATAAGGCACATAAGGACATATAATCTTAGGAATGAAATTTTTATGTGTTCTCATGTGACTTATATGGTTCAGAACAAATTTCACCATAAAAGACATATAAGGACATATAATTTTAGGAATGAAATCTTTATGTGTTCTTATGTGCCTTATATGGTTCAAAAAACTTGTTTTGTGTTGACCAAAAAGATTATATTACACGATATAATCCTAAAAACCAGCACATGACAATCACGAAAACCTATTTAAAAGACCTTGTTTATCGTGTCAATGGAGCAGCAATTGAAGTACACAAACTACTTGGTCCTGGTTTACTGTAAAGTGTTTACCACAAGTGTCTTAAAAAAGAGTTTGAATTACGTGGAATTCATTTTCAATCGGAACTGTTGGTACCAGTTAACTACAAAGGAATTGAAATTGACACCGAATTAAGATGCGATTTCTATATCGAAAATATTTTGCCGGTTGAGTTAAAAGCAGTCGAATCAATTCTACCGGTTCATGAAGCACAAATCCTTACCTACATGAAATTACTCCATGTACCTAAAGGATTATTAATCAATTTTAACTGCACAAATTTGTTTAGCGAAGGACAGCGAACCTTTGTCAATGAGCAATACCGAATGCTAACGGACTGACAATATTATTCAGCCCTTCATGTTTTATAAATTTCAAAAAACATTTAACCACATAAGGCACATAAGGACATATAATCTTAAGAATGAATTTTTTATGTGCTCATATGTGCCTTATATGGTTCAAAAGACGAACCATCAATCACACGCCTGATTCAAAAAAACTAAAAACACCTGCCGTTCTTACCGTTTTCTCCGTAAGTTTGTCTTTCTGCATTTTCCAGAAAGGCTATGATCAAAAAATTACAGCAAACCTTCGACCAGTTTGCAATCCTGAAATATGTCCTTCGTTGGTTTTTATTGACCATCCCGGTAGCCATCGTCTCCGGATCAATGGTGGCCTTGTTCCTATTCCTGCTCGACCAGGCCACCCTGCTGCGATGGAACCATGAATGGTTGCTTTACTTTTTGCCGGTAGCCGGCGTGGTAATCGTTGCCCTCTATCGTTTTAAAGGGAAAAATGCCGAAGCCGGCAACAACCTGGTGATGGATGAAATTCATAAACCTGGTGGGGGCGTCCCTGTGCGGATGGCCCCATTTGTGCTGTTTACCACCGTGGCCACTCACCTGTTTGGCGGCTCTGCCGGACGCGAAGGAACAGCCGTTCAGATTGGCGGGAGCATGGCCCACTATATCGGCAAAAGACTGAAGTTGAAAAAAGAAGACCTCCGCATCCTGCTCATTTCGGGCGTGGCAGCAGGTTTTGGGGCCGTGTTTGGCACCCCCGTGGCCGGTGCCATCTTTGCTCTCGAAGTGATGGCCATCGGGCGCATCAAATACGATGCGCTATTGCCAGCCTTCCTGGCCTCGGTGATGGCCGACATTGTTTGCTCGGCCTACGGTATCCAGCACACGCATTACCACATCGATTTTCACGAACCGCTTGCTGATGCTTCATCCTTCTTGCATTTCGACCTCATGCTGCTGCTTTCCGTTATGTTGGCTGGTGTATTTTTTGGCCTGGCCGGATTTGCTTTTTCCGAACTGTCGCACACCATCAAAAACCTGTCCCACAAATTCATCCGCAATAAATTCCTGATCCCGGTGTTGGGTGGGGTCACGGTGATCGCCCTGTCATTTGCCTTGGGCACAAACGATTACCTGGGCCTGGGCGTGACCACTGCCGATGGAAGCGGCGTCAGCATTGTCAACGCTTTTAAAGCGGGAGGCGCCGACACCTTCAGCTGGTTTTGGAAACTGCTGTTTACAGCCATCACCCTCAGCACCGGCTTTAAAGGAGGCGAAGTGACCCCGCTGTTTTTTATTGGCGCCACACTTGGCAATACCCTGGCCACACTAACCGGAAATCCCGTGGAACTGTTTGCAGGACTGGGATTTATTGCCGTTTTTGCCGGCGCCACCAACACGCCGCTGGCCTGCACCATCATGGGTGTAGAGCTGTTTGGCGGCGAACATGTGCTGTATTATGCCGTGGCCTGTTTTATTGCCTACTACTTCAGTGGACATTCGGGTATCTACACCTCGCAGCGGGTTGGCGTTTCCAAGGCAAACTTCAGCTACCACCTGGATGCCGAAAATACGCTCAAGCACATCCGGGAGGCTAAAAAGAAGAAAGACAACCAAGGAGAGCAGGAATAAGCAAAGAACAGGCTGGGCGCAAAAAACAAACAGAAAATACAGGGCATCGTCTTTTTGTGTGATTTTTGTTCACGAGCGCTCCCAAAATTCAATATTCTCGGGTTTTTTCCGTTTCTTTAAGCTGTTTTTCAGACACAAATACATGCTGAAATTTCTGAAATATGCCGGGATCATATTGCTCCTGGCAGCCATCACGGTTTTGTTCTGCAATGTTTACATCAACCGTTCAGCCGCAGCCTTTCTGTTTGATGACACGGAAAAATTGCCGGAGAATGAATATGGTCTGGTGCTGGGGACGAGCAAATATTTGGTGGCCGGTGGCATCAACGATTTTTTTTCGGGAAGGACCCAAACAGCAGCCGCGTTGTTTCATGCAAAAAAAATCAGAAAACTGATCGTCAGCGGGTATGTTGATAGTCCGTATTACGACGAGCCGGCACAAATCCAAAAAGAACTGCTGAAACTGGGTGTTCCGGATACGGTCATTCTGCTCGACACGGCCGGGTACCGCACCTTCAGCTCAGTACAAAACCTGTTGCAGCAACCTTGGCATGGCCAGGTTACCATCATCAGCCAGAAATTTCATAACCAGCGGGCGGTATTTTTGGCGCGCAAGGCCGGTATCGATGCCGTAGGCTTCAATGTACCCGACAAGCATTCGGGAAGGGTGATAAAACCGTACCTCCGCGAGGTGCTGGCCAAAGTGCTGGCCTTTGGGGAAGCCCTGCCGATCCGCGAAAGACGTCTGAACGATGAGAAAACAACAACTGTCCCGGTGCAGGACAATTAACAGGACCAATAACTGACAAACCGAACACAGTCCGGAAGCTCACTTTCGGAAGGAACCGATTTGTTAACGATAAAAGATTACACCATGCTGTGGGAACTTATTAAAGCGATTATTCTTGGGATTGTAGAAGGGTTAACCGAATTTCTGCCTGTATCCTCCACGGGGCACCTGATCCTGGTCAACCAGTGGCTCGCCTATTCCGACGAGTTTACAGTGCTGTTTGATGTTTTCATTCAGCTGGGGGCCATACTGGCCGTCATCATTTATTTCCGGAACGAGATTTTCCCACCCAACCCGGCACACTTGATAAAAAAAGAATTTCTGCTTTTTTGGTCCAAGATCCTCACAGCCTTTGTACCTGCGGTAATTTGCGGGTTGTTGTTTGCCAGCTTTATCGAAGAGCGCCTCTTCAATGTACTGACAGTAAGCATCAGCTTATTTGCCGGAGGGGTCCTGCTGATCCTGCTCGACCGGAAGGAGCGCACCGGGAAGGTATTTTCCGTGCAGGAAATGTCGTATCAAACGGCGTTGTATATCGGCCTTTTTCAGTGTCTGGCCATGGTTCCCGGCACTTCGCGTTCGGCAGCAACCATCATCGGTGCACTGGTGCTTGGCTGTTCACGCAAGCTGGCCGCCGAGTTTTCCTTTTACCTGGCCATCCCCACCATTCTGGCCGCATCGGTCTATTCGCTGGCCAAAAGCCAGGCCCACTTCAACCTTAACAATTTTTTGATTCTGGCAACAGGCTTTATCGTCACCTTCTTTGTGGCTATGGCGGTCATCAAGTTCCTGATGAGCTTTATCAAAAAACACAGTTTTGTGGCTTTCGGCTACTACCGCATCGTACTGGCCATCATCTTTTTTGTGTGGCTTTACCACCAGTAAATAGTATAGGCTTTCCACGAGGCTAAGGCAGGTTGGTCACGACCGACGCGACAGCAAAATCAAATATACTAAACCGGGCACCTTGGTGCCATAACGAATGCACCTCCCTCGTTCAGCCAATTTCCCCTCCCTAAAAATAAAACGGGCTTCGCTTCAGGCGTTCCTCGTCAAAAGCGCCTTCGCGGACAATTTTGATCACGGTGCGCCGGTTCACTGCATGTTCGTCTTCGTCGCAGTCCACCCCGTCCTCGCAAATATTCAGGAGGCGGTTTTCGCCGTAGGCGGTGTACTTCATCCGGTCGGCATAAATTTCTTTGGCCACCATATACAGGTAGGCTGCTTTCCCTCTCTTTTCCGACAGCGCCATATTCAACCGGGCGTCGCCGCGCGCGTCGGCATGTGATTCCAGCCGGACCTCCAAATCGGGATAGTTGGCCAGGATACGCGCCACTCGCGACAAAATCTCAGCAGCATCTTCGCGGATGTTCCATTTGGCCAGATCAAAATAAATATAGTCCAGCTCCATCACGTGCAATGGCTGTCCATCTTCAACCTCCAGAAAGATGGCAGGCGGATAGCCGTCGTTCTTTTCCCGGTTATATTGCAGTGCAATTTCAGCAAAGATCCGCTCACTCTCGCGGAGCGCTTCGGCGCCGATCGTCAATCCGGCATCGTAATAGGAATCATGACTGGCCAGAACATTGTAATTTTCATCGACGCTGACCTCAAAACTAATCAAGCCCGAACTTGGCGTAACCCCCACCACCACCGTGGTATCGGTCTGCGGGTTTATCAACGCGATCCGCGTATCAGGCAACACTTCGCCAGTGCTTTCATCACGCGCCAGCAAATCAATTTCGGTTAAAATTTTATTGATCTTCAGGCTGTACAAATCGTCCTCGCCCCGGCCCCCCGGACGGTTTGATGCGAAATAGCCTGCTGTGCCCTCCCTGTTCAGCGTCAGGCTCAGATCGTCTTTGTGCGTATTAACCGGGTAGCCCAGGTTTTCAACCACCGAATAAATGCCGTTTACCGGATGGGCACGGAAAATATCCATGCCCCCCAAGCCCGGATGCCCGTCGGACGAAAAATACAGAACTCCATCGGCTCCGACAAACGGGAACGTTTCATTCCCCCAGGTATTTACATACGGCCCCAGGTTCATCGGCTCGCCCCATTTCCCATCGACCCGTCGGCAGGCATACAAGTCGGCGCCCCCGTAGCCCCCGGGCATGTCGGAGGTAAAATAGAGTACCGTCCCTGAGGAATCAATGGCCGGGTGACCGGTTGAATAGCTTTTGCTGTTATACGGAAATCCCCCCGTCGATTCCCATTCACCGTCAATCTTTTTACCCGTTTCAATTTCCAGGTTGAGAAAACCGCCGTTGCCGCCCAACAGACGGAAACGCCTCGACTGGTTCCGCGTCAGGTATAACTCTTCCCCGTTGGGATGAACGGAGACCGGCCCGTCGTGGAACCGCGACTGCATGTTTGGGGCAAATGGCTTTACCTTAATCAGCTTACCCTCCGCCGAAATTTCCCCGGCATACAAGTTCAGGTACGAAGGTGGCGCCCCGAGGTATTTCTGCGCGAAGGTTGTCCGGGTGCGCCCCGAAGAGGAATAAATGAGCTGATTGCCGAATATCGTAGGTCCAAATTCGGTTCCCCGGGTATTCAGGTTCACGGGGTTCATCTGGTAGCGTGCCGTGTCGCGTTGCAGCCACTTTTGATAGTCCTGCAAAGAAGCCACCGAACGGATCCGGACATCCTCGGGCGCCAACGCGGCAAAGCGCTGCTCCCAGTAGGCGGCTTCCTCGTAGTTGGCCAAATTTTTCAACGCCTGGGCGTAGCGGAACACATCGCCGGGCTGCGCATCGCCGCGATTGATCAGCCGACGGAGCCAACGGGCCGTTTCGTCAGGCCGGTCCGTTTGCCGGTAGGCTTCGGCCAGCTGCCGCGCCACATAAGCGTTGTTGGTGTCTTTTTGAAAAGCATACTGATACAGCTTGATGGCCTCCGTAAAATTCATTCTCCGAAATTGCCAGTCGGCCACCTTGGTGGTTATTTTCTGGGCCCGGACAGCGGATGGCGCCAGACTGGCCATCAGCAGGACAAAGACGATTTTCAGTACGTTTTCCTTCATAATACACCTGTTTAAAAATAACGGGGCGAATGGGCCCTGCGCCGACTGGAAACAAAATCGTAACTCACCAGGATTTCGTGGGTCCCGCGGTTAAACGAGTTCAGGTCCGACGAGGTAATATCATACGAGTAGCCCACCTTAAACTGATCGGTCACCTGGAGCTGCATCATGCCGCCTACCGCGTCGCCCACCCGGTACATCGCGCCCAGCCACAGCTTGTCGTACAACAAAAAGTGGGTGGATATATCGACAGAGAGCGGCACATTGTTCATATATTTCAACTGAAAGTAGGGCTTAAACTTCACCACCTGGTTCACATCGAACACATAGCCCGTCATCAGGAAATAATGCAGCTCTTCCTTCTGCAGCTGCTCCACCGTATAACTGGAGCGGGTTATGGTGTTGCGTAACATTTTAGGCACCGACAAGCCCAGGTAAAAACGCTCGGAATGGAAAAAGAGACCCAGGCCCACGTTCGGCAAGAAACGCTGATTGACATCCGACTGAAAGATGGGATCGTTCGGATCCACCAGATCCAGGTCGCTCAGACGAGCCTCGTAAAAGTTGACGCCGCCCTTCAACCCAAACGATAAATACTGGCGAAAGCCAAAGGCCACCCGGTACGAATAGTCGAAATAAGCGCCTGTTTGGGAAATAACCCCGATTTTATCGGTCAGGATCGAAAAGCCAAGGCCCATCATTTCGCGGCCAACCGGCGTGTGCATCGACACCACATGTGTCGTGGGCGCCCCATCCAGCGAAACCCACTGATTACGGGTGAGCGCTCTCACGTTCATCACCCGACCGGTGCCGGCATAGGCCGGATTGACCGTGAGGATGTTGTCCATGTATTGTGTGTACATGGGGTCCTGCTGAGCATGAGCAGCCAGCACGGCGCAAAACCACAGCAGGGTGAAAATCAGTCTTCGTATGTAATTTTTATCGGTCAAGCTACAATCGTTTTTAATGTTCATTACCGGTCGATATACACATAGCCGGTCAGTTTTTTGCCGTTCACACCCAGGTCGAGGATGTAGAAATACGTTCCGGTTGGGATTTCGCCGGTTCCTATTCGTACCCCTTTGTTCACGATGCCGTCCCAGAAGCCGCTTCGTCCGGCCCCTACGCCGTATTTATCCATTTCATACACCAGGTTCCCCCAGCGGTTAAACACTTTCAGGTGGGCATTCGAATAATTATAGATGCCCTTGATTTCGAAATAATCGTTGTACCCGTCGCCGTTGGGCGAGAACGCGTTCGGGATGAACAGGGCCTCCTCGTTCACCATCACCAGCACGGTGGCCTCGTCGCACTCCTGCAGGTAGTTACAAATGGCATACACAAACTGGTCCTGTCCCAGGTAATACTCGTTCGGGGTATAGGTGATGATGGCATCAGCGCCCAGGTCCACACGTCCGTTTTCAGGCAGACTGACAATCGTAATACTGGCCGGGTTGAGCTCCCCGTTGGGGCGGTCGTTTTCCAGCACACTGATGGCCACCGACGCGTTCATAATCACCTCGGCGGTATCGTTCACCGCTTCCACCTGTACGTACAGACCCACCATCACCGAATCCAGGTCGGTACAGCCATACGTGTCGGTGATGCGCAGGTAATACTTGCCGATGCCCATCACTTCGGGCGTGGCCGTATTGGCGCCTGCCACAATCACCCCGCCCTGCTCCGACCACCAGCTAAACTGAAGATCTGCACCGGTACTTTCCGAAGCATCCAGCAGAATGGAACTGCCGGGCGACGATACAAACAGCTGGTTGTTGGTGACAATTTCCGGGGCGGCATCCACGTTCACCTGCACCGTCCGGCTGGCCGAATGCCCCAGCTGGTCGGTGACGGTGAGCCGGTATTGGGTCGATGCGCCCGGCATAAACTGCGGCGTGGCGCTGTTGGCATCGCTCAGGTAGTCGGCAGGCTCCCACAAAAAGCTGATTTCGCCCGCACCCGTGCTGGCGCTGGCATCCAGGGTAACCGGCACACACGAGCCCGTACCCACCTGGTTTTTCACCACGATAAACACCTCCGGAATGTCTGACACCAAGTATGCAGTGGCTTCGGAGCACGCTGAGGGGTCGGAAGCCGAACACACCCGATAGACAAAGCGGTCGGCCAGTTGGCCCGTCGAACCCGCGTGGGGCAGGTATTCAAACCGCCCGTCGGGCTGGATGGTCACTTCGCCATGAGCCGGGCCTGAAACCGGTGTGCTTTGGTAAACCAGGTTTCCCCCGGTTTGGTTGATCTCGTTGAGAGAAAGGTTGCCCGCCACCAGGCCTTCGCCGTAAAAAACATCGTCGTTGGCATATAAACCCGCGCTGAATAAGGCCGGTTCCAGCACATACAGGTTCAGCGTTCCCCAGTCGCAATTGCCGGTGTCGTCGCACACCCGGTAAGTTACATGCTGCTGCCCGGAAAAGCCCGGCGCGGGGGTGTAGGTATAACTTCCGTTGGCATTCCAGGTAAAGGTGCCGGACAGTCCATTGTCGTTTACCATGCCAATGCGGATGGCGTCACCTTCGGGATCGAGATCATTGTGCAGGAAGTTTCCGCTCACCGGCTGGCCTACCCGGGTGACGGCCACATCATCGTTGGCCACAGGCGCCTGGTTGGTGTAGGCAGGCTGAAGGATCTGGATGACCGCCTCGGCCTCGGTGCAACGCTCCACCCCGTTTGGGTCGGGTTGGCAAATCTTGTATTTGAAGACGGCCTCGCCCGAGTAGTCGTTGGCGGGCACAAAGGTGTATTCGCCCGTTGTTTGGTTGAAGGAAGTCAGCTTGCCCGACGCTTCTTCGGGAATGGTGACCACGCCAAGCTGCACCAGCGCGGGATCGTAGAACAGGTCGTTGGTGAGCACATTCCCCTGCACGGTCTGGTTGGGCCAGCCCGCGTTTACATCGGCCACGGCCAGCGGGGTGGCTTGGGCCAACGCCGTATTGATGACCGTGATGAACACCTGCGCTTGCGAGCCGGTTGACTTGTTGGCATCCTCCTGCAACTGGTAGGTGAAGCTGTCGTTGCCGTAAAAACCTGTTGGCGGCGTATAGGTGATGCTGCCGTCGGCCTGTTGCGTGAGGCTGCCGCCCTGCGTGGTTTGGGCAGGCGTTTCCTGAACGGTGCGCGCCGTGAGGCCGCGGTCGTTGGCCAGCACAGCAATGGTCACCGGCTCGTCCATGTTGGTGGTGGCCGCGTCGGCTACGGCCTGCAGCGGCTCGCTGGTTTCCACCTCGATGGTTGCCGACACCCACTCGCTGAGGCAGCCGTTGTCATCAGTAGCTTGTACCCGCAGGGTATAGGTTCCCAGCTCATCGAAACTGATTTCACCGGAATGGTTGCCCGTAGCAGCCAGCACGGTTTCGTTGCCCGAGGGCAAAACCAGCCGCCACTGGTACGTCCAGTTGGCCGGGCCAACTACCGAAAAATCATGCGAAGTACCCTGGGGCGCCGTTTGGGCGCTTTGACTAAAAGCAGTATTCTCCCCCAACAGGAAGAACAGTGCACTTAGAAAAAGAAGGGCAAAATGACGCATGTACTTAATGGTTCAACTTATGCTATTGGCAAACAGACAAATTCGGAAGCTATGCTTAAATTACCGATTTGAGATTGTTCCGTTAGGAACTGGATGCGGGTAGAAAAGCAAAATTTCGGTAATCTTTTGTCCCGTACGGGACAATACCACAATATAATTCCTAATTTTTCTACCCATATCTTTTCCCTACGGGAAATTTCAAACAGCTTCTTTAAAAAAAAGGAAATAAAGGCCAGCCGAAGCTGGCCTTTCAGGATGAATATGTAATTAATTTATAAAAGAAATTGTTGGAACTGAATGAACTGAGATTGTCGCTTCATCATTGTCAGTAGCGATTGTAAGTGAATTACCATCCACATCTGTAGCGCTTGTGATAGTAATTGTGTAGACAACATCTGATCCACTTGTATTCACAAAATACTGGTTAATATTGACTTCCAAAGTTCCACTATTTGCAGTCAATTCAACTTCATCTGACCCAGTTTCGCTCACATTCGTCCCAGAACCATCTACATTGGTTGCAGTAATCGAGTAATTAACTGTGATCGGTGTTTGTGCGCCGTCGGCATCAGCAGTAACTGTGAATTCAATAATATCGCTTCCTGAATCAGTATTACCTGATGATCCATTGCTAGCTAAGAATGAACATGTTTCGGTTACAGCATCTGCAATTGAAAGAACAACAGGCTGGATTGTGATTTCATAACGATACAGTTCAGAATAACAGCCTTCTGCATCAACAAGATACACATCCAAATTATAAGTATCACCAGGAGTCGCGTCATCCCAAGTAATATCCACAGAATTTGTTGTACTTGTGAGGTCACCAACTGTAGTTGAACCATCATCTAAATGCCAATGAAAGGTACCCGTTCCTGTTACTGAATATGTAACTGTGGAACCGTCTTTAGCGGATATTGCTTTAGATGAAGCAACTGTGGTTGGTTGTTGTGCAAACGCACTGGTTGAAACCATAAGGCCTAAGGCCAAGATCAAAAAAGATAAAATTCTCGTTTTCATTTTGTTATTCAATTTAAAGGTTAAAAATTCATTTATTAATTGTCCTGTTTATTTGTTGTTAATCGAATGAAATAGAAGGGATTTCGAACGCCTTCAAACTGTCGGAATTGTTCGACATGTTTGGGTCGGAAACCTGGTAGGTGTCCGTTGCCTGGATCGAAAGCCCGATTGCAATTTCGCTGTCGGGGATGTTGTTAAAGGTGAAGTACAACACCACTTTATAGGGTTCTGATTTCTCGGTTTGCACCAGGGGGGCAGCCCCGGAAGCCGGGGTGAGATTCCAGTTTTCGGACGAACGGATATTGCTGACTGTTCCTGATTGAATCGTTGAGCCATCCATCGTAATTTCATAGTCAAACTCAAACGGTTCGGTAGCCACAGCCGGGAAAGTAATGTTCCAGAAATACTTCGTAGTTCCGGTTCCTACTGTTTGACAATCATCATCCAGATCATCCAGCGCCACATCAAAGGTGTTTGCCCGGATGATCACGGGAAGTAGTTCTTGTTTGGTACATGATGTTGAGGTTTTGGTTTTTATGAGCGAAATGATATAAAATTCGTCAGCTGTCAAGCCTGTAAAGGTGATGTCCACTTCAGCGCCCGAGTTGTTGGGCGACATGGTAAAGCCTGATCCAAGGGGGATATCTGATCCCTCGATTACCCCATCATGGTTAAAGTCGGAATAGATTTCCCAGAGGTAGGTGTAGCCGCTTTCGGCCGTTCCGCCGTCCACCTGGTAGGTGTGGGTGGAAGTGAGCATCGGCTTGGCCCCCGAACCTTCGGAAGGGATAGTGGAGCCGCCATCGTAAGAGATGGGGGTGAGGGGGAATTCAACGATTACCCTTTGTTCGCCAGGGTCACTCTCATTTCCGCATTCATCGGTTACGATCCAGGTAATGGTGGTAGTACCTTCGGGGAAATTCTCATTAATCTCGCCTTCGCCTTCAATCAGTGGGTTGGATGGCTTGTCGCCCAAGCGGTAGCTGTAGGAAGCATATTCGAGGGCAAAGCCGCAATTATCGTCGGCATCCGGCTGCGGGATGGTGGCAGCGTTACCGGTGCAACCTGCTTCCGGCTCCGGGTCCAGTAATATATCCGCAAGTTCTCCGACTTGGAAGGTAGGCTTTTCGCTGTCGGTAATGGTAAAGATCTGAGTGCAGGTTTTCTCGATTCCTGCTCCATCTGAAATGGTATAAATTCGGTTAACCTGGCAGCCGGAAGAAGTACTGACCACATCCTCGTGAGAGATGGTCAGGCTGCCGGGACAATTGTAAGTCACTGTCCCGCCAAGGCTCTCAAATTCAGCAACGGAAGTTGCAGCAACCGGAAGGTTGTTGATACAATCCACACTGCCGCCAACAGGAGGGCAGGTAATGGTTAGTTCGCCGGCAACTGTCACTTTTACCACTCCCGAATTCTCGTCCTGTGCCGTAACAGGAATTGAGCCTTCGTTCGTTTTTTCAACGGTTAATACTCTTCGGTAATAGGTAGTTCCTACTGTTGTGGTTGGAGGTGTAAAATCACGAGAGGTGGAACCTGAAACGGGAGTCCAGCCTGATACCCCATCGGTGCTGCTTTCCCATTGATAAGAGACTGTGAAGTTATTATCGCTGCTGATCGGACTTTCCGTGAATACATTGTTACCAGAAATGGCGGAGGCTGTTTCATTAACGCAGTAATTCAAATCCGTGGTGGCGACAGTATTCGGCACTTTCTCCATACTTTGAAAGGATACTCTGTTGCCTCCTGCGCTTTCAAAAAACTCCAGCATCAGATTACTTGTACCAGTCAGTTCAAACAGGATTTTAGAGTCAGTTGCATATCCTCGTTGAACCCAACGATCGTAAACTTTGTCACCGTCAACCGTCAGTCTTGTGCCGTCATCGCTACCGATGTTGACCAGGTAAATGCCTTCTTCCCGCGAAGATGTCATCCGGTACCGGACAGCGAAATAATCCGGATACATCTCATTCGTTTCACCATCTGAGATAATAGCAAAGCATGAAGTGCCGAAATTCCGGTCGAATAACTCCGTTTCTGTTGAGTGTCCATAATAGCTTGTAAAAGCGTCAGCATCCGAGGGTGGGGCTGCAACCGCATCCAGACGTTTGTAAAAATGTCCGATCCATGAATCTGCGCCCGCCAGGTTCGGATCATCCGGGGAAAGAGAAGGAAAAGTAACGGACACCTGCGTTCGGGTGCTTTCACAATCCGAAGAGTTCAGGATGGAAACCCAATAGTCGGTGGCAGTAGCCAAAACCGGTGTAGTAAAGGTATTATCATTGTGGTCTGAACTTGTTTTTAGCGGAGTACCTCCGGTTTCAACATCGTACCATACATATTTGTCACTTGAGCTGGCTCCGGAAACGTTTAATGTGTAAGTAGAACTTGAACCGATACAAATAGATGCTCCTGTTGCTGACGGAGGCGTTGGAAGCACGGTGCACGGATCAATAATATTGATCGTATAGTCTTCGGTTTCGCCGTAGCCATAATTGGCACAAGGATCGATATTGTTTTCGTCCCAAACTTCACGAACCCGCATTCTGGTTTCCCCAAATTCTGCATCTGTCGGTACTGTAAAGTTAATGGTTCCGGTATCCCATCCTCCCATATCCAGCAGGCTTCCTAATTTTTCACCTGAAGAAAAAGCACCATCGTGATTATAATCGATCCACACGGCTATATTATTGTCATATGAATAATTCCCTACGCCCAACGTAATCGTGTATAAATTACCAGCTTTTAAGTCAGTTGACTGACTATCATAGAACGCATAATAAGGGGCTGACAGATCAAATGTACTATTCGCGATATCCCCAAGGCCGACATAGGAAATAAAGTCTCCGTAACCGGTACCATAAGAATAGGTCGGTGTACAATAACTCAAACAAGCAGATCCGGCCGTTGTAAATGTCCAGGTACTTGCACCAACAGCATCGCCACAGTCATTTTTGGGAACTACTTTCCAATAGTAGGTGGTATTGGCCGATAGCATACCGGTAGAGTAAGTGGTGCCGGCAGTGTTTTGGGTAACCGAGCCGGGCAGGCTGCCAGCGCCAAAATACACATCGTATGATGTGGCTCCGGTAACAGCGTTCCACGAAACCGACGAAACGGCCCCGTCGCCAGCATAGCAGACATGGGTTGCCCCATCAGCAGGGCTGGGGTTTGATGTTGTGCCAGGCACATCGTCAATGGTTATGGTGGCGCTGCCGGTCATTTGCACGGTGCAGCCATCGCCATCCAGCTCGCCCACAACGGTGTAAGTACCTGCGGCGATTTGGTTGGGAAAACTGATGGCCGAACCGGTACCGGCATCGGTAACTCCTGTAGCAACACCATCCCGGTACAGCTCGTAGGTTACTCCGGTTTCTGAATCATCCAAATCGATCGTAACACCGCTGCCACCAGCGCAATAGCTGCCGTCTCCGGTAACGGTTACGTTGAAGGGGGTGACAGAACAACAGGAATAGGTTACGGCATCAATGTCAGTATCATAGACATTCAATTCTGTAAAGCGTAGGTATCGTGCATCTTGCGTCAACGTCACCGTTTGATCAAAAAAACTTGTACTATTTGGATCGTAAGTTCCAATGGTAGTCCAGGAACTGAGATTTGATGAAGATTCAACACGTATTTGCGGTGTTTGTTGGGTCGTTAATCCTCTTCTCCAGCGAATAGTTAGGGTGGAACCTGCTTTACGAACCTGGCCGCCTCCCGTAAGATCTAAGACTAATTGATCATCGGTATCATAGAGTTCTGCGGCATTTCCATCCGGCAAACCCAAGGCGTTTGATGAATTATTTACCCCAGATTGCGACTGAACAGCAAAAGCGGATCCGTTGCAAAAAGAAGAAGTGATCCCCTGAACAACAATATCGTCTGCATAATAATACTCATCGTCACTGTTATTTGACATCCGAATTCGAACTTCCATGTAGCTTCCGGATGATCCTGTTTGGGAAGCAGTGGCACTTGAGAAATCATTGCTAATAGAAAAAAAACTGCTCCAGCTACCTCCATCAATCCGATATTCAGCAATAATATAGTCTCCCCCATCCAAATTGTTTCCACTTCCATATAGACTAATTGATATTGAGATTGAAGAGTACGCTGAAATATCAATGCTTTCAGAAGTCCAAATTCCTTCCCCATCCAAATCTTGCCCATGTAATTGCCCATTTTGTACAGACCATACATCTGCGGCTGACAAAGAATTTATGGTCCATTTGGCAGGGGTTCCGCTACCCTGGGTTGTACCATTTGAGTAGGTAAAATCCTCTTCCCAAATTGTAATTTGGGCAAAAGAAGATACAGCCATCCCCAGGGACAGCATAAGAATTAAAAATGCAATTTTAATTTGCTGAGCTAATAATTTACCTACTACCAAATCGCGTCCTGTTTATGAATCTTCCACCTCCCGTTTAATCCGTCGCTGGCTGAAATGGTAACCCCTCCTAAACCTTCCTTTTTGCCTTGTTAATGATTTGTTAACGCGACTATCAATCAAGCGTTTATCGCAACATCAACAAAATCAAGCCATTCCAACCATTTCACCGAACCGGATCTAGTAAACCCTTGCGGGTAATTGCCTGAATCAAGGCATTTTATAATACCTATCCACCCCGGGCAATTAGCGCCTGAAATTACGATTATGTACAGATTACCATATAGCCGCCGACCAAACCGGGCTTTCGGTTTAGCAAACCGGGCAAATGATGTATCCAACAGCGTAAATGAGCAGGTGTGCACATCCAAAAACCAAGGCCATTTGCAGAAAAGTGGCCTATCTGCTGGACAAGGGAAGTGATCCCCAAAACGGACCGGCAACTTTTACCGGCGAAAAAATACCTATCAGTTGCTCCCCAAAACCAGATCCGGGACCTGCCCCTACCCGGCCCACATTTAAAAAGTAGCTACCGTGTTTATACAACGTATCTTCTGTATATTTCAATACAGAAGATACACAGAAGATCTGGACTTGGTACGATCCGGATCCGGCGTTCGGGTGCGGCGATTTGTAATCGCGGTATTGGGTGCCGCGATTTTCAATCGCGGAATTGGGTACGGCGATTTCGAATCGCTGATGTTGGGTACGGCGATTTTCAATCGCGGAATTGTGTGCGGCGATTTCGAATCGCGGAATTTCTCATTATGCGATTAAAAATCGCATCACCCGGAGATGTGCGGTTAAAAACCGCACCACCCGGATGCGCGATTACAAATCGCGCCACCCAATCAGAAAATCGCACCACCCGGAAAAAATCGCGGTACCTGAATACATCGCCAGACTATTTACTGTAAATTGTTGGATTAAATACACTTTCACATGCAGAAAAAGGAATCGTACCGGCACATGCTTCCGCATTTCCAGCAACCCGGGCAGGCTTATTTTGTTACCTGGAACTTAAAAGATGCCGTTCCACCCAAGGCCCTGGCTGCTTACAAACAAAAACTGGAGATGGTCAAGAATCAACTTCGGGGGCTGGGCGCTGCAAATCCGGAATCCCTGCTGAAAGATCAGGTTCAAACCATCAGAACGCCGCACCGGGAAGCCATTTCACCCGAAACAGGTAAGCTCAAACAAAGCTACTTTTTGATGCGGAGAAAATATATCCAGGCCTACGATGATCTGTTAGATGCCGGCAAACATCCGTCCATCGATTTGTCGCAACCGGATAACCGGGATTTCATCCACCAATCGTTACAGTATTGGGAAGGTATCCGGCTCAAAAGCCATGCCTACGCGATTATGCCCAATCATGTTCATTGGGTTTTTGAACTTTTTCGAAAAGACCAAGAAGGGAATCCGGTTTATTTACAAGACCTGTTACAATCGGTTAAACGATTCTCCGCCCGGCAAATCAACATGACGCTGAACCGGACCGGGGCTTTATGGCAAAAAGAGAGCTTCGACACCACCATCCGCGACGAACGGCATTTGCACCATGCCATCCGCTACACACTCAACAACCCGGTGAAAGCAGGTTTAGTCAGCGACTGGAAGGCCTGGCCCGGAACCTGGTGCCGCGATTTCGGGTGCGGCGATTTGTAATCGCTGATGTTGGGTGCGGCGATTTCGAATCGCGGAATTTCTCATTATGCGATTAAAAATCGCATCACCCGGAGATGTGCGGTTAAAAACCGCACCACCCGGATGCGCGATTACAAATCGCGCCACCCGAGACTGCGCCACCCGAGACTGAAAATTATTGGTATGGGTTTTGTCATGACCAAGACGAAGAGACCGTTCTTCTAAAATTTGAAGTCATGAAAAAGTTAGCCATCACACTCATCCTCTCGCTGCTGGTAGCAGCCTGGAGCATAGCCAGGGGACAACAATATCCGGATGAATATCTGGGTCTGCCGGGGGATAACCTCAACCTCTATGCCGTCATGAAACTATTCCAGGAATCGGAAACCCTTGAAGAATTTGAACGAAACCTGAACGCTGAAGACGCCCGGATCAACAACCTCGACCTAAACGGGGACAACCTGGTGGATTACCTCATGGTGTTTGATTATGCCGACGGAAACCTCCACACCATTGTACTGCGGGTAGCCCTCGACCGGAACGATACCCAGGATGTAGCCGTGTTTACGGTTGAGCGCTTCGGGAATGGCTCGGTGCAATTACAGCTTGTTGGAGACGAAGCGCTATACGGCAGGAATTACATCATAGAACCGTATTATGCCGACAACGGATCGGAAACTCCCAACCCCGCTTACATTGGCAATGCCGGCAACCGGTCGAATGTGACGGTCGTACGGACCACCACCTACGAGATTGCCGCCTGGCCGGTAGTTCGGTTTATGTTTCTTCCCGGCTACATAAGCTGGCGCTCGTCTTGGTACTGGGGTTATTATCCCACTTACTGGACCTCATGGCGCCCGTACTACTGGCACTACTATTACGGATACCACTACAAATGGCACCCCCATTATTACCAGCACTACCGCACCTGGCACCATCACCGCAGCAGCGGGTATAACAACTTCTACTACAGCCGTGTACGCTCGTACTCACCCAGGGTAACGACCAGGGTAAAAGAAGGAAGCTACCGGAGCACCTATTCACGCCCCGACCTGAGACGAAAAGGGGAAGCCCTTTACTCGCGGACGGTTTCCAGTCAGAACGCCAGACGGAATACGGCAACTGTGAACAGCAGCCGAACGATCAACTCCCAATCGAGCCGACGCGGGACAGTAGAAAGCACCGGTTCCGGCACCCAAAGACGATCAGCGACCGGCGTGAACAGCCGTTCGGCCACCAGCCCGACCGTAAATCAGGGGACAAAGGCCACCCGCCGGACAACCACAACAGCTCCTGCCAGAACGGGCACCAGCAACACGGTTAAGAAGACAACGGATACCTCACGCACACCGGCCACCGTGGCAAGCACCCGCAGTGCCACCAGCAAGGAGCCCCGTGTTTATCAAAATACAACCACGGCGCCGACCCGCACTGGCACCAGCTCAACCGTTGGAAAGTCAAGCGACCGCTACCGGCAGTCAACACCAGCCTCCACTAACCGGACGGTGAAAAGCACGCCGGGCACGCAGCCAAAGCCAGCCACGCAGCGTTCCTCCGGCACAGTTTCGAACCGGACGACTTCCAAACCGCAGGCAGCGCCCAAAGCGGCTCCCTCAAGAAGTTCTTCCAGCCAGTCCCGGAAAGCTGTCAGTTCAAGCAGCTCAAGCAGCCGGAAAACGTCGGGCGCCACCAAGAGCAGCCAGACCAGAAAGTCAGCAACCGAACAGTCGGGACGCCGGTAACCCATAGTGGCTTTCAGCCAACCACCTGAAATGTACTTTAGCCTTCTCTGCCGTTCGACAGGGAAGGCTTTTTTTTGCGCGTTGGAGACAAAATGGATCCATGAAAATAAGGGTATAGCTGGGAAAATACACTGATCTGAACCAAACAACGCCGAATCATAATGAACATTCGTGAACTATTATCAGGTAAATGTCGTAAATAAAAACACGGTGATCAGCCATTCGTTTGGGCCGATCAGGACAGTGGACAGGAACTCAAGACATGGCAGCTACATGAAGGCTTTTAATTACAGTAGCCTGAAAATCATACAAACATGGAACGACGCGTATATGGGCCAGTACCTTCCCGAAGATTAGGATTAAGCTTGGGGGTGAACAATATCCCTCATAAAGTTTGTACCTATTCCTGCCGCTATTGCCAGGTGGGAAAATCGCTAAAGATGCAACTGCAACGGCAGGTGTTCTATGAACCCGAAAAACTGGTTGATGAAGTAAAAGAGCTGATATCAAAGCTTCAGCATAAAACCGACTATCCGGATTACATCACCGTTGTCCCCGATGGAGAACCAACGCTGGACATAAACCTGGGGAGCTTAATCGAACAACTGAAATTACTTCAGGTACCTGTTGCAGTGATCACCAACGCCTCGCTGATCAACTTGCCGGAGGTTCAGCACGACCTTCTCAAAGCTGATTTTGTTTCTGTAAAAGCCGATACCTTTACGTTCGAGACCTGGAAAACGCTAAACATTCCGCACAAGCAACTGGACATCCATCAGATTGCAGACGGAATTCGTGATTTCAGACAAAAATTCACTGGAAAGATAGTCACCGAAACCATGTTGGTCAGGGGTATAAACGATTCGGTATCCGAGTTAAAAAACACCGCTTTGTATATCGAGAGTTTCGGGCCGGATGTGGCCTACGTGGCCATACCAACGCGCCCGCCTGCGTTTAATCATGTTGCACCTGCCGATGAAGCTACCGTCAATTCGGCCTGGCATATTTTCAAAGAAAAGATTGCTCATGTTGAATTGCTAACGGGTTATGAAGGCAACGCGTTTGCTTCGACCGGAAATTTCAGGGACGACTTGTTAAGTATCACGGCAGTACACCCCATGCGAGAAGATGCCGTGCGGGGCTTGATGCAAAAAACCGGAGCCAGCGATGACCTTCTCGCAATGCTGTTGAAAGAAAAGCTGGTTGAAAAATTACCCTATGGCGGACATGCGTATTACCTGAGGAAATTTCGGTGAGTGATTGACCGGTTAACCGGATCCGGATGAAAGAAGCCATGACACACTTATTCAGCAAAGAAGAACGCCTGAAAAAACTTTGTGCCCAACTTAAAGGTTGCACTCAATGCGGTTTGCACAACAGCCGAATAAATGCGATTTGCGGCGAAGGCAATGTAAACGCCAGGTTCTTCTTTATTGCCCAAGCGCCGGGTGAAACCGAAGATGTAGCTGGCAGCATGTTTATAGGCCCCACGGGAAAGGTCGTTGATGAATTGCTGGCAGAAATTGACCTCGAACGAACGGAAGTTTATATGACCAACCTGATAAAGTGCCGGTTGCCCAACAACCGAAAACCTAAAACAGCCGAAAAAAATAGTTGCGGCACATACTTGTTACAGGAAATCGAAATCATAAAACCGGAATTTCTAATCCCGCTGGGCTATCATGCCACAAAATTCATTTTGACCCGCTATGGCTGCGAAAACATGTTGTCGTCCGATCTTGTCGGCAAACTAATTTATTGCAGCGCACAAAAGATTTATCCGCTCCGGCATCCTTCTGCCGCTTTGTATAATCCGTTGATCAAGCAAACGATGAGCCGGGACTTCCGGAAAATTTCCGTTTTCGAGAAACCGTGCAAGTGGTACCCGATATGCCCGATGAAAGATTATTTCGAGAAGGGATGGCTGGACAAGAAATGGGTTGAATTATATTGCAAAGGTGACTGGGCAAGTTGTAAAAGATATCAACTGGAAGAAAACGGACAGTTTCACCCGGACCGTATGCTCCCTGACGGAAGTTTAATGAATGGATTGAAATAAGTTTGGGGCAATTTATTATCTGATCAACCGTTTTTCTCCGCTTTTTAGCGTTCTATTTTTCAGGATTGTAACATCAGGTTGAAACTGAAGTTTTATGCTTTCGCTTTATGAGAAACGACCCGAAGACTATGGCTTTAATGCTTGCCGCGCAAAACTATCTGAGCCGGCAGGAGTATGGGCAGGTAATTAATTGCTTACAGAAACTTCTGGAAACCGATCCTGAGAATAAAGAAGCCTCCGTACTTTTGGAACAGGTGAGAAAAATAACGGAGTACCAACACCGCGATATCTTTTCAGCGACAAATTTAGATATGGATCCCTGGCTCGAATAAAACGATTTTCTTTTCATTTTCGCCTTTAGACAGAGAATTCCGTTCCTTCCTGCAAGCCCGTTCCTTTCTTGTCAGCACTGCATAAACTGCCGTTATCAGGATTCAATGCCCTGATCTGCCTTCTTTCTAATTACCGTTCGCGCTAGGATTGATATGGATCCCAGACCACTAAAACCAGAGCTCCTTTTTCAGATTCGAAAGGCCCGTGATTCTCATGAGCACTAAAAATCTGGTAATCTCCTTCGTGGTAAAGTTTACCTTCGCTTTTGTATTCTCCTTTCAGGATAAAGTGCTGCTCGGGGGTAATGTGGGTATGGTCAGCCATGTGGAAATTTTCAGGCAACCTGAGCAGAATTGTCTTTTTTCCGTCCTGGTCGCGCAAGGTTTTTTTCTG